>NZ_CALRUC010000012.1:0-58937 GCF_943371255.1 Ferrovibrio terrae | reverse complement strand
CGGCGTTGAAATGGTGATGCCGGGCGACAACGTGTCGATGGAAGTCGAGCTGATTGCGCCGATCGCCATGGACGAAGGCCTGCGCTTCGCGATCCGCGAAGGCGGCCGCACCGTCGGCGCCGGCGTCGTCGCCAAGGTCATCGCGTAAGTATCGAGCGTCAGACAGGACACAGGACCATGGATAGCCAGAATATCCGCATCCGCCTCAAGGCGTTCGATCATCGGGTGCTCGACCAGAGCACAAGCGAGATCGTCTCCACCGCAAAGCGCACCGGTGCGCGCGTGCGTGGCCCGATCCCGCTGCCGACTCATATTGAACGGTTCACCGTGAACCGTTCGCCGCACATCGACAAGAAGTCGCGCGAGCAGTTCGAGATCCGCACCCATAAGCGGCTCCTGGACATCGTCGACCCGACCCCGCAGACGGTGGACGCGCTGATGAAGCTCGACCTCGCCGCCGGCGTGGATGTCGAGATCAAGCTGTAAGGGAAGCGAACCCATGCGGACCGGATTGGTTGCACGCAAGCTGGGGATGACCCGGCTGTTCTCGGAGGACGGCACACATGTGCCCGTCACCGTGCTGAAGGTGGACAACTGCCAGGTGGTGGCGCAGCGCACCGCTGAGAAGGATGGCTATACCGCCCTCCAGCTCGGCGTCGATGCCGCCAAGCCGAAGAATGTCACCAAGGCCCTGCGCGGCCACTTTGCCAAGGCGAATGTCGAACCCAAGCGCAAGCTTGTCGAGTTCCGCATCCCGGCCGAGGCGATGGTGGAAGTCGGCGCCGAACTGTCGGTGGAGCATTTCATTGTCGGCCAGTTTGTCGACGTGACCGGCACCACGATCGGTAAGGGCTTTGCCGGCGTCATGAAGCGCCACAATTTCCGCGGCCTGGAAGCCAGCCACGGCGTGTCGGTCAGCCATCGTTCGCATGGTTCGACCGGTCAGCGCCAGGATCCGGGCAAGGTGTTCAAGGGCAAGAAGATGGCCGGCCATATGGGCGACCGTCAGCGCACCCAGCAGAACCTGCAGATCGTGCGCACGGACGCTGACCGCGGCCTGATCATGGTCAAGGGCAGCATTCCCGGCTCCGAGGGTCAGTATGTGGTGGTCCGTGACGCGGTGAAGAAGCCGCGCGCTAAGGATCTGCCGATGCCGGCCGCTCTCAAGGCCGCCAAGTAAAGGTAGATGATCATGGCTGAGACAATCGAAGTCGCCGTGACGACGCTGGAGAACAAGGACTCGGGCAAGCTGACGCTGTCCAAGGACGTGTTCGGCCTGCCGCCGCGTGCCGACCTGCTGCAGCGCTATGTGATCTGGCAGCTTGCCAAGCGCCAGCAGGGCACTCACAAGACCAAGACCTATGGCGAAGTTGCCGGTTCGACCCGCAAGATCGTCAAGCAGAAGGGCTCGGGCGGCGCCCGCCACGGCGGCATCCGCGCTCCGCAGTTCCGCGGTGGTGGTAAGGCTTTCGGCCCGGTGCCGCACAGCCACGCCATCGACCTGCCGAAGAAGGTCCGCAAGCTGGCCCTGAAGACCGCACTGTCGACCAAGCTGGCCGAAGGCAAGCTGAAGATCGTCGACAGCGCCGTTCTGTCGGTCGGCAAGACCAAGGATCTCGCCAGCAAGCTGAAGGGCATGGGCCTTGAGAGCGCGCTGGTGATCGACGGCAAGGTGCTGGACGAGAATTTCGCCCGCGCCATCCGTGCGATCCACAACGTCGACGTTCTGCCGGAGCAGGGCGCCAACGTTTACGACATCCTGCGCCGTGACACCCTGGTTCTGACCAAGGCCGCGGTCGAGGCTCTGGAGGCTCGCCTGAAATGAGCAACGTGAACCATTACGATGTGATCCTGTCCCCGGTGATCACCGAAAAGGCGACCCGTACTTCCGAGTACAATCAGGTCACCTTCAAGGTGCCGCTGTCCGCCACCAAGCCGCAGATCAAGGCCGCCGTCGAGGCGCTGTTCAAGGTCAAGGTGAAGGCGGTCAACACGCTGCTGGTGCAGGGCAAGACCAAGATCTTTCGTGGCGAGCCGGGCAAGCGCTCGGATTGGAAGAAGGCGATGATTACCCTCGCCGACGGCCACAAGATCGACGTGACGACGGGGATCTGAAGCCATGGCGTTGAAGACTTACAAGCCAGTTACGCCGTCGACCCGCGGCCTTGTGCTGATCGACCGCTCGCAGCTGCATAAGGGCCGCCCGGTCAAGGAACTGACCGAGGGCCTGAAGAAGACCGGTGGCCGCAACCATTTCGGTCGCATCACGACCCGTCACATCGGTGGTGGCCACAAGCGCCGCTATCGCATGATCGACTTCAAGCGCCGCAAGTTCGACATCGGCGCCGTGGTCGAGCGGATCGAGTATGACCCGAACCGCACCGCGTTCATCGCGCTGCTCAAGTATGATGACGGCGAGTTGGCCTACATCATTGCCCCGCAGCGCCTGAAGGCCGGCGACCGCGTGGTGTCGGGCGAGAAGGCCGACATCAAGCCGGGCAATGCGATGCCGCTGAAGTCGATCCCGGTCGGCACCATCATCCACAATGTGGAGATGAAGCCGGGCAAGGGTGGCCAGATGGCCCGTTCGGCCGGCAGCTTCGTGCAGCTGGTCGGCAAGGATCAGGGCATGGCCCTGGTTCGTCTGGCCTCGGGTGAGCAGCGTCTGGTGCAGGCCGAGTGCATGGCCACCATCGGCGCCGTGTCCAACCCGGACAACCAGAACACCAAGCTTGGCAAGGCTGGCCGCAAGCGCTGGATGGGCATTCGCCCGACCGTTCGCGGCGTGGCCATGAACCCGATCGACCATCCGCATGGTGGTGGTGAAGGTCGCACCTCTGGCGGTCGCCATCCGGTGACCCCGTGGGGCAAGAACACCAAGGGCAAGCGCACGCGCAACAACAAGCGGACGCAGAATATGATCCTGCGTCGCCGCCCGTCGGGCAAGCATAGCTGATCGGGCTAGGAGGTAGATCATGACACGTTCTGTCTGGAAGGGCCCGTTCGTTGACGGGTATCTGCTGAGCAAGGCCGACAAGGTTGCGTCGTCGGGTCGCAAAGAGGTCATCAAGACCTGGTCGCGGCGTTCGACGATCATGCCGCAGTTCGTCGGCCTGACTTTTGGCGTCCACAACGGCAACAAGTTCATCCCGGTGAATGTGACCGAGGATATGGTCGGGCATAAGTTCGGCGAGTTCTCGCCGACCCGCACCTTCCCGGGCCACACTGCCGGCGACAAGAAGGCGAAGAAGTAACCATGAGCAAGCAGGCGCGCGAAACCCGCCTCGGCGAGAACGAGGCCATGGCCGTGGGGCGCAACATCCGTGTTAGCCCCCGGAAGCTTGGTGTGGTGGCTGGTCTGATCCGCGGCAAGCGGGTCGAGGCTGCCCTGTCCGAGCTGACCTTCTCCAAGCGTCGTATCGCCCAGGATGTCCGCAAGGTCCTCCAGTCGGCGATCGCCAATGCCGAGAACAACCATCAGCTCGACGTCGACCGTCTGGTCGTCGCCGAAGCCAGTGTCGGCAAGGGCCTGGTGATGCGGCGTTTCCACGCCCGCGCCCGTGGCCGCGGCGCGCCGATCCTGAAGCCGTTCAGCCACCTCACCATCGTGGTGCGCGAGCGCGAAGAAGAGAAGAAGGCTCCGGCCCAGTCTAAGCCCAAGCGGGCCAAGAAGGCTGAAGTGCAGAGCGGGGAGCAGGCGTAATGGGTCAGAAAGTCAATCCGGTCGGGCTTCGTCTCGGCATCAATCGCACCTGGGATTCCCGCTGGTACGCCAGTGACAAGGAATATGCCGGTCTGCTGCACGAGGATCTGAAGATCCGCGCGTATCTTGAGCAGCGCCTGGCCCAGGCCGGTGTCGCCCGCATCGTCATCGAGCGTCCGGCCAAGAAGGCCCGTATCACCATCCACTCGGCGCGTCCGGGCGTGGTGATCGGCAAGAAGGGCGCCGACATCGAGAAGCTGCGTTCCGATCTGGCCAAGATGACCAAGTCGGAAGTGCACCTGAACATCGTCGAAATCCGCAAGCCGGAACTCGACGCCAAGCTGGTGGCCGAGAATATCGCCCAGCAGCTGGAGCGCCGCGTGGCCTTCCGCCGCGCCATGAAGCGCGCCGTGCAGTCGGCGATGCGTCTGGGCGCCGGCGGCATCCGCATCAACTGCGGTGGCCGTCTCGGCGGTGCCGAAATCGCCCGCGTTGAGTGGTATCGCGAAGGTCGCGTGCCGCTGCATACGCTGCGCGCCGATGTCGACTTTGCCCGCGCTACCGCCAAGACTGCCTATGGCAGCTGCGGCGTGAAGGTGTGGGTGTTCAAGGGCGAGATCATGGCGCATGACCCGATGGCGCAGGACAAGCGCATGGCCGAACAGGTCCAGGGCCATCAGGGCCATCAGGGCCGCCAAGGTTGAGCCGGGAGTAACGAGAGATGTTGCAACCGAAGCGTACCAAGTTCCGTAAGGCCTTTAAGGGTCGTATCAAGGGCGTTGCCAAGGGCGGCACCGACCTTAATTTCGGCGCCTTTGGCCTCAAGGCCCTCGAGCCGGCGCGCGTCACCGCCCGCCAGATCGAAGCCTGCCGCCGTGCGATCACCCGCCACATCAAGCGCCAGGGGCGCATGTGGATCCGCGTGTTCCCGGATGTGCCGGTGTCGAAGAAGCCGGCCGAAGTCCGCATGGGCTCCGGCAAGGGCTCGCCCGAATTGTGGGTGGCCCGCGTCAAGCCCGGCCGCATCATGTTCGAACTCGACGGCATCCCGGCGAATCTCGCCAAGGAAGCCTTCCAGCTCGGCGCTGCCAAGCTGCCGATCAAGACCAAGGTCGTCACCCGCCTGGGTGAGGGAGCTTAAGCCATGAAGAACAGTGAACTGGTCGGTAAGACCAAGGATGAGCTGAATACCAAGCTTGTCGACCTGAAGAAGGAGCAGTTCAATCTGCGCTTCCAGAAGGCGACGGGTCAGCTGGAGAACACCGCGCGCGTGAAGCAAGTGCGCCGCGACGTCGCCCGAGTGCGCACCGCCCTGCATAAGCAGGCCGGCGCCAAGAAGGCGTAAGGAGAGAAAAGATGCCGAAGCGCGTATTGCAGGGCGTCGTGGTGAGCAACAAGGGCAACAAGACCGTCGTCGTCAAGGTTGAGCGGCGGATCATGGACCCGGTGTACAAGAAGTTCATCCGCCGTTCGAAGAATTACCACGCCCATGACGAGACCAATTCTCGGAAAGAGGGCGAGGTTGTGTCGATTCAGGAATCGAAGCCGATCTCCAAGCTTAAGCGCTGGATCGTCGTCGAAAACGCTTCCTGAACCGCACCAAGATAGTTTAGCGAGGTACAGGTCCAATGATCCAAGTGGAAACCAATCTCGACGTCGCCGACAATTCGGGCGCACGCCGAGTCCAGTGCATCAAGGTGCTGGGTGGCGCGAAGCGCCGGACTGCCCAGGTCGGCGATGTGATCGTCGTGTCCGTCAAGGACGCGATCCCGCGCGGCAAGGTCAAGAAGGGCGACGTGCATCGTGCCGTCATCGTCCGCACGGCGAAGGAAATCCGCCGCGCCGATGGCAGTGCCATCCGCTTCGACCGCAATGCCGCTGTCCTGATCAACAAGCAGGAAGAGCCGATCGGCACCCGTATCTTCGGGCCGGTCACCCGCGAGCTGCGCGGCAAGGGCCATATGAAGATCATTTCGCTGGCGCCGGAGGTGCTCTGAGCCATGGCTGAAGCTATGAAGATCAAGAAAGGCGACAAGGTTGTCGTCATCACTGGTCGCTCCAAGGGTGTGACCGGCGAAGTGCTGAGCGTGAGCCGCGAGAGCAATCGCGTGACCGTGCAGGGCGCCAACAAGGTGATCAAGCATGTCAAGCCGAGCCGCACTGCGGCCGGTGGCATCGAGCAGCGCGAAGCCCCGCTGCATGTTTCCAACGTGATGCTCGCCGACCCCAAGGACGGCAAGCCGACCCGCGTTGGCGTCAAGTTCCTCGAAGATGGCCGCAAGGTGCGCGTTGCAAAGCGCTCCGGCGAAGTCATCGATCGCTGATGGAGGCTGAGATGGCCAATCCGCGCATGAAAGACATCTACGAACAGCAGGTCCGCAAGCAGCTGACCGAGAAGTTCGGCTACAAGAATTCCATGGAAGTGCCGAAGATCACCAAGATCGTCGTCAACATGGGTGTGGGCGAGGCTGCCCAGGACTCGAAGAAGCTGACCGCCGCGGCCTCCGAAATGGCTGCGATCACCGGCCAGAAGCCGATCCTGACCAAGTCGCGCAAGGCGATCGCGAACTTCAAGCTTCGCGAAGGCCAGGGCGTCGGCTGCAAGGTGACGCTGCGTCGCGAGCACATGTATGAATTCCTGGACCGCCTGATCAACATCGCCCTGCCGCGCGTGCGCGACTTCCGCGGTGTGAACGGCAAGAGCTTCGATGGCCGCGGCAACTACGCGCTCGGCCTGAAGGAGCAGTTCATCTTCCCGGAAATCGACTACGACA
Organism: Ferrovibrio terrae; assembly: GCF_943371255.1. Taxonomy (GTDB): domain Bacteria; phylum Pseudomonadota; class Alphaproteobacteria; order Ferrovibrionales; family Ferrovibrionaceae; genus Ferrovibrio; species Ferrovibrio terrae_B. The sequence continues at coordinate 52,460 of NZ_CALRUC010000012.1, read as the reverse complement.
AGGTCGATTCAACCCGCGGCATGGACATCATCATCTGCACCACGGCGAAGACGGACGAGGAAGCCAAGGCCCTGCTGGCCGGTTTCCGCATGCCGTTCCAGAACTGAGCCGAGAAGGGACACCGGATATGGCTAAGACCAGTGCTGTTGAGAAGAATGAGCGTCGCCGCAGGATGTCGGTGCAGTTCGCCGCCAAGCGCGCGAAGCTGAAGGCGACGATCAAGAACAAGACGATCACCCCGGAAGAGCGTTTCGAGGCGGCCCTGAAGCTGGCCGAACTGCCGCGCAACTCCGCAAAGATCCGTGTGCGCAACCGTTGCGAACTGACCGGCCGTCCGCGCGCCGTTTATCGCAAGCTGAAGTTGTCGCGCAACATGCTCCGTGAACTGGCCTCGAGCGGCCAGATCCCGGGCATGACCAAGTCGAGCTGGTAAGGAGAGCAACAGATGGCTCTGACCGATCCCCTGGGCGATATGCTTGCCCGTATCCGTAACGGGCAGCAGGCGGGTAAGGCGGCAATCGCTTCCCCGGCTTCGAAGCTGCGTATGAACGTGCTCGAAGTGCTGAAGAAGGAAGGCTATATCCGCGGCTACGAGCTGCAGGAAGATGGCAACAAGCGCAACCTGCGCATCGAGCTGAAGTATTTCGAAGGCGAGCCGGTCATCAAGACCATCGATCGCGTTTCGAAGCCCGGCCGTCGCGTGTATTCGGCAATCAAGGACCTCGGCAAGGTGCGTGGCGGTCTCGGGATCTCGATCCTGTCCACCCCGCGCGGCGTGATGTCCGACACTGAGGCTCGCGCTGCCAATGTCGGCGGCGAAGTCCTCTGCCGCGTGTTCTAAGGAGCTGATCATGTCGCGTATCGGCAAGCATCCGGTTCCCGTGCCGCAGGGCGTGCAGGTCCAGTTGGCCGGCCAGACCCTGACGGCAAAGGGCCCGAAGGGTGAGCTGAAGCTCACCATCGTTGAAGATCTCGACGTCACGCTGGTTGACGGCAAGATCACCGTCAAGCCGCGTCAGGTCACCCGCCGCGCCCGCTCCATGTGGGGCATGCAGCGCACGCTGGTGAACAACCTGGTCAAGGGCGTCAAGGACGGCTTCAACGAAGAGCTGGAAATCAACGGCGTCGGTCTGCGTGCGGCGATGCAGGGCAAGAACCTGCAGCTGAACATGGGCTTCAGCCACGAAGTCATCTATCCGATCCCGGCCGGCATCGAAATCAAGGTGGAAAAGCCCACCTCGATCAAGATCTCGGGTGCGGACAAGCAGTTGGTCGGCAAGGTCGCAGCGGACATCCGCGGCATCAAGCCCCCGGAGCCCTACAAGGGCAAGGGCATCAAGTATGTTGATGAGACCATCCTGCGCAAGGAAGGCAAGAAGAAGTAAGGGATGCCGCTATGAGCCTGAAGACTCGCCTGAACGCGCTGAACGAGCGCCGCAAGCAGCGCAACCGCACCAAGATCATTGCGGCAGCGCATGGTCGTCCGCGCCTGAGCGTGCATCGCTCCTCGCGCTACATCTACGCCCAGGTGATCGACGACGTGAAGGGGGTGACTGTCGCCGCCGCCTCGTCGCTCGAAGCTGGCCTGCGCGGTTCGCTGAAGACCGGTGCCGACAGCAAGGCGGCCTCCGAGGTCGGCAAGCTGATCGCCGAGCGTGCCAAGGCCGCCGGCATCACCGATGTCACCTTCGACCGCGGCGCCTATCTCTATCACGGCCGCATCAAGGCGCTCGCTGACGCGGCGCGTGAAGCCGGTCTGAAATTCTAAGAAAGGTTTGGGTACAATGGCTGCTACTCAACGGGGTGAACGGGGCGAGCGTGATCGTGGCGACCGCGGTGGTGATCGCGAGCGCGGCGAGAACGAACTCGTCGACAAGCTCGTAAGCATCAATCGCGTTGCCAAGGTGGTGAAGGGCGGCCGTCGTTTCGGCTTTGCCGCTCTCGTCGTCGTCGGCGACCAGAAGGGCCGCGTCGGTTACGGTTCGGGCAAGGCCCGTGAAGTGCCGGAAGCGATCCGCAAGGCGACCGAGCATGCCAAGCGCAACATGATCCGCGTCAACCTGCGCGAAGGCCGCACGCTGCATCACGACATCGAGGGCCGTCATGGCGCCGGTAAGGTCGTTCTGCGCACGGCTCCGGCCGGTACCGGCATCATCGCCGGCGGCCCGATGCGCGCCGTGTTCGAGACGCTCGGCGTTGCCGACGTGGTGACCAAGTCGCTCGGTTCGTCGAATCCGCATAACATGGTGAAGGCGACCTTCGAGGCTCTCAAGGGCCTGAACGCCCCGCGCCATATCGCGTCAAAGCGCGGCAAGAAGGTCTCCGACCTGCTCGGCCGCCGTACCGAGACCGAGGAGTAATCTCCATGGCTGCTGCTAAGAAGACGGCCAAGCCGGCCGGCAAGACCGTGAAGGTCACCTGGGTGCGTTCGGCCAACAAGCGCACTGCCGATCAGCAGGGCACGCTGGTCGGTCTGGGCCTGCGCAAGCTGCATCAGACCCGCGAGCTGGAGGATACCCCCTCGGTGCGCGGCATGATCGCCAAGGTGCAGCATCTGCTGCAGGTCGAAGGCTAAGGATCACAGGACTGGCTTCAGGCCGGTCCGAGCGGAAGGGTTAGGAACATGCGTCTCAATCAGATTGCCGACAACGAGGGCGCCCGCAAGAACCGGATGCGCGTCGGTCGCGGCATCGGCTCGGGCAAGGGCAAGACCTCGGGCCGCGGCGTCAAGGGTCAGAAGGCCCGCACCGGCGTCAGCATCAGTGGCTTCGAAGGCGGTCAGACCCCGATCTATCGTCGTCTGCCGAAGCGTGGCTTCAATCCGTTGAACCCGGTCCATTTCGAGACCGTGAACATCGGTCGCCTGCAGTCAGCCATCGACAAGAAGAAGATCGATGCCACCAAGCCGATCGACGAAGCGGCGCTGAAGGCTGCGGGCCTGTGCTCGCGCAAGGCCGGCGGCGTGCGTCTGCTCGGCACCGGCGAGCTGAAGGCCAAGGTCACCATCACCGTCAGCGGCGCCTCGGGCACCGCCAAGGCGGCGGTCGAGAAGGCTGGCGGCAGCATCACTGTGCTGATCGCCCCGAAGGCCGAAGCCGAGCCGAAGGCCGAGAAGAAGGCCAAGGGCAAGAAGAAGTAAGACAGACCTTTCAGGTCACAACGGCGGGGCGCGAGCCCCGTCGTCCGTATCAGGTTCACGCGGTCGGATTTTAGGGCTCGCATATGGCATCGGCAGCGGAACGCATGGCAGGCAGCCTCAATCTTGGGGCATTTGCCAAAGCGACCGAATTGAAGAAGCGCATCTGGTTCACGATCGGCGCGCTGATCGTGTACCGGCTTGGCACCTATATTCCGCTGCCTGGCATCGATCCGCAGATCATGGCCGATATCTTCCGCCAGCAGTCCGGCGGCATCCTCGGCATGTTCAACGTGTTTGCCGGTGGCGCGCTCGAGCGCATGACCATCTTCGCGCTCAACATCATGCCGTATATCTCGGCCTCCATTATCGTGCAGCTGCTGACTGCGGTAACCCCGCAGCTGGAAGCGCTGAAGAAGGAAGGCGAGTCCGGCCGCAAGAAGCTGAACCAGTATACCCGCTACGGTACCGTTTTCCTGGCGCTGATCCAGTCCTACGGCATTGCCGTCGGCCTTGAAGGCATGGCCGGTACACGCGGCGGCGCCGTGCTCGATCCGGGCATGTTCTTCCGTCTCACCACCGTGGTCACGCTGACCGGCGGCACGCTGTTCCTGATGTGGCTGGGCGAGCAGATCACCCAGCGCGGCGTTGGCCAGGGCATCTCGCTGATCATCTTCGCCGGTATCATCGCGGAACTGCCGCGGGCTTTCGCGGCCACGATGGAACTCGGCCGCACCGGCGCGCTCAGCACCTTCTTCATCCTGTTCCTGCTGGTCCTGATCGTCGGCGTCATTACCTTCATCGTGTTCATGGAGCGCGCCCAGCGCCGCATCCTGGTGCAGTATCCCAAGCGACAGCAGGGCGCCCGCATGTTCGGCGGTGAAAGCTCGCATCTGCCGCTCAAGCTGAATACGTCCGGCGTCATCCCGCCGATCTTTGCCTCGTCGCTGCTGCTGATGCCGGCGACGGTTGCCCAGTTCACCGCTGGTGCGGGCGCGCCGGGCTGGGTCACCACCGTGACCACGCTGCTGGGCCATGGTCAGCCGCTGTATATGGCGACCTATGTCGCATTGATCGTATTCTTCTGCTTCTTCTATACCTCGGTCGTGTTCAATCCGAACGAGACTGCGGATAACCTGAAGAAGTATGGCGGCTTTGTGCCGGGCATCCGTCCGGGCCAGCGTACCGCCGAGTATTTCGATTATGTGCTGACGCGCCTTACTGTCGTCGGTGCCGCCTATATCGCCGGCGTCTGTCTGCTGCCGGAGTTCCTGATTTCCCAGTACTCGGTCCCGTTCTACTTCGGCGGCACCTCGCTGCTGATCGTGGTCAGCGTGACCATGGATACCGTTGCCCAGATCCAGTCGCATCTGCTGGCACACCAGTATGAGGGCCTCATCAAGAAGGCCAAGCTGAGGGGAGCGCGGAAATAATGAGACTCATTCTGCTCGGACCGCCCGGCGCCGGCAAAGGCACCCAGGCCCAGCGCCTGACAGCCAAGCATGGCCTGGTCCAGCTTTCGACCGGCGACATGCTGCGTGCCGCCGTCAAGGCCGGCACCGCCACCGGTCTCAAGGCCAAGGCCGTGATGGACAGCGGCGCCCTGGTCTCCGACGAGATCGTGGTCGGCATCATCGCCGAACGCATCGATCAGCCGGACTGCCGCAAGGGCTTCATCCTGGACGGCTTCCCGCGCACCACCAAGCAGGCGGAAGCGCTGGACAAGATGCTGGCCGAACGCAAGCTCAAGCTCGATACCGTGATCGAGATGCAGGTCGATGACGGCATCCTGGTTGAGCGTATTACCGGCCGATTCACCTGTGCCAAGTGCGGCGCGGGCTATCATGACAAGTTCCAGCCGACCAAGCAGGCAGGCGTCTGCGACCGCTGTGGCTCGACCGAATTCACCCGCCGTGCGGATGACAAGGCCGAAACCGTGGTTCCGCGTCTGAAGGCCTACCACGAGCAGACGGCACCGCTTCTCCCGTATTACGAGGGGCGGGGCATCCTGCGGAAGGTGGATGGGATGGCTGAAATCGACGAAGTGACGCAGCAAATCGAGGCCGTTTTGGCTTCGCTTTAAGCCCACTTAAGTAGTTGACTGAGTGAAGGAAGTTTCTATAATCGCGCCCCTTGGCAACGGGCGCGAGCGAAAATTAAGGCTGCGAATCCCGACGTAAGTCATTGACTGCGTTGGTTTTCTGTATGTCTTAACTGTGCCAAGGTGAACGCTCCGGTCGTGCCGGAGCGGGTGATTCGAGGAGAAAAAGCGTGGCGCGTATTGCTGGCGTGAACATTCCGACCAACAAGCGGGTCGAGATCGCACTGACCTACATCTACGGTATTGGCCGGGTGAAGGCGAAAGAGATTTGCGAAAAGGTGGGCCTCCCGTCGGAGCGCCGGGTCAATCAGTTGACCGACGCCGAGGTTCTGCAGATCCGTGAGACCATCGACCGCGATTACAAGGTTGAAGGCGACCTGCGCCGTGAGATCGCCATGGACATCAAGCGCCTGATGGATCTGGGCTGCTATCGTGGCCTGCGTCATCGCAAGGGTCTGCCGGTCCGTGGCCAGCGTACCCATACCAACGCCCGTACCCGCAAGGGCAAGGCGGTCGCCATCGCCGGCAAGAAGAAGGCCGCGCGCTAAACCGTTAGCCCCCGTTTTAAGGACTGCAGGATACTCATGGTCAAGGACAAGGCCGCGCGCCCCCGGCGCAAGGAAAAGAAGAACATCACATCTGCCGTTGCGCATGTGAATGCTTCGTTCAACAACACGATGATCACCATCACCGACGCCCAGGGCAACACCATTGCCTGGTCGTCGGCTGGCAGCCAGGGCTTCAAGGGTTCGCGCAAGTCGACCCCGTATGCCGCCCAGGTCGCCGCTGATGTTGCCGGCCGTCGCGCTGCCGAACATGGCGTGCGCACGCTGGAAGTCGAAGTGAAGGGCCCGGGTTCGGGCCGCGAGTCGGCGCTGCGCGCTCTGCAGGCTGTCGGGTTCGTCATCACCAGCATCCGCGACGTCACGCCGATCCCGCACAACGGCTGCCGCCCGCCGAAGCGTCGCCGCATCTAAACGGTCCGCGTCGGATTTAGGTCCGGCGCAGAACAAAGAACATGAGGCCGGCCGCTACCCACTTACTGGGGCGGCCGTTGCCGCACCCGAGGTGGTCTAGGCGGAGAGTTGCTTAGTTCCCGCCGCAACCGAACGAGGTTACAGGTGATCCAGAAGAATTGGACCGATCTGATTAAGCCGAACAAGCTGGTGATCGAGCCGGGCGCCGTGCCGGGCCGGACTGCCACCATTGTCGCCGAACCGCTGGAGCGCGGCTTCGGTCTTACCCTGGGCAACGCGCTGCGTCGCGTGCTGCTGTCGTCGCTGCAGGGCGCCGCCGTCACGTCCATCAAGATCGATGGCGTGCTGCATGAATTCTCGTCGATCCCGGGCGTGCGTGAAGACGTCACCGACATCGTCCTGAACATCAAGTCGATGGCGCTCAAGATGCACGGCGAAGGCCCCAAGCGCATGCATCTGAATGCGCAGGGTCCGTGCGAAGTCACCGCCAAGATGATCGAGACCGGCCATGACATCGAAGTCATGGATCCGAATCACGTGCTCTGCACGCTCGATGCCGGCGCCACCATCCGCATGGAACTGACCGTCGAAACCGGCAAGGGCTATGTGCCGGCCTCGGCCAACCGTCCGGAAGATGCGCCGATCGGCCTGATCCCGGTCGATGCGCTGTACAGCCCGGTGCGCAAGGTCTCCTACAAGGTCGAGAACACCCGTGAGGGCCAGATTCTCGACTATGACAAGCTGACCATGCAGCTCGAGACCAACGGCGCGATCAAGCCGGAAGACGCGGTGGCCTACGCCGCCCGTATCCTGCAGGATCAGCTGCAGCTCTTCATCAACTTCGAAGAGCCGAAGGCCGAGAGCCGCGAGAAGATCACCAGCGAGCCGGAATTCAATCCGAACCTGCTGCGTCGCGTCGACGAGCTGGAACTGTCGGTGCGTTCGGCCAACTGCCTGAAGAACGACAACATCGTCTATATCGGTGATCTGATCCAGAAGACCGAGGCGGAGATGCTGCGGACGCCGAATTTCGGCCGCAAGTCGCTTAACGAGATCAAGGAAGTTCTGGCTCAGATGGGTCTGCATCTCGGTATGCATGTCCCCAACTGGCCGCCGGAGAATATCGAGGAACTGGCGAAGAAGCTGCAGGATCAGTACTGATCCTGCCCGCCTAAAGAAGAAGATCGAGGAGAGTCCCTATGCGCCACCGTAATGCCGGCCGCAAACTCAATAAGACCAGCGCTCATCGTCGCGCCATGTTCGGTAACATGGCTGCTTCGCTGATCAAGCATGAGCAGATCACGACCACGCTGCCCAAGGCCAAAGAGCTGAAGCCGCTGATCGACAAGCTGATCACGCTCGGCAAGCGCGGTGATCTGCATGCGCGTCGCCAGGCGCTGTCCTTCCTGCCGGAGAAGGCAGCGGTGGACAAGCTGTTCTCCACGCTCAACACCCGCTATGCCGACCGCAAGGGCGGCTACAGCCGCGTGCTGAAGGCCGGCTTCCGCTATGGCGATGCCGCGCCGATGGCCGTGGTCGAGCTGGTGGATCGCGATCCCGCCGCCAAGGGCCTGGATTCGGGCCCGGTGCAGGAAGCCGCCGAGGCCGAAGCGGCAGCCTGATCGGCTGACGTCACCATCCTTTGAAACGGCGGTCCGGTTTCCGGGCCGCCGTTTTCATTTGAGTGCCGGATTTGCGTGTCAGTCCGTCTCGGTCTGCGGCGTGAACACCACGCCGATCAGCAGCATCTCCACCGTGGCATGCCCGAGCGGCAGCACCAGCGACTGATGAGAGACATACTGCTCGCCGACCAGGCCGCGGCGCTGGATCAGGGCCGGCTGATGGCTTTCCATCACGCTGATATAGGTCTGGCGGGCCATGGCGGCCAGTTCAGGCCAGGGATGCTGGTCCAGGTATTTGCCGGTCATGTCGAAGCCCTGGCGCTGGGCGATATCGGTACCGAACAGGCGGTAGCGGAAGCGCAGGGGTGCCGGCTCGATATCCACCAGCAGCAGGCTGCCGATCACGAAGCGCAGGTCGAGCGGATCGATATCCTCGCGCCCCGGATAGGGGCGGCCGGCCCGTTTGGTGTCCCAGTAGCTGTGCAGCTGTCTCAGAGTCGGCTTGTCGAGTTCCATGGTAGGGAGAATCGCCACCAAGGCGTGAATACGGAGTTAATCCGTTCGCCAACACAGGCTCCCCATTGAAAACACTTTGCAAACATCCCTATCTAACCGGAACCATGATACGCCCCTCAGCCTCCCGCGGATTCCTCGCACTGGTGCTCACCACCTTGGTGGCGCTGGTTCCCTTCATCGCCTCGGCCCAGCAGACCCAGAACCGCCTGCCGGCCAGCCGCACCGAGATCCAGCTCAGCTTTGCGCCGCTGGTGCAGCATGCGGCGCCGGCGGTGGTCAATGTCTACACGCGACGGGTGGAGAAGGTGGCGCAGCCGCGCTCGCCGCTGTTCGACGATCCGTTCTTCCGCCGCTTTTTCGGTGACCAGGCGCCCTTCGGTCCGCCGCGTGAGCGCGTCGCCCAGTCGCTGGGCTCCGGCGTCATCGTCGATGCCGAGGGCGTCATCGTCACCAACAACCATGTGATCGACGGCGCCACCGAGATCGTTGTCGCGCTGAGCGACCGGCGCGAATTCGAGGCCAGGGTGATTGCCGCCGATCCGCGTTCGGATCTCGCCGTGCTGCGTATCGATACCCGCGGCGAGACATTGCCGTATCTGGAATTCCGCGATTCCGACGAGCTGCAGGTCGGCGATCTGGTGCTGGCCATCGGCAATCCCTTTGGCGTCGGCCAGACCGTGACCCAGGGGATCATCTCGGCTGTCGGTCGCGCCATCTCCGACGACCTGACCGCGCAGTCTTTCATTCAGACCGATGCGGCGATCAACCCGGGCAATTCCGGCGGCGCGCTGCTGGGCATGGATGGCAAGCTGGCCGGCATCAACACGGCGATCTTCTCGCGCTCTGGCGGCTCGATCGGCATCGGCTTCGCCATCCCGGCCAATCTGGTGTCCTCGACCGTCGCCAGCGCCATGGCGGGCAAGGGCATCCGGCGGCCGTGGTTCGGCGCCAGTGGCGAAGTGGTGACCAGCGAGATCGCCCAGGGGCTCGGCATGCCGCGGCCCAATGGCGTGCTGGTCGGGGAAGTGTATCGCGGCGGTCCGGCTGATCGGGCCGGCCTGAAGGCAGGCGATGTGGTGCTGGCGATCGATGGCCGCGAGGTCAACGATCCGCAGGCGCTGCGCTTCCGCATCGCCACCCGCAAGCTGGGTGAGACGGCCGCCCTGGATGTGCAGCGGCGCGGCCAGCGCGTGGCGCTGAAAATCGCCCTGCAGGATGCGCCCGAACTGCCGCCGCGCGATCTGACCCGGCTGAGCGGCAACCAGCCGCTTGCCGGCGCCACCGTCGGCAATCTGTCGCCGGCTTTCGCCGAGGAGCTGGGCGTCGATACGCTGATGCGCGGCGTCATCGTCACCGAGATCGTGCCGGGCTCGCCGGCCAACCGGCTGCGCGTGCGGCCGGGCGATGTGATCGTCAAAATCAACGACCGCGATGTGTCCGATGCGAAGGGCTTGCAGGGCCTGTTGCAGGGCAGCAGCCAGTGGACCGTGGTGCTGCGGCGGAACAAGCAGCTGCTGTCCTTCTCGGTGCGGGGCTGAGCATGGCCAAGCGGGGCGATCCTGCAGCGGGGGGCACCGGCGAAAGCCTGTTCGTTGCCGCCGGCATGGATGCCTCAGCCGTGGCGCCGCTGGCCGACCGCCTGCGGCCGCGCACGCTCGCAGACATCATCGGCCAGGATCATCTGCTGCAGGGCGAGGGGCCGCTGGCCCGCATGGTGCAGGCGAAAAAGCTCGCCAGCCTGATCCTCTGGGGCCCGCCGGGCACCGGTAAGACCTCGATTGCCCGCCTGCTGGCCGATGCGACCGGACTGGAATTCGCGCCGCTCTCGGCGGTGTTTTCCGGCGTCGCCGATCTGCGCAAGGTATTCGAGACCGCGCGCGCGCGTCGTGCTACCGGCAAGGCGACGCTGCTGTTCGTCGATGAAATCCATCGCTTCAACCGCGCGCAGCAGGATGGCTTCCTGCCCTATGTGGAAGACGGCACCGTGGTGCTGGTCGGCGCCACCACCGAGAATCCCAGCTTCGCGCTCAACTCGGCGCTGCTCTCGCGCTCTTCCGTCGTGGTGCTGCACCGGCTTGATGATGCGGCGCTCGAATCCCTGCTGCAGCGCGCCGAAACCATCGAGAACCGCGCCCTGCCGTTGAGCGTCGAGGCCCGCGCCGCCCTGCGCGCCATGGCCGATGGCGATGGCCGCTATCTGCTCAACATGGCCGAGCAGATCTATACCCTGCCGGCCGACACCGTGCCGCTCGATCCCGCGCGGCTGGCCGAAACCCTGCAGAAACGCGCGCCGCTTTACGACAAGACCCAGGACGAGCATTACAACCTGATCTCCGCACTGCATAAGTCGCTGCGCGGCTCCGATGTCGATGCCGCGCTCTACTGGATGGCGCGCATGCTGGTGGGTGGCGAAGACCCGCTCTACATCCTGCGCCGGCTGGTGCGCTTTGCCGCCGAGGATATCGGCATGGCCGATCCGAACGCGCTGCTGCAGGCACTGGCCGCCAAGGACATGTATGATTTCCTCGGTTCGCCCGAAGGCGAGCTCGGCCTGGTGCAGGCGGTGATCTATCTCGGCACCGCGCCGAAATCGAATGCCGCCTACAAGGCCGAGAGCGGCGCCAAGCGTGCTGCCCGCGAACACGGCTCGCTGATGCCGCCGATGCATATTCTCAATGCGCCGACCAAGATGATGAAGCAGATGGGCTACAACGCCGGCTATGCTTACGACCACGACACGGCCGAAGGCTTTTCCGGGCAGAACTATTTCCCTGACGGCATGGAACGGCAGACTTTTTATCGCCCGGTCGAGCGCGGCTTTGAGCGCGACATCATCAAGCGACTCGACTACTGGCAGAAGCTGCGCAGCCGTCGTCAGGATGACGAAGCCTGAACGTAGAACCGGCTCGCTTTACTCGCGGCACGGGCAACGTTAACCAAGCTCTTACGCTGACCCGTCAATAATTATGGTATAAACTCAAAACAATGGCACAGCCTCTCAGCAGATCGTCGGCCAAGACGCCATTGGCCTCATTCATGGAGCGCTTCTCCGTGTTGCAGAAGCTGAGTGTCGTTGGCTTGCTTGCCCTGCTGCTACTGGTCGCAGCGGGACTCTACAGTTTTATGGTTCTCGCGCCGAAGGAACAGGTTTTCTACACGCCGGGCAGCGTGCCGAAGCGCGAAGACTGCTTCTATGCCAAGCTGGCGCAGTACAAGAACGTGACAAAGCAGATTCTGTTCAGCGCGGCGCAGGAATGCGAGCTTGAGGTGCAGTCGATCGAAGGCCATGAGAATATGCGCCAGGAATGGATCGACCGTCAGGCGGAGAAGGCCCGCGAGCGCGCCGCCAACCCGCCGCCGGTCCAGGAAGAACCCAAGGAACAGGACCGCGTGCGCCGTGTCTGGCGCTGACAGGTCCGTCATCACACCGTAGAGTATCCCCATGTCTCAGGTTACCACCCGTACCGTCGGTGCCGACGAAGCCGACCTGCGCCTTGACCGCTGGTTCAAGCGCCATTTCCCCTGGCTCGGCCATGCCAAGCTGGAAAAGTTGCTGCGCACCGGCCAGGTCCGCATCGATGGCGGCCGTGCCAAGGCGGCGACCCGGCTCGAGGTCGGCCAGGCGATCCGCATTCCGCCGCTCGGTGATCCGCCCAAGGACGATGAGCCCCGTGTCTCCAAGCCGGCCAAGGCCAGCCCGGAGCGCATTGCCGAGCTGGAAGCCGCCGTCCTGCACAAGGACGACGCCGTCATCGTGCTGAACAAGCCGGCCGGCCTGGCCACCCAGGGCGGTACCGGCCTGACCGAGCATCTGGATGGCCTGCTCGGCTTCCTGAAATTCGGCAATGCCGAACGGCCGCGCCTGGTGCATCGCCTGGACAAGGACACCTCCGGCGTGCTGCTGCTGGCGCGCACTGCCTCGGCCGCGGCGAAACTGGCCGAGGCCCTGCGCAAGCGCGATGCGCACAAGCTCTACTGGGCGCTGGTGATGGGCGTGCCGATCCAGCGCATGGGCAAGATCGAGCTGGCGCTGTCCAAGCTGCCCGGTGCCGCCGGCGAACGCATGGTGGCGGATGAGGAAGATGGCAAGAATGCCGTCACGCTCTATCGCACCATCGAAACAGCCGGCCGCCGCGCTGCCTGGCTCGGCATGGCGCCGCTCACCGGGCGCACGCATCAGCTGCGCGTGCATGCCGCCGCCATCGGAACGCCGATTGTCGGCGACGGCAAATACGGCGGTGCCGAAGCTTTCCTCACCGGTGGCGTCAGCCGCAAGCTGCATCTGCATGCGCGCGGCATCAAGCTGGCGCATCCCGATGGCGGCAAGCTGGAAATCCGCGCGCCGCTGCCGCCGCATATGGCCGCCACCTGGGACTTCCTCGGTCTCACGCTCGACAAGAGCGCCGACGCATGGCTGGAAGAATAACCCCGCCGCCATTGTTGCCCGACGATCTGCGGGGCCGCGCGCACCCGCTGCGCGCCGGCTTGGCTGCCGAGGTGCATGCTCGGCCGCCGCTGCCGCTCGCGGCGCCGGCCCGCGTGCTGCATCTCGCCATGATGCTGAAACCGGAAGATGGCGCCGCCGAACATGCCCATCTCGCGGCCCTGTGCCGCAGCTGCGGCATGGCCGAGCCCGAGCTGGGCACCAAGCATGTCGCCGTTGCCCTGTCGGGGGCCGGACACCTGATCTGGGAGCGGCGCACCGAATTCTCGACCTACACGCTGTATCTGCCGCGCAGCGCCGGCACGCCGCTGGATCGTCCCGCCACGGACCTGCCGCTGCCGGCCGGCTGGCTCGATGCGCTGCCGGGCAGGCTGATGGTGGCGGCCGATGTCACCGTGTTGGATGCCGGCGAGGCCGTGCCGGGGCAGGCGGAACTGGAAAGCATTTTCGATGGCCCGACCATGGTGGCGAGCCGGGTGGCCAGCGATCACGCCACGGTCTGGACCGATTTCCATCTGGGCGCCGATGATGCCGTGCGCTTCGTGCTGCATGGCGGCGCGCTTACCGATGCCCAGCGGGGCCGCATCGTCATGCGCCTGCTGGATATCGAGACCTATCGCATGATGGCGCTGCTGGCACTGCCGCTGGCGCAGCAGGTGGCGCCGCGCATTACTGCGCTGGAGCAGGGGCTGGCGAAACTGTCCGGCCGCATGGTCGATGTCGAGCATGAAAGCGAGCAGAGCCTGCTGCTCGAACTGGCCGGGCTCGCCGCCGAGGTCGAGACCCTGGCGGTGGAAACGCCCTATCGCTTCGGCGCCGGGCGGGCCTATCACGCGCTGGTCGAACGCCGCATCGCCGAGCTGCGCGAGACCCGCATCGAAGGCATGCCCACCATCGGCGAATTCATGGAGCGGCGGCTTTCACCGGCGATGCGCACCTGCATCACCATGGCCGAACGGATCGAGGGCCTCTCCCGTCGTGCCACCCGCATGGCCAACCTGCTGCGCACCCGCGTCGATGTCGCGCTGGAGCGGCAGAATGTCGGTCTGCTCGATACGATGAACCAGCGCTCGCGGCTGCAGCTGCGCCTGCAGGAAACCGTCGAGGGCCTGTCGGTCGCTGCCATCACCTATTATGTGGTCGGCCTGGTCGGCTATGCGGCGCAGGCGCTGCATGCGGTCGGCCTGCCGGTCGACAAGGAAATCGCCATCGGCGTGGCAATCCCGGTGGTAGCGCTGCTGGTCTGGTGGGGCCTGCGGCGTTTCCGCCGCTCGCTGCAGAAGGAAGGCCTGCACTAGGCGGGTTGACGCAGCGCGCGCTTGATCCCGTCTGCCAGGTAATCCGCCACCGCGCGCACGCGTGGCGTGTTGCGCAGATCGCGATGCAGCACCAGCCATAATTCCCGCGTCACCGGCGGCTTGCCCGGCTCGGCCACCAGTTCGGGATACTGCCCCGCGATATATTCCGGCAGCAGCACGGCACAGGCGCCGGCGCGGGCGGCGGCCACCAGCGGCAGCATGCTGTTGCTGCGGATCATCTGCTTCAGCCCTGACTTTTTCAGCCACAGCGATTCCGGCAGATCGGCCAGGCTTTCATCGAAGGCCGCGACAGCAGTGCGGTCCGGTGCCGCCGGATTGCGGAACAGCCGGTAGGGCACGGCGCCCAGGCGGCTGGCATAGAGTTCGCCGGTCTTGGGCCGGGCCCAGCGGATCGCGATATCGGCCTCGCGCCGCGCCAGGCTGAGCGAGCGATGCTCGACAGCGATCTCGATCTGCAGCGCCGGCCAGCGCTGTCGCAGGCCGGTCAGCTGTGGCGCAATCGTGTGGCTGGCAACGCCCTCGGTGCAGGTGATGCGCACGGTGCCGGAAATCTGTTCGCCGCGACTGGCATCGCCCAGACGACCGAGCCGCAGCAGCGGCGCCTCGATCTGTTCGGCGGCGGCCAGCACCGGGGCAGCGGCCGGGGTCAGCACATAGCCGCGCGCCCGGCGCTCGAACAGCGTCAGTTCCAGCGTTTCCTCCAGCGCGGCGATGCGCCGAGACACCGTTGCGTGATTGACCTTCAGAAAACGGGCCGTGGCCGACAGGCTGCCATGACGGGCCAGGGCCAGCACATAGCGCAGGTCGTTCCAGTCGAGATCATCTGTGCGTTTTTGCAAAGCCATGGCGCGATCTTATGGAATATGCACAGAGGGCGCCAGCGGCTAAACCGGTACCTGTACGGTGTCCTGTCTGGAGTATGCAAAATGACCCGCCCGAAGACCCTGCTCGAAATGGCCGGTGCCGCCGGCATCCCGGTGGCCTGGGAAAAGTCCACCCTTCTGCTGGTCGATCACCAGAATGAATATCTCGCCGATGGCGGCCTGCCGCTCACCGGCATGGACGCGGCAGTGGCCGAGATCGGCAGGCTGCTGGCGGCAGCGCGCGCCAATGGCGCGCCGGTCGTGCATGTGCGCCATCACGGCCGCCCGGGCGGCGCGCTGTTCAACCCCGAGGGTCCGAAGGCTGATTTCATTGCCGGCGTACAGCCGAAGGATGGCGAGCGCATCGTCACCAAGGGTCTGCCCAACAGCTTTGCCAAGACCGATCTGGATGCGGTGCTGAAGGATCTGGGCCGCAGCGATCTGATCATCGCCGGTTTCCAGACCCATATGTGCATCAGCGCCACGGCGCGCAGCGCCATCGATCATGGCTATCGCGGTGTGGTGGTGGCCTCGGCCTGTGCCGATCGCGATCTGCCCGATCCGACCGGGGCCGGCACGATTGCGGCGACCGAGATGCACCGCATTACGCTGGCGGCGCTGAATGACCGCTTTGCGCTGGTGATCCCGGATGCGGCGGCTATCGCGGCGCGGGCAGCGGCGTAGCGTTCACGCCGCCGCGCGGCGCGGCATCCATCGCAGGCACCGGCATCACGCCGCCACCGGTGGCGGATGGCCGCGCCCGTGTACGGCGGTCGGCCGGCAGCGTGTCCCACACGCGGTCGGCCTCGGCCACGTTCAGCTTCTGATCACCCGGCCGGCAGGCGCGGCTGCGATACAGCACGCTGCGGCCGGGGAAGAAGCACCATGAGGCCTCGGCCAGCTGCGCGCGCTGTAGCAGCTCGGCCTCGTCGCTGTTGATCCAGCGGCTGCCCGGCGGGCAGCTGGGCGCCTCGAAGACATGGCCTGAACTGTCGTTGTAGCAGAGCGCGAAAATGCCTTCGCCGACGCGCGCTTCGTTGCTGCGATAGGGCTGGCTGGGCGTGCCACCGGGGCCCGATGGCGGGGTGTTGGATTGCGGCACGGCGCCCACTGCGCCGGCCGTGGCCGGTGCCACGCTGCGGGACGGTGCCGCTGCGATCTCCGGTGCGCCACGGCCGGCGACCGGCGCACGCTGGGTGGAGGCCTGGAACTGCTGTGTGGCCTGATCGATGCCGATGGCGGCATAGCCGGGCGCACAGCGACCGGTCTGGCTGGTGTAGAGCAGGCCGGTCTCGGCACTGAAACACGGCGTGCCGGCGCTGCTGCTGGTATCCACCGGCCGCTGGCGCGCATCGCTGCCGCCGCCGAAGGTGCGGTACAGGCTTTTGTTGAGGTCGCGCACGCTGGTCTCGACGCCGCAGCCGGTCAGACCGGCGAGCAGCAGCAGAGCGAACGCAACGCGGGTCATGGTGATGATGTTATCCGCGGCCGCGATAGGAAGCGACGCCCTGGTCCGGCAGCCACAGGTCTGCCGGCGGCTTGCCGGTCTGATAGAACACATCGATCGGCATGCCGCCGCGCGGATACCAGTAGCCACCGATGCGCAGCCAGCGCGGCTGCATCGCGGCGACCAGGCGCTTGGCGATGCTCACCGTGCAGTCTTCGTGGAAGGCGCCGTGATTGCGGAAGCTGTTGAGGAACAGCTTCAGCGATTTCGATTCAACGATCTGCCGGTTAGGCACATAGTCGATCACCAGATGGGCGAAATCGGGCTGGCCGGTCATCGGGCACAGGCTGGTGAATTCCGGCTGGGTGAAGCGGATCAGGTAGGTGACGCCCGGCTGCGGGTTGGCCACGGTTTCCAGCACGGCCTCGTCGGGGCTGGCCGGCTGCCTGGTCGCATGGCCGAGCTGGGTGAGGCCGGCGGCCGAGGCCGCGCGTCGGGTCAGGGCGGGAGCGGGGGTCTTTTTCGGCTTTTTCATAGGTTCCTATCTGCCACAACAATACCTTGATTGCATCCCTGTGCCGCCACGATCCGGCATCAGTGTTTCACCTGTGCCGGCCATGAGGCATCCGGGCGGATGCACCGGCCAGCACTTTTGCCCCAGGAGGCATACAATGACTCTGCGTTTCAAAACTCTTGCTACCGCCATCACCGTTGCCAGCGCGCTGGCGCTCGGCGCCACCGGTGGTGCCTTTGCCCAGACCGCCAGCCCGGCGACCCCCGCGACCCCGGCCCAGCCGAGCGTGTCCGGTGCCGCCACGCCGGCCACGCCGGCGACGCCCACGGTAGGCCAGACCAAGAAGGCCGAGCACAACAAGGCGGATGCGTCCAAGGTCGATGCCAAGAAGGCCGAAACCAAGGCCGATCTGAAGAAAGCCGATGCCAAGAAGGACCAGGCCAAGAAAGATGTGGCCAAGAAGGATGAGAAGGCCCGCGACGCCAAGAAGGCGATCAACTGACGCCGTGGCGTCAGATCAGAATACACCGGGGCCCCCGTTACAGGACGGGGGCCTTTTTTCTTGGTTCCTGGAGGAATTCGAAGTCTAAATTTCCACCCCTGAGAGTGGTTGAGGCGCCGGGCCGGCCGTGCGATTCTGCCGCCATGACACGCCCTGTTTCCGTATCCGGTGCCGGTTTCGAGCCGCCCAGACTGGTGATCTTCGACTGCGACGGCACTCTGGTCGACAGCCAGCACCACATCGTCAGCGCCATGCACAGCGCCTTTGCCGCCAACGGCCTCGGCCTGCCCGAGCCCGACAGCGTCCGCCGCACGGTGGGGCTGCCGCTGGAGGTGGCGATCGAGCGCCTGCTGCTGCCCTTCGGGCTGAACGCCCTCGGAGCGGTTGTCGAGGCTTACAAGGTGGCGGCGGTGGCCCAGCGGCTTGAGCCCGACCATGAGGAGCCGCTGTTCCCCGGCCTGGTGCCGGTGCTGGACCGGCTGGAAGCCGGCGGCTTCCTGCTCGGTGTCGCCACCGGCAAGGCGCGGCGCGGTCTGAATTTTACATTGGCGACACATGGCCTGACCGAACGTTTCGTTACCCTGCAGACCTGCGATGTGGTTCCCGCCGGCAAGCCCGCACCCGACATGGTGTTGCAGGCCATGGCGGAAACCGGGGCCGTGGCGGCCTCGACAATCGTGGTCGGCGATACCACTTACGACATGGAGATGGCGCGCAATGCCGGCGTTCCGGCCATCGGCGTGGCCTGGGGCTACCATGACGAACAGATTCTGCTCAAAGCCGGGGCAGTAAAGATAATCAAAGACTTCGGAGAACTTCCGGATCTGGCGGTCGAACTGACGGCCCGGTCTTCTTCAGCTGCCTGAGGGAGGTGCCGCATGCGTATCGTGAAATGGGGTCTGGCGATCCTTGTACTGTTGATCGCGGCGGCCGTGGTCGCGGTGCTGACTGTGGATGTGAACCGCTTCAAGCCGCAGATCGTCGCCGCCGTGGAAGAGGCGACCGGCCGCAAGCTCGACATCGCCGAGAATATGAAACTCAGCTTTTGGCCGCTCGGCATCGGCGTGAAGCGGGTCAGCTTCGCCAATGCCGCCTGGGGCACCCGGCCGCAGATGGCCACCATCGGCGAGTTCACCGCGCAGGTGGACTTGATCGCCCTGATCGGCGGTCAGGTGAAGATCGACAGCCTGGTGCTGAATGATGTCGACCTCCTGCTGGAGAAGGATCGCCAGGGGCGGGCCAACTGGGATTTCGCCGGCCAGAAGCCGGCCCCGCATCAACAGCCCCAGACACCGGCACCGGCCGCGCAATCGGGCAGCGGCAGTATCCCCACCATCGAGAATGTCTCGCTGAAGAATGTGAAGCTGGCCTTCCGCGATGCCCAGACCGGTGCCCACAACGATGTGACGCTGGCGGAATTCACCGTGAAGCAGGCCAGCGGGGGTCAGCTTGTCACCAAGCTGGTCGCCACCGTGGACGGCAATGCCATCACGGCGGATGGCACGCTGGGCAGTCTGGAGGAACTGATGGCGCCGAGCCGGCCCTGGCCGGTGAAGATGACGGTTACCCTGCCGGGCGCCAAGGCCAGTGTGGAGGGCAGCATCGCGCAGCCTATGCAGGCCAAGGGACTGGCACTGAAGCTGAGCGCCGAGGCGCCTGACCTGGCCAAGCTGGCCGCGCTGGCGGGTGCCACCGCGCCGGCGGTGCCAATGAGCCTGCAGGCCGAGGTGAAGGATCTCGGGTCGCAGCGCTATGGCCTGAGCAACATCGCCATGAAGATCGCCGACAGTGACCTGGGCGGCAGCGGCGAGATCTCTCTGGCCGGCGCGAAACCGGCGGTGAAATTCGATCTGGCATCGAAGAGCATGGATGTCACCCAGCTGATGCCGAAGGATGGTGCAGCCAAGC
Organism: Ferrovibrio terrae; assembly: GCF_943371255.1. Lineage (GTDB taxonomy): Bacteria > Pseudomonadota > Alphaproteobacteria > Ferrovibrionales > Ferrovibrionaceae > Ferrovibrio > Ferrovibrio terrae_B. The sequence goes on along the minus strand of NZ_CALRUC010000012.1, from coordinate 33,111 downwards.
CGACCGCTACCGGCGGCGCGCCGGCCGCTGCAAAACCGGCGGCGGCGCCGAAATCCGACGGCCGCCTGTTCAGTGCCGACCCGCTGCCGCTGGATGGCCTAAATGCCGCCGATGCGGTGGTGGCTTACAAGGCCGAGCGGTTCAAGGCGCCGATGCTGGAGGCGCAGGGTCTGGCCGTCAATCTGACGCTGAAGGATGGCGTGCTGAATCTCAAACCCGCCATCGCCAATCTCGCCAGCGGCACCCTCAGCGGCGACATCACCGTCAATGGCAAGGCGAAGTCCATGACCGCCAAGCTGGATGGCAAGGGCGTGGTGCTGAGCGACTATCTGCAGAAGAACGGCATCACCGATGTCGTGCGCCGCGGCGGGCCGACCGATCTGGTGCTCGATGTCAGCAGCAGTGCCACTTCCATCCGTCAGATGATGGCGGGCCTGAATGGCAAGCTGGTGCTGAAGGTGGGCGAGGGCGAGCTGAAAGAGGAATATGTGCGCGCCGCGCTGCCGCGTCTGGCCGATGCCGTGGGGGCGCTCAGTCGCGCCACGGCCAAGACCAAGCTGCATTGCGTGGTCAGCGGCCTCGATTTCAAGAATGGCATCATGACGCCCAAGGCGATCCTGGCCGAGACCGGCAGCATGACCATGACCGGCGACGGCACGGCCAATCTGGGCACCGAGCAGCTCGACCTGCGGCTGGTACCGTCCTCGCGCGATACCGGCCTGGCTGCGGCGCTGCCGCCGGTGCGGGTGCGCGGCAGCTTTGCCGATCCGAGCTTCACGCCCGATACGGCGGCGCTGGCCAAGGGGATGATCGGGGCCGCTGCCGGCTTTGCGGCGCTGGGTCCGCTGGCGCTGTTGTCGCCGGCGCTGGGATCTGGCGGCGACGATGCCGCCACCGCCTGTGCCAAGGCCGTCGCTCTGGCCGAGGGCCGGCCGGTGCCGCAGTCTTCGGCCAAGCCGGCAGCAGACAGCGCCCAGCCGCAGCAGGAACAGAAGCCGCTCGACAATCTGCGGCGCGGGCTGGGCAACTTGCTGGGCCGCTGACCCGCCGCTATAAGCCGGCGTCATGAAGCGTTTCTACAAGACCGCCACGGCGGAGCCCGATGGCGATGGTGCCGTGATCCGTCTCGACGGCCGTCTGCTGAAGACGCCGGCCAAGGCCGAGATGCGCCTGCCCACACTCGCACTGGCGGAAGCCATCGCGGTGGAGTGGGCGGCCCAGCAGGACGAGATCCGGCCCAGCACCATGCCGCTGATGCAGCTGGCCGCCACGGCAATCGACCGCGTCAGTCTCGATCCGCGCTATGCCACCGACGATGTGGTGCGCTACGGCGGCACCGATCTGCTGTCCTACCGCGCCACCGAGCCGGCGGCCCTGGCCGAGCGTCAGGCGGCGGAATGGCAACCGCTGCTCGACTGGTTCCGCGACCGCTACGATGTGCAGCTCAACGTCACCAGCGGCATCATGGCGGTGGCGCAGCCGGCGGAATTGCCGGCGCGGCTGGAGCGCATCTGCGCCGGCCTGGACCCCTACAGGCTGACGGCCCTGCATTGGGCGACCACCAACACCGGCTCGGTTGTGCTGGGGCTGGCCCTGCTGGACGGAAGGCTGGATGCCGAGGTGGGCCATCGCATGGCCCTGATCGACGAACTGCACCAGGCGGAGCGCTGGGGCGAGGATGCCGAGGCGGCAGCCCGGCGCACCGGATTGCTCGCCGATCTGCAGGCCATCAGGCGATTTCTCGGATTGTTACGCACCAGTAACTAGGCATGCCGCCGCTGGCTGCAAACATGATTCGTCAGCGAAGCTTTACTACCCTGCTGCGAATCCGCTGCTATACTCCCTGTATACGGAGACTCAATGTCGGCCGGGGGGTCCGACATGGCAGCGATAGACACACCCAAGCGACAGCGGCCGAAGGTTGGCTACGGCGAGCTGTTGGCCACCATTGCCGACCATGAAAAATACCGCCAGCGGTTGCCCGGTGGTAAGCGGGCTATTTTCCAGTTCCGCGACCTGTCGCATCTGACCATGGCGGGTTCCGATCTCTCGGGTGCCGACTTCACCGGCTGCAACCTGCAATCAGCCAATTTCTCCGATACCAACCTGAGCAATGCCGTGCTCTACGGCGCCGATCTGCGCGGCGCGGTGATGCATGGCGCGCGGCTGGACCGCGCCGACCTGCGTGGCGCCAGCCTGCGTGGCGCCGACCTGACCGGTGCGCGGCTGCAGGATGCCGACATGCGCGATGGTGTGATTGCCGAGCGCGATATCAGCGGCAACATGCAGCTGAAGAAACCCGATCACGACGCCGTCGATCTCGGTGGCGCGCGCCTGGTGGCTGCCGATCTCACCGGCGCCAACATGACCGGCGTGGCGGCCGGGCGCACCGACTTCACCGATGCGGTGCTGGTCAACTGCGTGCTGACCCGCGCCAACCTGACGGCGGCGCGGCTCGAAGGCGCCAATCTCTCCGGTGCCGATCTCAGCGGCGCCAACCTCAAGGACGCCCAGATGCGCGGCGCCGTGCTGGTCGGCGTCAAATTCGAGAACACCATGATGACCGGCGCCGATGTGCAGGGCGTGCTGGACGACAAGCTGCGTGGCCGCCCGCTCGCCGAACTCGGCGTGCCGATCGAGGAAGCCTTCCGTCTGTATCGCCTGTGGGTCGAAACCGGCGGCCGTCAGGGCCGGCTGTTCGATTTCAGCCGGCTAGACCTGCGCCTGATCGGTGCGCGGCCCGGCCTGGTGCTGACCGGCGCGACCATGGACGGAGCGGTGCTGCAGGGCCTCAATCTGGAACGCGCCTCGCTGCAGGGCGCCAAGCTGGCCGATGCCGATCTGCGTGACTGCAATCTCTGCGGCGCCGATCTGCGCGGCGCCAATCTCTCCGGCGCCCAGCTCACCCGCGCTGATCTGCGCGATGCCGATCTGGGCCCGCTGATCCTGGGCGGCGACCGCTCTTTCCCGGCCAACCTGATGCGCAGTCTGCTGCGCAGTACCGATCTGCGTGGTGCCCGGCTGAAGCAGGCCTGGCTGGATGAGGCCGATATGTCGCGCGCCCTGCTGGAAGGCGCCGACCTGACCGAGGCGCGCATGCCGCAGCGACAGGTCTGACCGGCGCGGGTTATCCTCAGCCAGCTTATATATCAGCCCCGATAAATCCTCCTTATCGCAGGACTTTTTGCACTGCAGCGCAAGCTATTTTGCCGCGCCGCGCGATATGCTATGGCGGTTGTCACGGCCCAGTCATAGAGCGCCAATACGGGGAGTTTCATGCAGGACATTATCCGGCAGTTGGAAGAGAAGCGCGCCCAGGCCCGCGCAGGCGGCGGCAAGAAGCGTATCGAGGCCCAGCACGCCAAGGGCAAACTGACCGCACGCGAACGGCTTGAGCTGCTGCTCGATCCCGGCTCCTTCGAGGAGTGGGACATGTTCGTTGAACATGACTGCACCGATTTCGGCATGGCCGAGCAGAAGGTGGCCGGCGATGGCGTCGTCACCGGCTACGGCACCATCCATGGCCGCCCCACCTTCGTGTTCAGCCAGGATTTCACCGTGTTCGGCGGTTCGCTGTCGGCCAGCCATGCCGGCAAGATCTGCAAGATCATGGATACGGCGATGAAGGCCGGCGCACCGGTGATCGGCCTCAACGATTCAGGCGGCGCCCGCATCCAGGAAGGCGTCGACAGCCTCGCCGGCTATGCCGAGGTGTTTCAGCGTAACGTGCTGGCATCGGGCGTGGTGCCGCAGATTTCCGTCATCATGGGCCCCTGCGCCGGCGGCGCGGTGTATTCGCCGGCGATGACCGACTTCATCTTTATGGTGAAGGATTCGAGCTACATGTTCGTCACCGGCCCTGATGTGGTGAAGACGGTGACGCAGGAGGTGGTGACGCAGGAACAGCTCGGCGGCGCCATCACACATACGACGAAGTCTTCCGTTGCCGACAACGCCTTTGAGAATGACGTCGAGGCATTGGCGCAGACCCGCCGCCTGTTCGACTTCCTGCCGTTGAACAACCGCGAGAAGGCACCGCATCGCGAGACCTGGGATCCGGTCAACCGCCAGGAAGCCTCGCTCGATACCCTGGTGCCGCCCAATCCGAACAAGCCCTATGACATGAAGGAGCTGATCGAGAAGGTGGTCGACGAGGGCGACTTCTTCGAGATTCAGCCAAACTACGCCAGGAACATCCTCACCGGTTTCGCCCGCATCGGCGGCCAGACCGTGGGCATCGTCGCCAACCAGCCGATGGTGCTGGCCGGTTGCCTGGATATTGACAGCTCGCGCAAGGGCGCGCGTTTCGTGCGCTTCTGCGACTGCTACGACATTCCGATCGTCACCTTCGTCGATGTGCCCGGCTTCCTGCCCGGCACGGCGCAGGAATACGGCGGCATCATCAAGCACGGCGCCAAGCTTTTGTTCGCCTATGCCGAGGCGACGACGCCGAAGGTCACCGTTATCACGCGCAAGGCCTATGGCGGCGCCTATGACGTGATGGCCTCCAAGCATCTGCGCGGCGACGTCAATTACGCCTGGCCTTCGGCCGAAATCGCGGTGATGGGTCCCAAGGGCGCGGTGGAGATCATCTTCCGCGGCGAAATCGGCGATGCCGACAAGATCGCGGCCCGCACCGAGGAATACCGCCAGAAGTTCGCCAATCCCTTCGTCGCCGGCCATCGCGGCTTCATCGACGATGTGATCATGCCGCACAATACGCGCTTCCGGATTGCCCGCTCGCTCGCCATGCTGCGCGACAAGAAGCTGGAAAATCCCTGGAAGAAGCACGACAACATTCCGTTGTGAGATCAGAGATCATGGCTAATAAATTGTTCGACAAGATCCTGATCGCCAACCGTGGCGAGATTGCCTGCCGCGTCATCAAGACCTGCCGCAGGCTCGGCATCAAGACCGTGGCGGTCTATTCCGATGCCGATGACGGCGCGCTGCATATGCGCATGGCCGATGAAGCGGTGCATATCGGCCCGCCGGCGGCGGCCGAAAGCTATCTGGTGATCGAGAAGATCGTTGCTGCCTGCAAAAAGACCGGCGCCCAGGCCGTGCATCCGGGCTATGGCTTCCTGTCCGAGAATCGCAAGTTTGCCGCGGCGCTGAAAGAGGCGGGTATCGCCTTCATCGGCCCCAATCCCGATGCGATCTACGCCATGGGCGACAAGATCGAGTCCAAGAAGCTGGCGCAGAAGGCGGGCGTCTCCACGGTGCCGGGTTATCTGGGCGCCATTGCCTCGACCGACGAGGCCGTGAAGATCGCCACCGAGATCGGTTTCCCGGTGATGATCAAGGCCTCCGCCGGCGGTGGCGGCAAGGGCATGCGCATCGCGCGCTCGGCCGATGAAGTGGCGCAGGGCTTTTCTTCGGCGACCAACGAGGCGAAAAACTCGTTCGGCGATGATCGCGTCTTCATCGAGAAATACATCGAGCAGCCGCGCCATATCGAAATCCAGGTGCTGGGCGACAAGCACGGCAACGTGATTTTCCTGCATGAGCGCGAATGCTCGATCCAGCGCCGTCACCAGAAAGTGGTCGAGGAAGCGCCGAGTCCGTTCCTGGATGAGAAGACCCGCAAGGCGATGGGCGAACAGGCCGTCGCGCTGTCCAAGACCGTGAACTACGACAGCGCCGGCACGGTGGAATTCATCGTCGGGCCCGACCGCAGCTTCTATTTCCTGGAGATGAACACCCGCCTGCAGGTGGAGCATCCGGTCACCGAACTGATCACCGGCATCGATCTGGTCGAACAGATGATCCGTGTCGCCGCCGGTGAGACTCTCAGCATCAAACAGCAGGATGTGAAACTGGATGGCTGGGCCGTCGAGGTTCGCATCTATGCCGAAGATCCGCTGCGCGGCTTCCTGCCCAGCACCGGCCGCCTGGCGCGCTGGCGCACTGCCGATGAATCCGCCGTCATCCGCAACGATACCGGCGTGGTGGAAGGCAGCGAGATCAGCATGTTCTACGATCCGATGATTTCCAAGCTGTGTTCCTATGGCAAGGATCGCGCCGAGGCGATCTCCACGTTGTCGGCGGCGCTGGACGAAACCTGGATCGCCGGCATCGGCCATAACGTCAATTTCCTCTCTGCCGTGCTGGATCACCCGCGCTTCCGCTCGGGCAATATCTCGACCAACTTCATCGCCGAGGAATGGCCGAACGGCTATGGCGGCACCGTGCTGCCGGAGGAGCGCCAAAATGCGGCACTCGCCGTGGCGACGCTGATCCATATCCGCAACGAGCTGCGCGCCCGTCATCTGGGCGGCAAGCTCGGCCTGCCGGAATGGGAACCCGATGCCGACTGGATCGCCACGCTGAACAAGACCGAATACAAGCTCAGCGTCAGCGATGCCGAGGGCGGCTGCGATGTCAAAGTCGGCCAAGAAGGCGGTAAGGCGGGCAAGGCGCTGAAGGTGCGCAGTGCCTGGAAGCCGGGCCAGCCCTTCTTCCGCGGCACCGTGAATGGTGCCACCGTGGTGGCGCGCGTAACGCCGCGCCCCGACGGTGCCCGCATCGTGCATGGCGGCGCCGAACTCGATATCGCCGTGCGCACGCCGGCGGCCGCCGCGCTGGCGCGGCTGATGCCCGAAAAGCTGCCGCCCGACATGTCGAAATATCTGCTCTGCCCGATGCCGGGCCTGGTGGTGTCGATTGCCGTGGCCGAGGGCGAGCCGGTCAAGGCCGGTCAGGCGCTGGCCGTGGTGGAAGCCATGAAGATGGAGAATGTGCTGCGTGCCGAACGCGACGGCACGGTGAAGAAGGTCAACGCCAAGAAGGGCGACAGCCTCGCCGTCGATCAGGTGATCCTGGAATTCGCGTGATGCTGCCCTGCGGCGACCCCACCGGTTCCGGCTAGACTTCGACCTGTCGTCGTAACAGATCGATCCATATTCAACTCAGTCAAAAGCCCGCTGATCTCAGCGGGCTTTTTTCTTGTGTATAGCTCGACAAATCTTGCAGATGTCACCGCGCTGTCATCGGCGGTCGCTAGGGCTTGGATCATAAAAAAACGACAGCCCGGACCAGAGTATGCGTATCTCCATTGCCCATCGCATCGGTGCCATCATCCTGGGTGCCATTCTTGCCATCGCCGTTGCGGTTGCGGCGGCCTTTTACGAGCGTCGCGCCGTGGCCGAGGTGGAACAGCGCGTGCAGGCTGCCAGCACATTGCAAATCACGGCTGAACGCCTGGATAAGCGCTTTCTCGCCCTGCAGCAGATGGTCGAGCGCCTGGTCGCCGGTCAGGATGCGGGCCTGGCCGATCTGCTGGTCCAGCAGGGCGCTGGCATCGCCGACGCCCTCATCCAGGCGCGCAACGGCAATCACGGCGAGATCGCCGCGCGGTTTGCCGAATTGCAGGACAGGGCGGCTCCGCTGCAGGATATCAACCGCCGCCTGATCGAGACCCGGAAGACGGTCGGCTTCGACAACAACAGCGGCGCCCGCGGCCAGTTGCTGAAGGCCGGCCGGGCATTCCAGGACAAGCTGGAAGACATCCGTGGCAAGGCCATGGGCATGACCTTCGATATCGCCAACCAGCTGACCATCACCATGCTGCAGATGCGCGGCTTCGAGGTCGCCTATGCGCTCAGTGGCGACCGGCAGGCCTTTGAGGCCGATCTGGAGCGCGCATCGGGTGAATTTCTCACCACGCTGAAATCCGCACCGTTCTTCGACACGGTCAAGCAGGAGGTGCGCGATCTGCAGGCGACCTACCGGGCGGCGGCGCAGGATTATGCGGTTGCCAACGATGACCTGATTGCCGCCGAGATCGAAGCGCGGCGGGTTCGCGATGCGATGGCGCCGCTGCTGGCGGCACTGGTGCAGCATGCCGCAGCCACGGAAATCACCGAGCGCGCCCAGGCAGAAGCCACACATGGCCAGATTGCCCTGATCTCGACCGGCATGACAGCGGCCATGGTGCTGGTGATCCTGATTGCTAGCGTGATTGTGGCGCGCGGCATTCTGCAGCCCATTCAGCGCATGACCGAGGCGATGAAAGGCCTTGCTGAAGGCCAGCTCGATATCGCCAGTCCCGATGCGGTGCGCCAGGACGAGATCGGCGCCATGGCGCGGGCCTATGAAGTGTTTCGCAGCCATGAAGCCGAGCGCCGCGCGATGGCGGCCGATGAGCAGCGTCGCGAACGCGCCCATATGGCCGAGCAGCAGGCGCAGCGTGCGCGCGAAGGCGCCATGGCGGCCGAGATCGCCGCCCTGTCACGCGCGGTTTCAGCCGGTGATCTGCAGCGGCGGCTTGATCTGGATGGCAAGGATGGCGATTTCCGCGAGGTCAGCCTGAGCATCAATCAGTTGACCGATACCTTGGCTGCCGTGATCGGGGAACTGTCCAGTGTGCTGCATGCTTTGGCCGAGGGCGAAGTCGGACGCAGCATGCATGGTGAGTATCGCGGTATTTTTGCCGAGCTGAAGCAGTCGGTGAATGGCCTGGCCCATCGCATGCAGGACTTTGCCGGCCGGCTGGGCACGGCAACCCATGCCGTGCGCGATGCCTCGGGCGAGATTTCATCCGGCGCCGAGGATCTGGCCCATCGCACCGAGGGGCAGGCGGCGGCGCTGGAGGAAACCGCGGCCGCCATGCACCAGGTGACGGCAACGGTGAAGCAGAATGCGGAGAATGCCCAGGATGCCGACCGGCTGGCCAATGCGGCACGCGTGAACGCCGAGCGTGGCGGCGAGGTGGTGGCCCAGGTGGTCGAGGCGATGGACCGCATCGAGCAGGGTGCCCGCAAGATTTCCGAGATCATGGCGTTGATCGACGAGATCGCCTTCCAGACCAATCTGCTGGCGCTGAATGCCGCTGTGGAAGCGGCGCGTGCCGGCGATGCCGGCAAGGGCTTTGCCGTGGTGGCGCAGGAGGTGCGGGCACTGGCGCAGCGCTCGGCCAATGCCTCGCGCGAGACTAAGGCGCTGATCTCGCGTTCCAATGCCGAAGTGAAAAGCGGTGCCGATCTGGCCCATGAAGCCGGCGCCAGTCTGGGCGATATCGTGCAGTCGATCCGCCAGGTTTCCGCCATCGTGGCCGAGATCGCCGGCGCCAGCCGCGAACAGGCCAAGGGGCTTGACCAGATCAACGATGCCATCGCCGGCATGGATGACATGACCCAGCGCAATGCTGCGCTGGTCGAGGAGACCCATGCCTCGGCCCGCGCCCTCAGCAGCCAGGCGCAGGAGCTGGCCGAACTGGTCGGCTTCTTCCGCCTGTCGGCGCGGAGCAATGTGATCCCGCTGCCGCTGGCGGCGGAGTAGGCGCGGGTCTTGGCTTTTGCTCCCGGGCTGCCTATCTGAAGCAGAGCGGGAAGCTGTGCCGCAGCGCGGTTTTTCCGGATGGGATCGCATCGGATCGAACGGGATTCCATCGGATCGCATTGGCATCCAATGGGATCGCATTGGCTCCAATTGGCCGGCAACAGGCCTCGCTTGGCACTGAACAGGCGCGATTAGCCCGACTGCAGATACTGGATCGCGGCGTCGCGCTCAAAGAGATAAAGCAGCGTCAGCAAGGCTTTACCGCGCTCGCTGGCCAGTTTGGGGTCGCGTTCCAGGATCAGCCGGGCATCGTCGCGCGCCGCCACCAGCAGCTCGGCATGGGCGGCGAGGTCGGCAACGCGGAAATCCGGCAGGCCACTCTGGCGCGTGCCCAGCACCTCGCCGGCGCCGCGCAGGCGCAAATCTTCCTCGGCGATGCGGAAGCCGTCATCGGTCTCGCGGATGATCTTCAAGCGGGATTTGGCCGTCTCGCCCAGCGGCCCGGAATAGACCAGCAGGCAGGCGCCGGGCTTGCCGCCACGGCCGACCCGGCCGCGCAGCTGGTGCAGCTGCGCCAGGCCGAAACGCTCGGCATGCTCGATCACGATCAGCGTGGCATTGGGCACGTCGACGCCGACTTCGATCACCGTGGTGGCAACCAGCAGCTTGGCGCGGCCGGCGCTGAAGTCCTCCATCGCGGCATCTTTTTCGCCCGGTGTCATCTTGCCGTGCACCAGCCCGATGCTGCCTTCGCCCAGCTCGGGCTCCAGTGCCAGCTTCAGCGCCGAATGCCGTTCGGCGGCGGCGGCAAGGTCGAGCTGTTCGTTTTCCTCAACCAGCGGGCAGACCCAATAGACCTGCTCGCCGGCCTTGATCTTGCGCGTCACCGCCGAAACCACGTCGAGATAGCGGTCGGACGCAATCGTGCGGGTGTCGACCGGGCTGCGGCCGGGCGGCTTTTCCGTCAGCAGTGAAATATCCATGTCGCCATAGGCGGTCAGCGACAGCGTGCGCGGGATCGGCGTTGCCGTCATCACCAGGATGTCCACGCCGCCTTTATCCCTTTGCCCCTTGGCGGCCAGACCCAGCCGCTGGCTGACGCCGAAGCGGTGCTGTTCATCGATCACCGCCAGCGCCAGGTCGCGGAACACTACATCGTCCTGGAACAGCGCATGGGTGCCGATCAGGATATCGACCTCGCCATCGGCCAGCCGCTGCAGCAGGGCGGCACGCGCCTTGCCCTTGTCACGGCCGGTCAGCAGCGCGACACGCACGCCAAGCTGGCTGCAATAGGGCTCCAGCGTTTCGGCATGCTGGCGGGCGAGGATTTCGGTCGGCGCCATCAATGCCGCCTGCGCGCCGCCCTCGACGCAGAGCAGCAGCGCGTTGAGCGCGACCATGGTTTTGCCGCTGCCCACATCGCCCTGCAGCAGCCGCAGCATGCGGCGCTCGCTCGCCATGTCGCCAGCGATTTCGGCATTGGCCTGCCGCTGCGCATTGGTCAGCGGCCAGGGCAGCAGCTTTTCCAGCGCATCGCGCAGCCGGCCGTCGCCGGTGATGGTGCGGCCGGTCTGGCGTTTCAGCCGGCGGCGCACCAGCAGCAGGGCGAGCTGGTTCGACAGCAGCTCGTCGAACGCCAGCCGCTGCCGTGCCGGCGTGTCTTTCTCCAGGTCGGCCATGCTTTCCGGCCGGTGCGCGGTCAGCAGCGCCTCGCGCCAGCCGGGCCAGCCCTCGCGCTTCTGATAGGCCGGATCGAGCCATTCCGGCAAGTCCATCGTCTTGGCCAACGCGCCATCGATGATCTTGCCCAGCGTGCGCGGCGCCACGCCTGCGGTGAGCGGATAGACCGGTTCGACGGCGGCCATCTGTTCGATCTCTTCCAGCGTGCCGAAGCGGTCCGGGTGCGTCATCTGAACCTGGCCGTCGAACAGTTCGACCGTGCCGCTGACCACGCGGATTTCGCCCTCGGGCAGGCTGCGCTTGAGGAAGTCTTCGCGGCCGTTGAAGAACACCAGCGTCAGCCTGCCGCTGCCGTCATGGCAAAGAATCTTGTAGGGCAGGCGCGGCGTGCGCGGCGGGATATGGCGCTCTATGGTCACCTGCAATGTGGCGATGCGTCCCGGCTCGGCCTCGGCCACCGCGGGGCGGTAACGCCGGTCGATCAGGCCGCTGGGCAGATGCCACCACAGGTCCAGGACTCTGCCGCCGCCGACCAGCTTTTCCACCAGTGGCGCCAGCTTGGGACCGCAGCCTTTCAGGCTGGTGATCGGGGCGAAGGCGGGAAACAGCGATTCCGGGCGCATGGGGTCGGGAAATTTCCGGGTAAACCTTGAGAATCCGAGGGTTCGCGTACTATATCCTGCCCTAGTTCCGGAAACACCCCCAGTACGCTCAGGTAGGGCACCCCAGAGATGGCCGAGGATATCGAGATCCGCCGCAAGCGGCTGCTGCATCGCAGCCTGTATACCGGCATGAAGGAGGTCGACATCCTGCTGGGCAGTTTTGCCCGCCGGCATCTGCAGACCTTCACCGATGTCGAACTCGACCAGTATGAAGCCCTGCTGGAGAATTACGACGACCCGCAGATTTATGCCTGGGCGATCGGCCGCGATCCGGTGCCGCCGCATCTGGATACCGGGGTGATGAAGCTGCTGAAGGCTTACAAATTACAGTTCTGATGCCATGACATTCGTGCTGCCGGATATCCTGACCCGGCCGGGCCGCTGGGCATTGGCCGGCAGCCCGGAAGGGCAGGATGCGCGCCTGCTGGTGGCCCTGGCTGCCCGGCAGAAGGGCCGTGGCGTGCTGCATGTCTGCCGCGACGATGCCCGCATGGCGACGCTGGAAGCGGCGCTGAAATTCTTCGCCCCCGAACTTCCCGTCCTGACCCTGCCGGCCTGGGACTGCCAGCCCTACGACCGCGTCTCGCCCAATGCCGAGATCGCTGCCCGGCGCATGGATACGCTCAATCGCCTGGCGGGCGAACGGCCGGATGTGCCCTGGCTGCTGCTGACCACGGTGAATGCCGCGCTCCAGCGCCTGCCGCAACCGGGCTGGTTCGCCGGGACCGGCTTCCGTGCCGCCAAGGGCGGTCGCATCAAGCCGGAAACCCTGATTTCCTATCTGAGCCGTAACGGCTATAGCCGCGTTTCCACGGTGAACGAGCCTGGCGAATATGCCGTGCGCGGCGGCCTGGTCGATCTGTTTCCGCCGGGGACCGATGCGCCGTATCGCCTGGATTTCTTCGGCGACGAGGTGGAAAACATCCGCCGCTTCGATCCGGCCACCCAGCGTACCATTGATGCCGTAACCGAACTCTCGCTCACGGCCATGAGCGAGGTGCCGATGGATGAGGAGTCCATTGCGCGCTTCCGTGGCGGCTATCGCGAGCTGTTCGGCGCCATCACCAAGGAAGACCCGCTGTATGAGGCGGTGTCGGCCGGCCGGCGCCAGATCGGCATGGAACACTGGCTGCCGCTGTTTTTCGAAAAGCTGGCCACCGTGCTGGATTATGTGCCGCAGGCCAGCGTGACGCTGGATCACCTGAGCGGCGATGCGACCGACGAGCGCTTCAAGGCGATTGCGGATCATTACGACGCCCGCAAATCGGCGATGAAGCGCGGGCTGGAAGAGGGCGGCTCGCCCTATAAACCGTTGCCGCCCGACCGGCTGTATCTGACGGCGGGCGAATGGAATTCACGGCTGGAAAAATTTGCCGTCGGCCAGCTTTATCCGTTTGACGCCGTCGGCGGCCCGGATGTGAAGGTGGTCGATATTGGTGGCCGGCCGGGCCGCGACTTCGCGCCCGAACGGACCCAGGCGGCACAGGCGGCGGAAAAGACAACGGCCGTGGTCAGCGTCTATGACGCGCTGGGCGGTCACTTGGCCAAGCAGGTGAGCCAGGGCCGGCGGGTATTGTTCGCCACGTTCTCGGCGGGTGCGCGTGATCGTCTCGCACTGGTATTGAAGGATCACGGTCTGCCGGCGCCGCAGCCGATCGAGGCGGCGAGTGATATCGAGACAGTCGCGAAGGCCACGCCGGCCATTGCCGTGCTGCCGATCGAGCATGGCTTCGAGGCTGCCGACCTGTATGTGGTGGCTGAACAGGACATCCTCGGCGACCGACTGGTACGGCCACGCCAGAAGAAGCGCCGCGCCGAGAACTTTATTGCCGAGGCCAGCGCCCTGCAGCCGGGCGATTATGTCGTGCATATCGATCACGGCATCGGCCAGTACAAGGATCTGGTGACGCTGGATGTGGCCGGCGCGCCGCATGATTGCCTACTGCTGCATTACGATGGCGGCGACCGGCTGTATCTCCCGGTCGAGAATATCGAGATGCTGTCGCGCTACGGTTCGCCCGAAGCCGAGGTGACGCTCGACAAGCTCGGCGGTGTTGGCTGGCAGAACCGCAAGGCGCGCATGAAGCAGCGCCTGAAGGACATGGCCGGCGAGTTGATGAAGATCGCGGCCGAGCGCGAGTTGCGGCAGGGCGAACGGGTGATCCCGCAGGAAGGCCTGTACGAGGAATTCTGCGCCCGCTTCCCCTATGACGAGACCGACGATCAGGCCCGCGCCATCGAGGAAACGCTGGACGACCTGTCCAGCGGCAAACCGATGGATCGCCTGATCTGCGGCGATGTCGGTTTTGGCAAGACGGAAGTGGCGTTACGCGCGGCCTTTGCTGCCGCAATGTCAGGCCAGCAGGTGGTTCTGGTCTGCCCCACCACGCTGCTGTGCCGACAACATTATAGAACCTTCTTCGAGCGCTTCCGTGGTCTGCCGCTGCGGATCGAGCAACTGTCGCGCATGGTCACGGCGAAATCGGCCACCGAAACCAAAAAAGGCCTGGCCGACGGCACCGTGGATATTGTCATTGGCACGCATGCGGTGCTGTCGAAAAACATCGACTTCAAGCGGCTCGGCCTGCTGATCATCGACGAGGAGCAGCATTTTGGCGTCAAGCACAAGGAGCGCTTGAAGCAGCTGAAGGCCGAAGTTCATGTGCTGACCATGTCGGCTACGCCGATCCCGCGTACCCTACAGCTGGCGCTCTCTGGCGTGCGTGAACTCAGCCTGATCGCCACGCCGCCGGTCGACCGCCTGGCCGTGCGTACCTTTGTCACGCCGTTTGATACGGTGGTGATCCGCGAGGCGCTGTTGCGCGAGCATTTCCGTGGCGGCCAGAGTTTCTTTGTCTGCCCGCGCATCGAGTATCTCGACACCGCGATGGCCTTCATCCGCGACCATGTACCGGAACTGAAAGCCGTGGTGGCGCATGGCCAGATGGCGCCGACCGATCTGGACGATGTGATGAATGCCTTCTACGACCGGCGCTACGATGTGCTGGTGGCGACCAATATCGTGGAAAGCGGCCTGGATATCCCGTCCGCCAATACGCTGGTGGTCTATCGCGCCGACCTGTTCGGTCTGGCGCAGATGTATCAGCTGCGTGGCCGTGTCGGCCGGTCCAAGCTGCGCGCCTATTCCTATTTCACCTACCAGGGCGGCCGGCTGCTGAACACTTCGGCCGAGCAGCGCCTGCGCGTCTTGCAGAGTCTCGACACGCTGGGCGCCGGCTTCACCCTGGCGTCGCATGATCTTGATCTTCGTGGCGCCGGCAATCTGCTGGGAGAGGAGCAGTCCGGTCATATCCGCGAGGTTGGCTTCGAGCTGTATCAGGAGATGCTGCAGGAGGCGATTGTGGCGGCACGGGCGTCTGCGCGCGGGGATACCAGCGCGCTGGCCGAGAAGTGGTCGCCGCAGATCCAGATCGGCACGGCTGTGCTGATCCCCGATACCTATGTGGCCGACCTGAATCTGCGCATGCAGCTCTATCGCCGTGTTGCGGATCTGGATGGCCGGGCGGATATCGATGCCTTTGCCGCCGAGATGATCGACCGCTTCGGGCCGTTGCCGGAAGAGGTGCATCACCTGCTGGATATCGTCGCGATCAAGAAGTTCTGCATCGAGGCGAATATCCTGAAGATCGAGGCCGGACCGAAAGGCGCGACGCTCAGCTTCCGCGATAATAAATTCGCAGACCCGGCCGGTCTGGTGCTGTTCATCCAGTCGGAACGGGGCGCCAAGCTGCGGCCCGATCACAAGGTGGTGCTGATGCGCGACTGGCCGGAGCCGACGGATCGCCTGAAAGGCGTGCTGCATGCGGCCTTGCGGTTGGCCGAGATCGCAGGCAAAGCGAAGAAAAAAGTCGCCTAGTCAGGCGCGTCCGGAAGCTTCGGACTTGTAGGGCGGGAAGCTCTGCCCGGCGCCGATATAGGCGACATTGCCATCGGCATCGAACAACGGCACGGCCACCACTTCCAGCAGCCAGTCCAGGCCCATCGTGCGGGCCTGCACATGGCCGTAGACCGGCATCGCGGCGTGATGGACCATGGTGGCGCCTTTCAGCAGAAAGGGCCGCCAGGCCGGATCGGGATGTTCGTCGAGCCAGTGCCCGGTCAGTTCATGTCCCAGGCGCTGCACGATATCGGTGCCGACCAGGCGATAGCGGAAGCGCAGCGGGTCGGATTGCACTTCCAGCAGGGATAACGAACCGAGCAGGAAGCGCAGACGCAAGGGATCGAGGAAATCCTTGCCTGGCATCTGGCCATTTGCCCGGGCATCAAACCACAACTGCAGAAACTGCTGGACATTGGAGTCCTGCACCTCGTCTGCCTGTTTGATGAAGCCGAGGCTGGGCGCACTCTGCGGGATTATGGCTGGGCTGATGGCCTGCACGGATCAGGCCTCGATCGCCTGTGCGGGTTCGGCTGAAATCTTGTCGATCACATCCAGCAGCACATCGGGCGTCTGCGCGCCGGAAACACCATATTTGCGTTCGAAGATGAAAAAGGGCACGCCGGTGATCCCGAGTTCCCGCGCCATCCTGTCTTCGTCCTGGATCACGTCGGCATCGCGGCCTTCGTCCAGCAGTGTCTTGACCAGGGCGCCATCCATGCCTTCGGCGGCTGCGGCATCGGCCAGCACTTGATGATCGCCGATATCATGGCCTTCAATGAAATAGAGATTGAACAGACGCTCTTTCAGCTCGGATTGCACACCGGTCGTCAGTGCCCAGCGCAGCACGCTATGCGCAGCCAGGGTATTGGGCGTGCGCTTGATGCCATCGAAGTTGAAGGCGATGCCTTCCTTGGCACCCTCGGCCGAAACCCGGGCGTAGATTTCCTTTGCCCGGGCCGGGCCGCCGAATTTGGCTTCCAGATAACTTTTACGGTCGGCACCCTCGCGCGGCATGTCCGGATTGAGCTGGAACGGCCGCCAGCCGATCTCGAACTCCATGTCCGGCCGCTGGGCCAGAGCCTGTTCGAGGCGGCGTTTGCCAATGAAGCACCAGGGGCAGATGACGTCGGAAACAATTTCTATGCGCATGGCGTAACGGTAGCGCAGGCCTGGCGATCAGGCCAGCCCCGGGTGACGGGGCCTTGACCGAATTGCGCCGGGCGCCCAGCATCCAAGTTACGGAAAATCAGGGAGGATTCGATGAGCATGGGGATCAGCCTCAAGGGCAAAGTGGCGGTGGTAACCGGGGCCAGCAGTGGTCTGGGCGAGCGATTTGCCGAACTTCTGAGCAGTGCCGGGGCGGCGGTGGCGCTGGCCGCGCGCCGGACCGACCGGCTCAAGACCCTGGCGGACCGGATCACGGCCAATGGGGGCACCGCCATCACGGTGAAGCTCGACGTGAATGATTATGACAATATCCAGGGTGCCTTCGCCGAGATCGCGGGCAGGCTCGGCGGCGTGGATATCCTGATCAACAATTCAGGGGTGAGCAAGCAGGCCCGCATCACCGATGTGACCCCGGATGACTACGACTTCACCATGAACACCAATACCAAGGGTGCCTTCTTTGTCGCGCAGGCGGCGGCGAAGGACATGATCGCGCGCAAGGCAGAAGGCCGTATCATCAATATCGCCTCGGTGGCGGGCCTCAAGGTGCTGAGCCAGCTGTCGGTCTACTGCATGTCGAAGGCGGCTGTGGTGCAGATGACCAAGGCGATGGCGCTGGAATGGGCACGCTATGGCATCAACACCAACGCGATCTGCCCCGGCTATATCGAGACCGAGATCAACCGGGATTACTGGGCCACGCCGGGCGGCCAGAAACTGATCGAGATGCTGCCGCGCCGCCGGGTGGGCGACGCCAAGGATCTGGATGGCCTGATCATGCTGTTGGCCTCCAGCGAGGCGCGGTTCATCAACGGAGCGATCATTGCGGCGGATGACGGTCTGACGGTAACCTAAAGCTGCACAGAAAGAGGATTGCGTGACCGCAGCGATGGAGACGGAAAAGCCAAAAATCCTGGTGCTGTTCGCGCACCCGTATCCGCACCTGTCGCGCGTCAACCGCGCCATGGCTGACGCGGTGCGCGATCTGCCGCATGTCACCTTCCACGATCTCTATGAGACCTATCCGGACTTCTTCATCCATGTGAAGCATGAGCAGGGGTTGCTGCTCGACCATGACGTGGTGGTGATGCAGCATCCGTTCTACTGGTATTCCTGCCCGTCGCTGCTGAAGGAATGGATGGATGCGGTGCTGGAATATGGCTGGGCCTATGGTACCGGCGGCGAGGCGCTGCAGGGCAAGGAACTGGCCCAGGCGGTCTCGACCGGTGGGCCCGACGAAGCCTATCGCGCCGAAGGCTATAACGGCATCACCATGGCGGAACTGCTGCGGCCTTTCGAGCGCTCGGCCGCGCTCTGCGGCATGACCTATCGCGAACCGTTCCTGTTACAGGGTGCCCGGCTGAAAAAACCGGATGAAGTCTCGGCACATGCCGCCGCCTACCGGCAATGGCTGATCGATTACCCGCATCCGAAGAATTGCATCGGCTGTGAAGCGCCGGCCGTGCCGGCCAGCGACCGGGTCGGCTGACATGGATGGCCTGCTTCTCAATGGTGTGATCTATCTGGCGGCGGCGGTGATCGCGGTGCCGATCGCCAAGCGGCTCGGGCTGGGCTCTGTGCTGGGTTACCTGATCGCCGGCATCGTGATCGGCCCCTGGGGCCTGAAGCTGATTGTCGATGTCGAGGCCATCCTGCATTTCTCCGAATTCGGCGTCGTGCTGCTGCTGTTCGTCATCGGACTGGAACTCAATCCGCGCCGGCTGTGGCAGATGCGCTGGCCGATCATTGGCCTTGGTGGCGGGCAGGTGATTGGCACCACGGTGCTGCTCGGTACGGTGGGCATTCTGATCGGCTGGCCCTGGCAGGTCGCACTGGCGGCGGGCCTTGGCCTGTCGCTGTCATCCACTGCCATTGCCTTGCAGCCGCTGACAGAGCGCAACCTGCTGACCACGCCGGGCGGCCGGTCGGCTTTCTCGATCCTGCTGTTCCAGGATATCGCGGTAATCCCGATGCTGGCGCTGCTGCCACTGCTGGCCGTTGCGCCGGCGGTGACCGGACAGAGCGAAGGCTGGATCGGCGCGGCCAAGGCCGTGGCCGCCATCGGCATCATCATCTTCGGCGGTCGCTTCCTGACCCGGCCGCTGTTCCGCATCGTGGCCGATACCGGCCTGCGTGAAGTGTTCACCGCTGTCGCATTGCTGCTGGTCTTTGGCATCGCCCTGCTGATGCAGCTGGCCGGCCTGTCGATGGCCCTGGGTGCCTTCCTGGCCGGCGTGCTGCTGGCGGAATCGGAATACCGCCACGAACTGGAAACCGACATCGAACCCTTCAAGGGGCTTCTGCTCGGCCTGTTCTTCACTGCCGTCGGCATGTCGGTGGATTTCGGCCTGCTGCTCAGCCATCCGGTGAAAGTGTTGGCCATGGTGCTGGGACTGATCGCTGTGAAGGCTGTCGTGTTGCTGGCGATTGCCCGTATCGCCCGCCTGCAGTGGAGCCAGACCTGGCTGTTTGTCTTCCTGCTGGCCCAGGGCGGCGAGTTCGCCTTTGTGCTGTTCGGCTCCGCGGCCAGCTTCGGCATCATGGATGCGGATACGGTGGCGCTGCTGACGGTGGTGGTGGCCCTGTCGATGGCGACCGCACCGCTGCTGGTGGTGCTGAACGACAAGCTGATCGAACCGCGCTTCGTGCGGGGCGACGACCGGCCGCATGATGTGCCGGAAGACGAGGGCAACCCGGTGATCGTCGCCGGCTTTGGTCGTTTCGGCCAGATCGTCGTGCGTCTGCTCTATGCCAACCGCATCGGCGTCACGGTGCTGGATCATGATTCCGAGATCATCGATACTCTGCGCCGCTTCGACTTCAAGGTTTTCTATGGCGATGCCACCCGGCTCGACCTGCTGGAAGCCGCCGGTGCGGCCAAGGCGAAGGTGCTGGTGGTGGCGGTCGACAGCCAGGAAGCCTCGCTGCAGCTGGTCGACCTGGCGCAGAAGCATTTTCCCCAGCTCAAGATCGTGGCACGGGCCCGTGACCTGCCGCATGCGATGGAACTGCTGAATCGCAAGGTGCCGGTGATCGAACGCGAAACCTTCCGCTCGGCCTTATGGCTGGGCGAGGAAACCCTGAAGGCACTCGGTCAGACGGCCTATGCGGCGCGGCAGAAGACCCTGACCTTCAAGCAGCATAACGAGGCCCTGCTGCAGCAGCTGCACGCCCATTGGGGCGACGACATCGACAAGCGCATCACGCTGCAGCGGCAGGCGCGGGCTAGATTGCAACAGAATCTGGAAGCCGACGAGAAGGCACAGGAGTCGGCGCGCGGCCTCGGTTGGGATTAATCGGGCTGGGATTAACTTACGACAGCCCCATGCGGCGCAGCATCTGCTGGCTTTCCGCCACCACGGTGCTGGGGCCGAAGGTGATGCGGCCGCTGAACATGCTGGTCATCTTGTTCATCAGCGTGCTGTAACGGTTCCACAGCGCCGTGCGCTCACCATCGGTCTTGGCGGCATTCCAGTCTTTCACATAGGCGGCACCGGCCTGCATCAGGGTCAGCTGGTCATTCTGTGCGGCGACATTGCGATAGGCCTGGGCGAGCACCGGATCGTCGGCGAAAATCTTGGCAATCTCGGCTGCCTTGGGATGGCTGTTATCGACGATGATGCGGCCATCGACACCGGTGCTCAGTTCGACCGGCATGTTCGGGTCGATGCCAAAAGCGGCCAGGCGCTGCTTGAACTGCCCGGCAAATTCTGCCGTGCCTTTCTGGACCTCGGCGGCAAGTTTCTCTAGGCGGACGCTTTTGGTATCGGGGTCGTAAGCGGTGCCGAATAGAACCTTGGTAAGCTGCTCCGGGGTCGGGGAACGGCCAGGCGCGACACTTGGGAGCGTGCCGGCTGACTGCTTTTCTTCAAGGTAATCCGCGAATTTCGCCGCGGCGATGGTCGCCGGCGTATTGCTGGCGACGGTCTGGTGGGCGTTCATCAGATCGCCGAAGACAGACGTGGACGCGGCAGTGGACATGGCACTCATGACAAACCCCATCGGTTGCTCTGATGGGGAAATTGCAAGGGTGGTGCCACATTATTTCAGGCTAGTTTGCCGCCAGTTTTTTGCGCTGCACCTTGCCATTGGCGGTGCGCGGCAATGCCGGGACGAAGCGCCATTCGCGCGGACATTTATAGGCGGCCAGTCGCGCCTCGGTGAAGGCCGAGAGCGCAGCGGGATCGGCGCTCATGCCCTCCCGCAGCACAATAAAGGCGGCCACGACCGAGACATCGGCGCGAACCTTCAGTTCAGTGACCGCGACTTCCGCCACGGCGGGATGTTCGGCCACGGCCATTTCGACCTCGACGGGCGAAACGCGATAGCCCATGGCATTCATCACATCGTCGTTGCGGCCATGATGCCAGACATAGCCATCGGCATCGAAACTGGCGAGATCGCCGCCGCAGAACCACTCGCCGCGATAGACCAGCGCTTCTTCCTCCGGACGATGCCAGTAGCCCAGCATCATCGACGGATCGCTGCGATGCACCGCCAGCAGGCCGATCTCACCCTGCGGCAGCGGCGTGGTGCTGTCGGTATCGGGCGACAGGATGGCGATGCGGCGGCCGGGCTGCGGCTTGCCGGGGCAGCCGGGCTTGATGGTCATGCCGGGGCCGGTGGAGATGTAGGTGGAAATCTCCGACATGCCGAGGGCTTCGTAGAGCGGCTTGCCGGTGCGGGTCTGCCATTCCTCCAGCAGTGTCTGCGCCAGAGCCTCACCGGCAGTGGCGCCATGGCGCAGAGCCGAGAGGTCATGGGCGTCAAGGTCGCAGTATTTCAGGATCTGGCGATACAGCGTTGGTACCGCGGCGAAGATGGTGGCACGATGGCGTGCCATCAGCTGCGGCCAGACCTGGATGTCGCGATGGCCGTTATACAGCACGGTGGTGGCGCCGACCGCCCAGGGATCGACCAGGCCGACACCCAGCGTATAGGTCCAGTTGAAGGCACCGGCATGCAGCATGACATCACTGTCCTGCAGGCCGAGCCAGCCCTTATGCATCGGGCGGCGCCCCCAGGCGGCGCGATGCGCATGCAGCACGCCCTTCGGCCGGCCGGTGGTGCCCGATGTGTAGACCAGATAGGCCGGGTCATCGGCGGCGGTATCGGCGTAATCGGCCAGCGGCGCGGTCTGCTTCAGGGCCTGCAGTTTTACCGGATCGAGCAGCAGCACGCCGGTGGGCAGTGCGAGGCTGGTGGCCAGTTCGGCGCTGGCGGCAACCGCGGCGGCGCCGGAATTTTCCAGCAGATAGGCCGCCTCGGCGGCGGTGAGCTGAGCGCTGGACGGCAGTGCCACAAAACCGGCGGCCATGGTGGCGAAATAGGTCAGCGCGTAATCGGCATCGTTGGCCATGCGGATCATGATGCGGCTGCCGGGCGCCAGGCCCAGGCCACGCAGGCCGGCCGCGAGCCGCCGCACGGCAAGATCGGCCTCGGCGAAGGTCATGCGGAATTCACCAGCTTCGCCGACCAGGATCATCGCAGTCTTGTCGGGCCGCAGGCGGGCATTCCCGGCCAGACAATAGCGCGCGATGTTGAAACGGGCAGGGAGGGTGTCGGTCATCGGCTGAGGCGGAGTCTATCGATATCGAGAAGGCGGGTTTCGGTGGCAGGAGCATCACGGGTGAGGTGATCCACAAGATCGGCTGTCGTTGAACGGCGCGTGAGCATCAGGCATGTCGCATCCGAACCCGTGGTTCGCGTTGCATGCCAGATATTCGGTTGCATGCAAATACCCACGCCCGGTGAAAGCATGAATGCCTTGACCGTTGCAAGATCCGGCTTTCCAGCCGCATCGCTGAGCGCGACAACCTGGATGATGCTGCCGACCAGGGGAACGACCGCTTGCTGGGTGAGGCGGTGCAATTCGAGCCGGTCCACCGTGCGATCGGAGACGTTATACGTCACCCACAGCACTTCATGTTCGCCACCCATGCCGGGGTCGAAGATATGCTCATGCCAGAAGCCGTTGCAGGCAGTGCCGTAGGCGACGGCGGATTCCGTGACAGGAAACGGTTTGCCCAGCATCCAGCCAAAAGGCGCAAAGGCTTCTGGCGTGATGGCATCCACACTGATCGGCTTCCCCGACGACACGATATTGGCTTCTCCTGGCATCAGGCGGTCTGGTGCGGTTTGGCATCCGGCGTGCGCAGATAATATATCAGCGCAGACAGCAGGATCACGAACTGCACCCCGAAGATGATGCGATAGTCCAGTTCGGTTGGCACGGTGCCTTTCGGTGCCATATGGGTCATCAGTGAGCCCGTGAGGAACTGCTGGAATGCGCCGCCGCCCATGGTGCCGATATTGAGCGTGGTGATGCCGCGACCGATCAGCGCCGCCGGGAAGACCGAGCGGGCATGTGCGAAGATCATCACGATGCAGCCATTCATCACGCCCATGAAACAGAACAGCGCCGTGATGATGAAAACACTGAGGCCGGGGACCAGCACGATCACCAGGAGACAGACCAGCTGGCTGCCAAGTCCGACCGCCAGCAGCCATTTTCGGGTGTTGAACACGCGGTCGAGCGGGCCCCAGATGAAATATCCTGCCGCGGCGCCCACGGCCATGAAGATCAGGACATTGCCGCGGGCCGTCGCATCCAGTCCATGCACATCATGCAGATAGGGTCCGCCCCAGAGACCGAGAATGGTGATGAAGGTGGCATAGGCCGAGAAGATGATGGCGAAGAGATTGGGGAAGGCGGGATGGCGGATCACCGCACCGACGCCCCGCAATGTTTCAGCCAGGGTTTCGTTGGCACCGCTGCGTGCCTTGTCAGGGTCCGGGTGATCCTCGATCGCCCAGTATGAGAGTGCAATCAGGCAGACGGTGATGACTGCGGTGACATAGAAGGCGCCACGCCAGCCATAGGCTTCAGCGAACCAGGCCAGCGGTGCGGTCGATGCGATCACACCGAGGTTGCCGACGGCGATCAGGATACTGGACATCGTGGCGAAGCGGTCGGGCGGAAACCAGCGCGAGAACAGCACCATCGGGCCGGTCAGCAGCGCTGCACAGCCGAAGCCGAGCACGATGCGGGCCAGGCTGAGTTCAAGCAGGTTGCGGCCAAGCGCAAACGCCAGGGTGCCGATAAAGGCGATCACCAGGGTGACCAGGATGGTGCGGCGCGGGCCCCAGCGGTCGAGCGCGATGCCCACCGGAAACTGGCTGACCGAGAAGGTCAGGAAGAATGCACCCGTGAGGATGCCAAGGTCCGCCGGGGTCAGCGCCAGCTCTGTCATCAGGTCTGGCCCGATGACGGCATTGGCCGAGCGGTAGAACTGGCTGATCGTGTAGCTCAGGCAGGCGCAAAGCAGAATGCGCCAGGCGACGGGCATCTTGGCCTCTTTATCGGGGTCTCGGGCGGGACGGGAAACGCAACAGAGACAGGATTACATCATTTCTGGGTGAAGGTCAGTGGCAGCGGCGGGGCATCTGCCGGATCTTCGGCGGGAACGGCATGGGGACGGGCATTGCCCAGCACGGCGGCAATCACCTGGCTGGACACCTCGGCGGCAACCTTGGCGGAAATCTCGCTGGCGACCTTCGCCGCCACCTGAGCCGCAATCTGGGCCGGGGAAGGCGGGCTGCCGTTACCATTCACGGGCAGGCTGAATCCGGCCGCAACGGCCTGCAGGCCGGCAGAGGTCTGGTCGCTGCTGCCGGGGCGCTCTTCCAGCCGGCGGATGAATTCCTGGATGATGCGGCGGTACAGTTCGTCCTTGAGAACGGCATCCTCTTCGCCCTGGTTGATCGAAGGGTTGTCGTTCACTTCGATCACCACAACGCCTTTTGGCGTCTGCTTGAGATCGACGCCATAGAAGCCGTTACCGATCAGGCCGGCGGCCTTGAGGGCGATATCGACCACCTCCGGCGGGGCGGCTTCAACCGGCAGGGTACGGAAACCGCCTTCGGTGAAGCGCCCGCCATCGCCGTGCTTGACCACCTGCCAGTGGCCGCGCGACATGAAATACTGGCAGGCATAGATCGGTTGCCCGCGCAGAATGCCGATGCGCCAGTCGAAATCGGTATAGAGATATTCCTGCGCCAGGATCACATCGGACTCGCGCAGCAGGCGGGTGGCGGCCTCTTCCAGCTGCTCACGGTTCTCGGCCTTGACGATGCCGCGCGAGAACGAGCCATCGGGAATCTTCAGGATGATCGGGTAGGGGATTTCCTGGTCGATCGCGTCAACGCCGCGATTGTCTAGCACCACCGTTTTCGGCGTCGGAATCTTGTTCGCCTTCAGCAGCTCGGCCAGATACACCTTGTTGGTGCAGCGCAGGATCGAGGTGGGGTCGTCGATCACCGCCATGCCTTCGTTTTCCGCCTTCTTGGCAAAGCGGTAGGTATGGTGGTCCAGCGCCGTGGTTTCGCGGATGAACAGGGCGTCGTATTCCGCCAGTTCGGCATAATCCTTCTTTTCCACCAGCTCGACCTCGACGCCCATCTGTTCGCCGATGCGGACGAACTTCTGCAATGTGCGGCGGTCGGATGGCGGCAGGGCTTCGGAGGGATTGTGCAGGATCGCCAGGCTGTATTTCGCGGCAGGTTTGGCCTTGGGCGTGCGCCAGCTGGACCGGGTGTAGGATTCCAGGGTGTGCTCGAAGAAGGATTCCTGTTCCGGCTTGAGATCGCTCAAGGCCATGGGCCGGATCGAGGCAATATGCCAGCCATCTTCTGGTGAGACGCTGAGCTTGAGCATCGGGCAGCGGAATTCGTCGAACACCCGACGGGCCAGGTCGGGGAAGCGCAGATCGTCGGTGCGGCCGAAAAACACATGCATCGTGAAGGGCGCGGTCGGCAGCATCACCAGCTTCTTCACCTGCTGCCGCAGTAATTCGTCCAGTTCGGGCAGGGCATGGCTGTAGATGCTGCGCTGGCGCAGATCCAGGATGGTCTTGACCGAGGGGATCACCTTCTGGCTGCGTGCTTCGGCCAGCAAAGAGCAGTAATAGCCGTAGCCGAGATAAGAATAGTCGTTGCTGAGGTTGATGATCTTGGCGCGCTTGTCCAGCACCAGTTCCGGCCGCGTAATGAACTCGCGGTTGTTCAGAACCAGGCAGCCCGGATTGCGGTAACGGAAGTGGGTCTTGCGCTCAACGACGATGATATGCATGGCGGCGGGAAGCGGCTCCCGGCTCAGGACAGCGGCTTCTCCAGCCGCAAAGCATCCGAGCCATCCTCGTAATACCGGTTGATCCGTTCCCTGATTCCATAGCCGCTTTTACGATAGAGCGCGAGCGCAGATTTGTTGCGGACGTTCACTTCGAGGCGCAGTGCTGTCGCACCACGTTTCCGGGCCGTTTTCTCGCAGGCATCCAGCAGGGCTGCGCCAAGGCCGCGCCCACGCGCTTCCGGGGCCACGGCAATCGTATACAAGCGGGTGGCACTGCTATTGCTGCGAAAAAACAGGGCCGCGGCGGCCAGCAGCGACCCGCGCGCACCGCTCACCAGCAGAATTGCCCGCGGATTGTGCAATGCTGCGGCATAGCTGCGTCGCGACATCCGGTCGCCACGAAAGCAGCGGTTTTCCAGATCGACCAGGGCATCGAGATCGTCAGGTCTGGCGACTCGGATGGCGGGAGCCGGCATCAGCCAAGCGGCAGGGCGATGACGCCACCGGCATGGCTGACCGTGCGGGAGGTGGTGTCAAACGCCATCAGGTCCTCGCCGACAAGCACCGGACCGGCATAGTCGGCCCGAACCTCAGCCAGCAGAGCAGCGTGGTCAAAAACCACCGGTACGAAATGATTGAGGATCAGGCAGCGGGCATGGGCCTGGGTCGCGACCTTGCCGACTTCGGTGGACAGGGTGTGATAGCTGGCGACATTGGCCAGGGTTTCCGGCGACCGGCCGGGCATGGCCAGCATCTCGCGATGGATGAAGCATTCATGCACGATCGCGTCGGCGTCCTTGGCCACCTGGATCAGTTCAGGGCAGAAGGCGGTGTCGCCGCTGAAGGCGACCTTGTGCCGGCCATCGGTGAAGACATAGCCAAACGCGGCCTTGACCGGCTGGTGCCGCACGGCCACGGCAATCACGGTCAGGTCACCGTCCCGGATGATGGTGCCGGGCTCGATCTCGGTGATGTCCAGCTCCAGCGCCGAGGTGGACGAGCGCTTCTCATGGGCAATGCGCTGATCCAGTTCCGGTTTCCACAGGGCCATCAGGCCTTTCAGATACTGCCGGGTGCCAACCGGGCCGTAGATGCGCTGCGGCCGGTCGCGGCCCTGATGCCAGCTGGAGATGATCAGCTGGAACAGGTCGATGATATGGTCGGAATGCAAATGGGTCAGCAGTACGACGTCGATCTGTTTGCCGGCTGTGCCGGCGCCCAGCAGCCGCTGGGTGACGCCCGAGCCACAGTCGATCAGGAACTGCCGCTCGCCCCAGCGCAGCAGGCTGGCCGGGCCATAACGGTTGGTCGAGACCTGGGGGCAGCCGGTGCCGAGCAGGGTGATGCGCATGGGTCAGCGCAGCCGCAGGATCGGCACGGGTGCGCCGGCCGGCAGGGCCGACGCTTGCGGCGGGCGCACGATCAAACAATCGGCATCGCTCAGGCGGCGCAGCATCGAGCTGTCCTGGCGCCCGAAGGCGGTGGCGACCATACGACCATCATCATGCCGGACCAGCGTGGCGCGCAGATAGTCCTCGCGCCTGTCATTCTCGCTCAGTGCCTCGCCGCTCACCGCCATCTCGAAGCGGATCTCCCAGTCGAGACCCAGCATGCCGTTCAGTGCCGGCACAACGAAGTTATGGCCACAGACCAGGGCCGAAACCGGGTTGCCGGGCAGGCCGAGCAGGGGGATGGAAATACCATGACCGAGATCAGCCCGGCCGAACATCAGCGGCTTGCCCGGCCGCATGGCGATGTTCCAGAAGTCGATGCCGGCTCCGCCGCCGCCGAGGATTTTGTGGATCAGGTCATGCTCGCCGACGCTGGCGCCGCCCAGCGTCAGCAGCAGGTCGCAGCCGGCGGCAGCAGCGGCCTTGGCGCGCAGATCAGCTTCTGTGTCACGGGCGATGCCGAGGTCGATGGCGCAGCCGCCATTGGCTTCGATCAGTGCGGCCAGGCCGATATTGTTGGAGCTGACAATCTGGTTCGGGCCGATCGGCTCGCCCGGCCGGGCCAGTTCGTCGCCGGTGGCGAGCACGGCGATGCGGGGTTTGCGACGCACCTGCAGCCAGGGAATGTTCATGGCTGCCGCCAGCGCCACATCGGCAGGGCTGAGCCTGCGGCCGGCCTGCAGCAGCACCTGACCCTCTGTGAAATCGAGGCCAGCCTTGCGGATCCACTGGCCCGGCTTCGGGGCCTCGCGCACGGTCAGCATATCGCCGGCCAGATCGGCGTCTTCCTGAATCACGATGGCGTCGGCGCCATCGGGCAGCGGCGCGCCGGTGAAAATACGCACGCATTGGCCGGGACCGACGGTGCCATCATGGCGGCCACCGGCGGCGGCATGGCCGACTGGCTTCAGCCTGGCAGGGATAGTGCCAAGATCGGCCTGGCGACAGGCCCAGCCATCCATGGCGCTGACATCAAATGGCGGCTG
This sequence comes from Ferrovibrio terrae, assembly GCF_943371255.1. Classification (GTDB taxonomy): domain Bacteria; phylum Pseudomonadota; class Alphaproteobacteria; order Ferrovibrionales; family Ferrovibrionaceae; genus Ferrovibrio; species Ferrovibrio terrae_B. The sequence goes on along the minus strand of NZ_CALRUC010000012.1, from coordinate 4,852 downwards.
GGTGCGGCGGGCCGCCGCATCTTCGGCCAGCACGCGGCCGGAAGCGGCGCTCATGGCCACGGTCTCTGCCGGCATCAGCGGCAGGGCGGTGACAATGCGGCGACGGGCCTCCGTGACTGGAATCATGATGCGTTGAAGTCGCCTGACTTGCCGCCGGATTTGTGCAGCAGCCGGATATCGGTGATCTGCATGCCGCGATCCACCGCCTTGGTCATGTCGTAGATGGTCAGCGCGGCGACGCTGGCAGCCGTCAGCGCTTCCATCTCGACACCGGTGCGGCCTTTCAGCTTGCAGGTGGCGACAATATCGATGGCATTGGCCGCTGTATCCGGAGTCAGCTCCACCGTTACCTGGCTGAGTGCCAGCGGGTGGCAGAGCGGAATGAGGTCTGAGGTTTTCTTTGCCGCCATGATGCCGGCAATGCGTGCTGTTGCCAGCACATCGCCCTTGGCGGCCTGGCCCGAGAGAATGAGATCAAGCGTCGCCTTCTGCATCAGCACGCGGGCACCGGCCCGGGCGACGCGCTCGGTCTCGGCCTTGTCCGAGACATCGACCATATGGGCCTCACCGGCCGCATTCAGATGCGTGAGTTTGCCGCTGCTCATGCCGCCAGTTCCTTGCCGGTCAGCAGCAGGCGCGTGGCGGACTCCACATCAGCCTGACGCATCAGGCTCTCGCCGACCAGGAAGCAGCACGCACCGCATTTTGCCATGCGATCGAGATCGGCCTTGGTATAGAGGCCGGATTCTGACACCAGCATCTTGCCTGATGGCACACGCGCGGCCAGCATTTCTGTGGTCGCGATATCGACAGAGAGAGTTTTCAGGTTGCGGTTGTTGATGCCCAGCAACGGTGTTTTCAGCTTCACGGCACGATCGAGTTCAGCGCCGTCATGCACTTCCACCAGCACATCGAGGCCATAGTCGATGGCGGCAGCTTCCAGTTCGGCGGCCTGGGCATCGCTCAAGGAGGCCATGATCAGCAGGATGCAGTCGGCACCCAGTGCGCGCGCTTCGATCACCTGATAGGGATCAAGCATGAAATCCTTGCGGATGATCGGCAGGGTGGTGACGGCGCGCACCTGACGCAGATAGTCGTCGTGGCCCTGGAAATAAGGCTCGTCGGTCAGCACCGAAAGACAGGTGGCGCCGCCGGCGGCATAGGCGCGGGCCAGTGCCGGCGGATCGAAGTCGGCGCGGATCAGGCCTTTGGAGGGCGAGGCCTTTTTGATCTCGGCGATCAGGCCGTAGCGGCCATTTGCCACCGTGGTTTGCAGGGCACGGATGAATCCGCGCGGTGCCGGCGTGGCACGGGCCCGCTGCTCCAGGGTGGCGGGAGGCACAGCCGTCTTGCAGCGTGCGATATGGTCGCGCTTGTCGGCGTTGATCTTGGTCAGAACGTCGCTCATGACGCCTTCTTCTTGACGGGCTTTTCCTCGACCGGCACGGGCGGCGGCGGTTCGTGGGTGATTTCGATCAGGCGCGAGAGTGCAGCGCTTGCCTTGCCGCTGTCGATCGCCTGCGCGGCCATGCCGGCGCCATCGCGCAGGTCTTTGGCCTTGCCCGCAATCAGCAGCGCGGCAGCGGTGTTGAGCAGTACGATGTCGCGGAAGGCACCGGGTGTGCCGTTCAGCACACCGCGCAAGGCCACCGCATTGGCGGTCGGCTCGTCACCCTTCAGATCTTCCAGCCGTGCCTTCGGCAGGCCGGCATCTTCCGGCGTGATCTCGAAATGACGCAGCTTGCCGCCGTCCATTTCGGAAACGTAGGTCGGTCCCGTGGTGGTGATCTCGTCGAGACCGTCGGAGCCATGCACGACCCAGACTTTCTCTGCGCCCAGCTTGCCCATTACTTCGGCCAGCGGCTGCACCCACTGGCGGTCGAACACGCCGATCAGCTGGCGTTTCACCAGCGCCGGGTTGCTGAGAGGGCCCAGCAGGTTGAAGATCGTGCGGGTGCCGAGTTCGACACGGGTGGGGCCTACATGGCGCATGGCGCCATGATGCCGCGGCGCCATCAGGAAACCTACGCCGGCTTCTACAATCGCTTTTTCAATCAGGCGGAAATCGCAGTCGATATTGACGCCGAGTGCGGTCAGCACATCGGCCGCCCCGGTCTTGGATGAGACCGCGCGGTTGCCGTGCTTGGCGACCGGCACGCCACAGCCGGCCAGTACGAAGGCCGAGCAGGTCGAGACATTCCAGGTGCCCTTCACGTCGCCGCCGGTGCCGACGATGTCAATGGCGTCAGCCGGTGCTTTCACGCCGTTGACCTTGGCACGCATGGTCATGGCGCCGCCGGTGATCTCGTCGACGCTTTCGCCGCGCACGCGCAGTGCCATCAGGAAGGCGCCCATCTGTGACGGCGTGGCATTGCCCGACATCATCACGTCAAAGGCGGTGCAGGCATCATCGATGCCCAGCCGTGCACCGCTGGCGACCAGCCCCAGCAGTCGCTTGAATTCCGTTACATCCGCACTCATGCCGCCTGTCCGCGCCCCGAAATATCACCCACCGGAAGGCCGCAATAGCGCACAAAATTCGCCAGCATCGCAAGTCCGTGTTCTGAGGCGATGCTTTCTGGATGGAACTGTACGCCATGGATCGGCAGGTCACGGTGGGCCAGGCCCATGATGACACCATCCTCGGAGCGGGCGGTGACCGTCAGGCTGTTGGGCAGGGTGGCCGGATCGACCGCCAGCGAGTGATAGCGGGTGGCCAGGAAGTCCTGCGGCAGGCCGGCAAAGATGCTCTCGCCGGTATGGTGCATGCGGCTGAGTTTGCCATGCAGGGGCTGAGGGGCCCGCACGACCTTGCCGCCGAACGCCTGGCCGATGGCCTGATGGCCCAGGCAGACACCGAACAGCGGCAGCCGGCTCTCGGCGGCCTTGTCGATCATGGCGAGGCAGATGCCGGCCCGGTCCGGATCGCAGGGGCCGGGCGACAGCACCACCCCGGCGGGCTTCAGGGCCAGAATGGCCTCTGGTGTGGTCTCGTCATTGCGAAACACCCGCACCGGAGCGCCGACCTGGCCGAAATAGTGAACCAGGTTCCAGGTGAAACTGTCGTAATTGTCGATCAGGACCAGCATGGGCGCGTTTTCCTCAAGTGGCGCAGCCTAGCATACCCGGCCGCGCCAATGCCACGGCCCGACACCCGTGTTGCTAGTATCCCAAGTTCCAGTTTCTTTTGTAGAATCAATGGTATTGCGGGTAACGGAAAAACCCAGAACAATCGCCTCTGAGCAGAATCGAGAGGGGAAGTGCAATGTCCGGTGCGCCGGTGACGACCAAGCGGCAGGGGGGGATTCGGCAACGACTTTACCTTGCAGTAGGAGCAATTGCCTCGTTTGCCCTGATCTCGGCGGCCACAGGCTGGTTTTCGCTGTCCCGTCTGGACAGCGCAATCACCACAGTCACCGACGAGGGGGTGTCCTCGGTTGTTGCGGCCCTGGCCCTGGCCGAACGGGTCGCCGATCTGGCTGGCGCTGCCCCGGATCTGGTCTCGGCCACCAACGAGGCCGAGGTCAAGGTCACTGCAGCCGGCATCAAGGAACGCGAAGCCGATATCCGCAGCGTTCTGGATCTGGTTGCCGCGCGGGTAACCGGTGAGAAGCTGGATGCCATCAAGAAGGAAACCGATGGGCTGCTGGCCAACATCAACCGCTTGCAGCAGCTGGTGTCGGCCCGCATCCAGACCAGCGAGCAGCGCTTCCAGGAAACCCAGGCCCTGTCCAAGGCGCATGAAACCTTCCTGCAGTTTGCCAACCCGCTGATCGACGACGCCGTGGTCGATCTCAATGGCAGCATGACCAGCGTGACGCGCAGCGGCGATCTCGCCCGGATCGAGCGCTCGCTGACCCGCATGGCCAACAACGATCTTGCCCTGGTGCAGGCCACAGCCACGCTGATCGGCGAGGTCAACAATGCGGTGGGCCAGCTTGCCGTGGGCGCGCAGGCGGCCAGCCGGGCTGAGTTGGCAGCCATTACCAAGCGGTTTGAAACCACGTCGGAGCGCGTGAGCAAGGCGCTTGTCATCGTTGAAAAGATCAATCCGCATCCTGAACTGATCAAGGCAACAAAAGCGGTGCTGGCTTACGGCGATACCGGGACCGGCGTGCTGAGTTTTCGCGAGCAGGAAATTGATTCGCTTGAGTATTCGCTCTCTACACTGAAGACCAGCCGCGATGCGGCCAAGCGTTTGGGGGCACTGTCACAGGGCGTTGTCGAGGATGCCAATATCGGCGTTGCTGCGGCAACCAACCAGGCCAAGAGCGTCAGCATGGTCGGCATGTCGACCTTGGCGATTGTCGCCATTGCCAGCCTCGTAGCGGCTTTCCTGGTCGGCTGGCTGTATATCGGCCGGCGCATTGCCGATCCATTGGCCATTATGACAACCGCCATGCAGCGTCTGGCCAATCGCGAATGGGCCACGGAAGTGCCCGAACGCGAGCGTGGCGATGAAATCGGTGCCATGGCGCGCGCCGTGCAGGTGTTCAAGGAAAACGGCCTGGAAAACGAACAGTTGCAGATCGAGGTGGAGCGCAACCGTCAGAGTGCGGAGGAGCAGCGCAAGGCGCAGGAACAGTTGCTTGATCGCGCCGTGGGCGAGGCCGTCAGCGCTGCAGCTGGTGGTGATCTCTCCGCCCGTATTGATACCAGCCAGCTGGATGGCATGACCGCGCGTCTGGGCGAGCGCATGAACAGTCTGATTGGCACGGTCGATGCGGTCTTTATCAGTCTGGGTGATGCGCTGGGCGCGTTGGCGCGTGGTGATTTCACGCATCGCATTGACGCCAGCTACGAGGGTGTGTTCGACCGCTTGAAACAGGATGCCAATCGCAGCGCGCAGCAG
>NZ_CALRUC010000011.1:0-62720 GCF_943371255.1 Ferrovibrio terrae | reverse complement strand
TTGAGCAGCATCTCGGGCAGCACGGTGGAAATCAGGTGCTGCCAGACTTCCGGCGCCGGCTGGGCGAGGTTGACCAGAATGGCGAAAATCGGCGCGGCAATGACCAGAGCGACCAGGCTGGCAAACACCAGCCACCCCATGCCATGGCGCCCGCGCAGGCGCGGCATTGGCGTCGAATGTTCCAGGATTGGCGCGGCGGACTCGGTCACTGGCCTTGCATAAGCCAAATGAAAGCCGTTCGCAAATGCTCCGGAACGCCATGACGTCGCATGCCTGCCGGGATGGGGGAATGCCATGATTGAGCGATTGATGCCCGGCCGTGGCTTAACCTATGCTCATCGCTCAGAGCAGGAGGGGGCGATGGGCGACACAAGCCGGTTCGTCCGCATGAACCAGGGCAAACCATCGGATGCACAACTGCGCTATCTGCGCCGTGGTCTGCGTCAGCCCGGCGGCAAGCTGCCCCTGTTCGACGAACATGGCCAGCAGATCAGTACCCATACTATTGAATCCTGTATCAAGGCTGGCTGGGCCGAGCCGTGGTTTGAAAACCCGATCAAGCCGGACTGGCTGGTCTGCAAACTGACGCCCCAGGGGCGCGCCCTCTTCGACATTAGGCATTGAGCATGTGTTTGAGTTTGTTTCGCCGCGCCAGCCTGCTGGCGGTGTCCGTTTCTGTCCTGGCCGTAGTGCTTTCCCCCCAGCTTCTGGCACGGCCCAGCGATCGCTTTTCCGCTCCGCAGGCCCCCTCTGCGGCCCCGGTCGACAGCCTGCCGGCCCTGCTGCAGCGGGCCGAAGCCGGCGAGGCCGAGGCGCAGTATCAGGTTGGCCTCGCTTTTCAGTTCTCCATCGGCACGCGGCGGGATGATGCGACAGCCCGGCAATGGTTTGCCAAGGCCGCGGCACAGGATCACCCCCGCGCACTGGCCAGCCTCGGCTTCATGCAGGCAGTGGGTGCAGGTGGACCGGCCGATCCGGTGGCAGCCGAACAGGCGCTGCGCCGGGCAGGCGAGCGCGGCGAGGCAGCGGCCTGGGCCAACCTGGCCGAACTGATCCTGGCCTATCGACCGGCTGAGCAGGCCCAGGCGATGGCCCTGCTGGAGCGCGCGGTGGCGGCCGGCGCGATGAATGCCCGCTACCGGCTCGGTCGTTTCCTGATCGAGGGCGATCTGCTGTCCGCCGACCCGGTGCGCGGCCGGGCTCTGCTGGATCAGGCGGCCGAGGGCGGCATTCCTTATGCGCAGGCCTATCTTGCCTATCTGATCCTGGAGGGGCGCAACGAGGCCGAGGCGGCACGTGGCCTGGCACTGGCGCAGCGTGCTGCCAATGCCGGCCTGGCTGAAGGCGTCAACGAATTGGCGCGCTATTACCTTACCGGCACCGGTACGGCGCGTGACCCGAAGCAGGCGGCGGTCCTGTTTGCCCGTGCCGGCGAGCTGGGCGAAGCCAATGGCTGGTTCAATCTGGCCCAGTTGCAGGAAGAGGGCGTTCTAGGTCAGCCCGATTTGCCGCAGGCCCGGCAGACCGCACTGCGGGCCGCCCAGATGGGCCATGTTCCTGCGGCGGCGATGGTCGGGCGCATGCTGTATCGCGCCGAAGGCGGACCCCGAGACCGGGCCGGAGCATTGCCCTATCTGCGTATCGCCGCCGAGGCCGGCTCGGCGGATGCGCAGAACATGCTGGCCTCCCTGCTGTTCAATGGCGATGGCACGGCGGCCGATCAGAAAACCGCAATGGACTGGTGGGAGAAGGCCGCCGCAGCGGGGCAGGGTGCCGCAGTGAACAATTTCGCCACCTATCTGGCCAGCGGGCGCGGCCGTCCGGCCGATCCGGTGCGGGCGCGTGAGCTGATCTCGAAGCAGGCCGAGCAGGGCTATACCCCCTCGCAGTTCCGCTGGGCGCTGTGGCAGGAGCAGGGCTGGCAGGGCACGCCCAGGGATCTGCCGGCGGCGATCAACTGGTTCCGCCGCGCTGCCGAGAATGGCCATGCCGCAGCCGCCTTCAAATACGCCGCCTATCTCGAGGCCGGCGAGGGCGTACCGGCCGATCCGGTCGCGGCGCGGCGCTGGTATGGTGCCGGCGCCGAACGTGGCAACGCCGACGCCCAGTTTCAGTATGCCCGGATGCTGTCGGCCGGCGATGGTGGCGCTGCCGATCCTGCAGCCGCCCAGCGCTGGCTCGCGCGCGCCGCCGCCCAGGGCCATCCCGAAGCCCTCTTTGTGCTGGGCGACATGACCTTCCAGGGCGATGGTCGGCCGGCCGATCCGGTACAGGCCTGGGCCTATCTGCGGCTGGCCGAGGAATTCGGCATTGCCGAGGCGGGGGGAAACCGCCGCTATATCGAAAGCCGGCTGCCGCCGGCAGACCTGGACCGTGCTGCGCAGACCGCCCGGCGCCTTGCCGCGGCGATCAAGCGCGAAAGGGAGGATGAGTGATGATTGCGCTCGCTGCCGCCGCTCTGGGCTGGGTGCTGCTGCATCTGGTCGTGGCTGGTCCACTGCGGCCCCGGCTGGTCGCCCGGCTCGGGCTGCCCGCCTACCGAGGGTTGTTTTCTCTTTTGAGCGTGGTCAGTCTTGGCTTGCTGATCTGGACCTATAAAGATGCGCCTTACATTGAATTATGGCCGACCACTTCTCTGGTCGCTTTGGTGCCGCTCATGGTGATGCCCTTGGCCCTTCTGTTGCTGGTCGGCAGCCTGCGTCCCAGCAGTCCCACCCTCGCCGGGCCAGACATGGTGCTGAAGGGACCGTTGCCGGTGCGTGGCTTCACCCGCATCACCCGGCATCCGATGCTCTGGGCGTTCAGCCTCTGGGCGGCGTCTCACATGATCGCCAATGGTGACCTCGCGCACTGGCTGCTGGCCGGCGCTGTCCTGGTCACTGCGGTGAACGGGATGTATTCGAGAGACCGTAAGCGGGCAGCCCAGTTTGGTGAGGAATGGCAAAGGTTTATTGGAAAAACCTCGATCGTTCCGCTGGCCGCTGTGCTGCAGGGGCGCATCCGGCTGCGCTGGCAGGATATCGGAATCTCCAATATTGTAGTTTCAGCAATACTTTATGGCCTAATTCTGTGGGCGCATGAAATCTTGTTCGGAACTCCGGCTTTTCATCCGTAAAGTCGGGCGCATATGATGATAAAATTAAAAATAAATAACAAAAACAACTATTTAAAATATAATAATGATCTAAAAGATCAGATCTAATGGGGCGGCGAGCAGCAGGGCGTTTCATTGGCTGGTTCCGGCCGGCGCGCGCCGGGGACGGCAGACGGGAGGATCCCAGCCTGCAGGAGCAGCTTTATGCCGCGATCCGCCAGGCCGTGCTGGGCGGCGAACTGCCGGCCGGCGAGCGTCTGCCCTCCAGCCGCGCGCTGGCCGCCGACCTGGGACTTGGCCGTAACACTGTGATCATTGCCATGGAGCGGCTGGTTGGCGAGGGTTATCTCGAAAGCCGCCGGGGCGCCGGGCTGTTCGTCGCGGCCGACCTGCCTGCCGAGGGTATTCTGCCGTCGCCAGCCGGCAGCGCATCCCGGGCGCCTGCATTGTCTCGCAGATCAGACCGCTTTGCCACTCTGCACGCAGAAGGCGAGCCGTTACCGGCGCGACCCTTTGCGACCGGGCCTCTGGCCTTGGACGAATTTCCTCTCGACCTGTGGCGACGGCTGGCCAACCAGAGCCTGCGGCGGACTGGCGACAGACTGCTCAGATCCAGTCCGGCACAGGGGCTGCCTGAACTGCGGCAGGTGCTGGCCGGCTATCTGGCCGAGACGCGGGGCGTGGCCTGCACGCCGGAGACCATCGCCATCGTTTCCGGGGCGCAGCAGGCGCTGGACCTGATCGGCCGCCTGCTGCTCGACCCCGGCGATGCGGTGGCGGTGGAGGATCCCGGCTATGTCGGCATGCGCGAGGCACTGGCCGGTGTTGGTGCCCGGCTGCTGCCTGTGCCGGTGGACGAGCAGGGCTTCGACCCGGCCGCTCTGGCCAGACTGCACCCGACACCCAAGATGGTGATGCTGACACCCTCGCACCAGTTCCCGCTCGGCATGACGCTGCCGCTCAGCCGTCGTCTGGCCCTGCTGGCCGAAGCGCGGGCACGTGGTTTGTGGATCGTGGAGGACGACTACGACTGCGAGTTCCGCTACAGCGGCCCGCCGCTCCAGGCCCTGCAGGGCCTGGATGGTGCCGATCGCGTGCTCTATGTCGGCACCTTCAGCAAGGTGCTGTTTCCCGGTCTGCGGCTGGGCTACGTCGTGCTGCCGGCGCCGCTGGTGGAAGGATTCCTGCGCCTCAAGGCGACCGCCGACGGTTTCGCGCCGCCCTGGTCGCAGGCGACACTGGCCAGCTTCATCGCCGAGGGCCATCTGGCCCAGCATGTGCGGCGCATGCGCGTGCTGTACCGCCGTCGGCGCGCAGCCTTGCTGGCGGCCTTGCAACAGCATGCCGGCGACCTGTTTGACATCCGTGCCTCGGAGGCCGGCCTGCATCTGGCGGCCGAATTCCGTGACGGCCGGGATGACCGCGCCGCCGCGCAGATGGCCAATGCCGCCGGTCTCAGCGTCACGCCGCTGTCGCGCTATGCGATCAGCCGACCGGTCAGCGGGTTTCTGCTCGGTTTCGCCGGCTTTCCCGAAGCCGAACTGGAAGCCGCGGCTCAGCGTTTGGCAAAGGCCTTGAGATAGCCCGGCAGGGCGATACCGGCCTTCATCTGCGGATCGGGCAGGGGCGCATCGAAACCCTGGGTGAACGGCATCACGCCGGTCCAGACCGGGATCCCCATATCCTCCGGATCATCCTTCGGCGGACCGCTGCGGATCTTCACGGCCGCCTCGGTCAGCGGCATGCGCAGCACCATCGTGGCCTTGAACTCCTGCTTGTTCGGGCCGCGGATTTCGGCCCAGCGGCCCGGCGCGATCCGCTGGGTGAAGGCCTCCAGCGACGCCATCTTGTGATCGTCCGGCACCTGCTCGAACTGACCGAAGGCGACCACCGAGCGGTAGTTCATCGAATGATTGAAGGAGGTGCGGGCAAACACCAGCCCGTCCAGCAGGGTGATGGCAACACAGGCCGGGATGCCGGTGGCCAGCGCCATGGCCATGCGGCTCTTGGTGGAACCATGGATGTAGAGATGATCGCCCTCGCGCCAGTAGGCGGTGGGAATCACGATCGGCTTGTCCTTGTCGGTGAAGGCGACGTGACAGGCATAGCCGGCATCCAGCACCGCATGCAGGGTGGCGGTATCGTAATGGCCGCGATTGGGCAGGCGCTTCACGCGGGTACGGGCACTGGCGGGTTTGGCGGGGGGCGGGGTCATGGGGGCGTTCATGGGACAACTCCTTGTATCCCAGCGGATAGCCCGAAACCGGACCCTGATTAAGTTCCAGTTTTCATAAAATTCATGGGTCCAGTAAATTCGGGCGCGGTTTGCGCCGCCATGGATGGCGTGCTACAGGCGCAGACGGTTTTTTTTGCAGCCTGCCGCCGCCGGCAGGCCTTTGATTGAACAAGCTTTCGGAGTGCGGACACGGTGTGGGACACCCTGCTGATGCTGGGCAAGGGCCTTGTGGCGGGCTTCATCATCGCCGCGCCGGTCGGGCCGGTGGGCGTCCTCTGCGTGCAACGGACCCTGCAGCAGGGCCGCGCGGCGGGGCTGATGTCGGGGCTCGGGGCCGCCGTTGCCGACGCCGCCTATGGCTGTATTGCCGCTTTCGGCCTCAGCCTGATCTCTGGCTGGCTGCAGGCGCATGAAATGCTGTTCCGCATCGGTGGCGGCCTTTTCCTGCTGTTCATGGCCTGGCGCATGCTGCGCGCCGCCCTGCATCCCGCGCCGGCCGTGGTTGTGGCGGGCAGCTATACCGAAAGGCCGATCGCCTGCTTTGTTTCCACCTTTGTCCTGACCGCGACCAATCCGATCACCATCGTGGCCTTTCTCGGAATCTTCGCCTTTTTCGGCATCGGCTCCTTCGGCCTGTCAAACGAAATGGCAGCCTGGCTGGTGCTGGGTGTCTTCGCCGGATCCTCGGTCTGGTGGCTGTCGCTGGCCGGATTGGCCGGCGCTTTCCGCCAACGCCTTGGCAACGGCGGGCTGAAATGGATCAATGGTCTGTCCGGACTGCTCATGCTCGGCTTCGGCCTGTATGGCATCGGCAGTATTTTGCTCAGCAGAGGATTGTGATGACGGATCAGCATCAGGATTTGCCGCCCATCGAAGTGATGCCGAAGGATCTGTCGCAGTATCGCACCGGCAATCGCGGCGTCGATTATGTGCATACCTTCGACTCTGGCCGGCCCGGTCCGCATGTGATCATCAACGGGCTGACCCACGGCAATGAATTCTGCGGCATGATCGCGGTGACCCATCTGCTGGAGCAGGGCATCCGGCCCGTGCGCGGCAAGCTGACAGTGGCGTTTGCCAATATCGATGCCTATCACCGCTTCGATCCGGCCAAGCCGTTTGAATCGCGCTATGTCGAACGCGACTTCAACCGCGTGTGGGATGCCGACACGCTGGAAGGGCCGGATGCCACCGTGGATGTGAAGCGCGCCCGTGCGCTGCGCCATATCTATGCCGAGGCGGATGGCCTGCTGGACCTGCATTCGACCTCCTATGCGGTGCCGTCGATGCTGATCTACGAGCCGCATGCCAAGCTCGATCCGCTGACGCGCTTCCTGCACTCGCCCCTGCATCATGTGATCCTGCCTGGCGTGAAGCATCCTGGCCGGCCGCTGATCCAGTACGATGCCTTCGGCAGACCCGATGCCAGCCCGCTTGCAGTGGTGGTTGAGTGCGGTCAGCACTTTGCGCGCAGCAGCGGCGAGATCGCGATTTCGATCACCATGCGCTTCCTTGATTTCTATGGCCTGATCCCTGCCGATCTCGCAGCGCAATACAAACCCGAGACTGGCCCGGCCAAGCGCTACGAGGTCACCGACGTGAAAGTGGCCAAGACGGACCAGTTCCGTTTCGCCGCCAATTTCATCGGCTTTGAAGACCTGCCGGGCGGCGCCCTGATCGCCACCGATGGCGATGAGGAACTGCGCGCGCCGGCCGAAGGCTGCACCATCGTGATGCCGGCCCGCCGGATCGTGAAGGGCAGGGACGTGGTCTCGCTGGCGCGCCGTCTGCAGTAGTTGCCGACGCAAGATTCGCCAAGACGGCGGCAGCAAAAACGCGGACCAATCCGCGCGGAATTGGTTCGATTAACCTTGCTGTTCCACCCGGGTATCGGCTGCCTTAACGGCAGGCACAGGGGCAGTTTTTTGGCCATGATGTTTTTACAGTCAGGTGTAGACGTATATACGTCTGCCCGCCTATGATCCGGCAGCGCTGCAAGGACCGCGGGGGCGGACTTGTCAGCTTACGGCCTGAAAAATACAGGCTGATATCACCGTTTGGGAGAAGGAATAGGGGACGATGCAAAGAAGCAAGTTCTTGAAGGCGACGCTGGTCGCAGCAGTTGCCACGGTCGCTCTGCTCGGCGCACAGCCGGCCGCGGCCAAGACGTTCAAATGGGCCAATGACGGCGACGTCAACTCGATGGACCCGTATGCCCGCAACGAGACGTTCCTGCTCAGCTTTAACCTCAACATGTATGAGGGGCTGTTCCGTCGCGACAAGAACCTGAAGCTCGAGCCGGCGCTCGCCACCAAGGTGGAAATGCCGAGCCCGACCGTGTGGCGCTGGACGCTGCGCCAGGGCGTGAAGTTCCATGGCGGTGAGCCCTTCGTCGCTGATGACGTGGTGTTCTCCTATGGCCGCGCTGCCGGCAAGGGCTCGAATGTCGCCGGCAACTTCGTGTCGGTGAAGGAAGTTCGCAAGGTCAGCGAGACCGTTGTGGAAATCGAGACCAAGTATCCCGACCCGCTGCTGAACGACAAGCTGTCGCAGATCGGCATCATGTCGAAGGCCTGGGCCGATAAGAACAACGCCCAGTTCACCGCGGACATGACGAAGAACGAAGAGAACTTCGCCACCCGCAACTCGAACGGCACGGGCCCGTTCAAGCTCAAGCTGCGCGAGCCGGATGTGCGCACCATCCTCGAGCCGAATCCGACCTGGTGGGACAAGCCGGAGCATAACCTCACCGAGGTGATCTTCCAGCGCGTTGCCAACGATGCCACCCGCATCGCCGCCCTGCTGTCGGGCGAGGTCGACATGGTTTACACCGTGCCGCCGCAGGATACCGATCGCATCAAGCGCACCGCGGGCCGCAAGGTTCTCGAGGCGCCGGAAACCCGCATCGTCTTCCTGGGCTTCAACCAGCAGCTCGACGAGCTGCCGGATACCAGCGTCAAGGGCAAGAACCCGTTCAAGGACAAGAAGGTCCGCGAAGCGTTCTATCGTGCCGTCGACGTCGAGGCGATCAAGCGCACTGTCATGCGTGGCCAGTCGCGCCCCAGCGCCCTGATGATCGGCACCGGCCTGAACGGTTACGACCAGGCCGCCGATGTGCGTCCGAAGTTTGATCCGGAAATGTCGAAGAAGCTGCTGGCGGAAGCCGGCTATCCGAACGGCTTCGAGACCCGCATGGATTGCCCGAACGACCGCTACGTCAACGACGAAGCGATCTGCCAGGCGACCGTGGCGATGCTGGCCAAGGTTGGTATCAAGATCAACCTGGTTGCGCAGACCCGCGCCAAGTACTTCGCCCAGATCCTGCGCACGGCCTCTGACATCGAGAAGTCGCCGCAGATTTCCTTCTACATGCTGGGCTGGTCGCCGGGCGCCACTTATGACGTGCACAACGTCTTTGAGTCGCTCATCCAGACCCCGTCGAAGGCATCGGGCAAGGGCCTGTTCAATGCCGGCGGCTATTCGAACAAGGCGTTCGATGCGCTGGCCGACAAGATCGAACAGGAAACCGACAAGGCCAAGCGCGACGCGATGATCAAGGAAGCCACCAAGATCTATCTCGACGACTTCGCCTATATCCCGCTGCACCAGCAGGTCGTGGTCTGGGCTGCCAAGGACAATGTCGACCTTGTCCAGCTCTCGGATAACTACTTCCCGCTGCGCTTCGTGAAGATGAAGTAAGCCATACACTGGTGATGGGCGGCCCGGGCCAGACACTCGGGCCGCCCTCCGTTTCCAGATTGCCCCCATGATCGCGTTTATCATTCGCCGTTTGGTGCAGGCCGCGCTTGTTATGCTTGCGGTGGCCTTCATTGCCTTTGCGATGTTCAACTACGTTGGCGACCCCGTCGCCATCATTGCCGGCCAGGATCTGCCCGCCGAGCAACGGATTGAACTGCGCAAGAGCCTGGGGTTGGACGACCCCACACCCGTCCGCTTCGCCCGCTTTGTCGGCAATGCCGTGCAGGGCAAGTTCGGTCTCAGCTATCGCACTGCCGAACCGGTCGGCAAGATGATCCTTGAGCGCCTGCCCGCCACGCTGGAACTCAGCATCGTCGCGATGATCGTCGCACTCTGCGTCGGCATCCCGATGGGCGTGTTCTCCGGCCTGTACCCGCGCCACTGGCTCAGTCGCAGCATGATGACGGTGTCGCTGATCGGCATCTCGTTGCCCACCTTCCTGATCGGCATCCTGCTGATCCTGATCTTTGCCGTGCTGCTCGGCTGGCTGCCCAGCTTTGGCCGCGGCGATGTGGTCAAGCTCGGTATGTGGAGCACCGGCTTCCTCACCGTCAGCGGCTGGAAGGCCGTCATCCTGCCATCCATCACGCTCGGCCTGTTCCAGATGACCCTGATCATGCGCCTGGTGCGTTCGGAGATGCTGGAAGTGCTGCGCACCGACTACATCAAATTCGCCCGCGCGCGTGGCCTGACCAACCGCGCGGTGCATTTCGGCCATGCCCTGAAGAACACGCTGGTGCCGGTCATCACCATCACCGGCCTGCAGCTCGGCTCGATCATCGCCTTTGCCATCATCACCGAGACGGTGTTTTCCTGGCCCGGCGTCGGCCTGCTGTTCCTGCAGTCGGTGCAGGCGGTCGATATCCCGGTTATGGCCGCCTACCTGGTGGCGATCGGCATGCTGTTCGTGATGATCAACCTGATCGTCGATATTCTCTATTTCGTGGTTGATCCCCGCCTGCGCAGCTCGGGCGCCAAGGCAGGTGCGAAATGATGCTGCCCACTGCACGCGTCATCGATTTCTGGCGCAAGGCGTCTGACAGCGACATCTACTGGAGCTTCACCCGCTCCAAGCTGGTCATGGTGTCGGCGCTGATCACGGCGATTTTCATCATCGGCGCTTTCGGCGCGCCGTATCTGGCGCCGCATAATCCCTTCGATCTGGCGTCGCTGGAGCTTTCGGATGCCTTCAAGCCGCCGGCCTGGGAAGATGGCGGCGAAGCGAAATACCTGCTCGGCACCGACGACCAGGGCCGCGATCTGCTGTCCACCATCATGTATGGCTCGCGCATTTCGCTTGTCGTCGGCTTCATGGCGGTGATCTTCGCCATGACGGTCGGCATCACACTCGGCCTGGTCGCCGGTTATCTGGGTGGCGCGGTCGACAGCTTCATCATGCGCGTTGCCGATGTGCAGCTGTCCTTCCCGGCAATCCTGATTGCCCTGCTGGTGGATGGCGTGTCACGCGGCATCCTGGGTCAGGCGCGGCATTCCGATTTCGCTGAAGCCGTGCTGGTCGTCGCCATCGGGCTGAGCTACTGGGTGCAGTATGCCCGCACCGTGCGCGGTTCCGTGCTCGTGGAGAAGAGCAAGGAATATGTGCAGGCCGCCCGCGTCATCGGTCTGCCCGGTCCGCTGATCGCCATCCGCCATGTGCTGCCCAACGTGCTGGGTCCGGTGCTGGTGATCGCCACCATCAACCTGGCGCTGGCCATCATCACCGAGGCGACGCTCAGCTTCCTGGGTGTTGGCCTGCCTCCGACCGAGCCCTCGCTCGGCACGTTGATCCGCATCGGTAACGATTTCCTGTTCTCCGGCGAATGGTGGATCACCATTTTCCCCGGCATCGTCCTTGCCGTTCTGGTGCTCGCGGTCAATCTGCTGGGCGACTGGCTGCGCGATGCCCTCAACCCGAAGCTCCGGTGAGTAGCATGACCAGCCCGAAGCTGCTTGAAGTCAAAAACCTGCGCGTCGAGTTCCCCACCCGACGCGGCACCCTGGTGGCCGTCGACGACGTGTCGCTGGAAATCTCTGCCGGCGAAGTGCTGGGCGTGGTGGGTGAGTCCGGCGCCGGCAAGTCAATGACCGGCGCGGCCATCATCGGGCTGCTGGAGCCGCCGGGTCGCATCGCGGCAGGCGAAATCCGCCTCGAAGGTCGCCGCATCGACAACCTGCCGTATCATGAGATGCGCAAGATCCGCGGCCGCCAGATCGGTGCGATCTTCCAGGATCCGCTGACCAGCCTCAATCCGCTCTACAAGGTCGGCGACCAGCTGGTCGAAACCATCCTGACCCATCTGCCACTGAGCCATGCGCAGGCGCGTGACCGTGCCGTCAAGCTGCTGGAAGATGTCGGCATTCCCTCTGCCGCCGAGCGTATCAACAGCTATCCGCACCAGTTCTCCGGCGGCATGCGCCAGCGCGTGGTGATTGCACTGGCGCTCGCCGCCGAACCCAAGCTGATCATCGCCGACGAACCGACTACAGCGCTGGATGTCTCGATCCAGGCGCAGATCATCCAGCTGCTCAAGCGCCTGTGCCGTGAGCATGGCACGGCGGTGATGCTGGTGACCCACGATATGGGCGTGATCGCCGAGACCGCCGACCGCGTTGCCGTCATGTATGCCGGCCGCATCGCCGAGATCGGCCCGGTGCAGGATGTGATCAAGCGCCCGCATCATCCCTATACCGTCGGCCTGATGGGTGCGATCCCGGCTATGGGGCACAAGACCGAGCGTCTGACCCAGATCGATGGCTCGATGCCGCGCCTGAATGCGATTCCCAAGGGCTGTGCCTTCAACCCGCGCTGCCCCAAGGTCTTCGACCGCTGCTATGTCGACCGGCCCGAGCCGATGCCGAGCGGCAAGAGCCAGACCGCCTGCTGGTTGGTGAAGGATCCGGCACATGTCTAAGCCCACCAGAACCCGAGACTTCTCCGTTCCCATGCTCACGGTCACCAACCTCAAGCGCGTCTTCGATGTGTCGGCGCCCTGGCTGAACCGCCTGCTGGAGCGCAAGGGGCGCAGCATCGTGCGCGCCGTCGATGGCGTGAATTTCTCAATCAATAAGGGCGAGACCTTCAGCCTGGTGGGCGAGTCCGGCTGCGGCAAGTCCACCGTCGCGCGCCTGATCGTCGGCCTGTATGAGCCGAGCGACGGCTCGATCAATTTCGAAGGCGTAGAGATCGGCTCGGCTGCGGAGCGAGGTAAACACCCCGATATTCAGGGGCGCATGCAGATGATCTTCCAGGATCCGTATGCCTCGCTCAATCCGCGCTGGCGGGTCGGCGACATCGTGGCCGAGCCGCTGCGTTTCCGCAAACTGCTGAGCGGCAATGCCGCTGTGGACAAGCGGGTCGGCGAGCTGCTTGCCCAGGTCGGCCTGTCGCCGCTGGATGCGCGCAAATTCCCGCATGAATTCTCCGGCGGCCAGCGCCAGCGCATCTCGATTGCGCGCGCGCTCGCCGGCGAGCCGGAATTCCTGGTCTGCGACGAGCCGACCTCGGCGCTCGACGTGTCGGTGCAGGCGCAGATCCTCAATCTGATGAAGGATCTGCAGCGCAAGCTCGGCCTGACCTACCTGTTCATCAGCCACAACCTGGCCGTGGTCTATCATGTCTCCGACAAGGTCGGCGTGATGTATCTCGGCCGCCTGGTCGAGTGGGCCGATACCCAGACGCTGTTCTCGCGCCCGCTGCATCCCTATACCCGCATGCTGCTGGACGCGATTCCCGATCTCGACATGACCGGGCGCTCGCGCACACCAGTAGCCGGCGAGGTGCCCAGCCCGCTCAATCCGCCGCCGGGCTGCAGCTTCCATCCGCGCTGCCCGCTCGCCAATGAGCGCTGCAAGCGCGAAGTACCCAAGGCGATCATCGTCGAGGGCGGTGCCGTGGCCTGCCATGCAGTCGAGGAAAACCGCCTGCCGCCGTGGAAGGTTCAGGCTGCCGCCTGATCGGGACACCTGATACGGATGATCGGCCGGGCCTCGCAGCCAGTCGCTACCGGGCAGCATTAACCTATCTGACAGTCGGGATGCGCTTGTTTCGGCGGGCGCACCTGCCTACATTTGTCTGACGCAGGCTCCTGTCTGCGCTGTACATCATCTGCACTTCCGATAACAACGGTCGATGTCGCCGGGGGAACAAGCGGCACGGCCATAACGAAGGAGGCCGGGCGATGAGTTACCGCGATATCACGGTTCATCTGACGCTGGACCCGCGCAATGCTGCGCGCACGCAGATCGCCATTGCGATGGCGCGGCGCTTCGGCGCGCGCATCAGCGGACTCTACACAGTCCCGCCGCCGAATGTGCCCTATTACATGGGTGAGTATATTCCCACCGAGCTGATCCAAAAGCAGATGGACGAGGCGCAGAAGGCCTCGGTCGGTGCCAAGGAGGAGTTTCTTTCAATCTGCAGCAATGCCGGTATCGAGCATCGCTGGCTCAGCAGCGACCTCGCGCCGGTCGAGGCTTTGCGTCTGGCCGCGCGCTGCAGCGATATCGCCGTGGTCGGCCAGCCCGATCCCAATCCGGCCGACCCTGCCGCCATTCCCTATGGCACCGATGTGCTGCCGCATGAACTGGCCCTGCAGGCCGGCCGTCCGATCCTGGCGGTGCCCTATGCTGGCGGCACACCGGAACTTGGTCGCCGCATCCTGGTGGCTTGGAATGGCAAGCGCGAGGCTGCCCGTGCATTGCACGATGCTATGCCCTTGCTGCGGGGCGCCGAGGTGGTGCATCTGATCTCCGTCGGACCTGAGCGCAAGGGGCGCACGGCCCTGGCCGAGATCACCGACCATATGCAGCGGCACGGCCTGCGGCTGGAATCCGCCGTGATTCCGGCCAATGGCGGCAAGGTGGGGCAGGTGCTGCTGGCCGAGGCGGCGGCGCGTAATGCCGATATGATGGTGATGGGCGCTTTCGGTCATTCGCGGCTGCGCGAAATGGTTTTCGGCGGCGTCACCGAAACCGTACTCGGCAAGATGACCTTGCCGGTCTTGCTGAGCAATTGACGGTGCGGCGTCGGCTATGCCCCGATGCCGCTCATCAGGCGTGAGCGGTTCGCCGCCTTGAAAAAGGCGGCATTGGTCTTCCGCAATGTCTCGATTTCCGCCTTGATCGCTTGTGCGATCTCCAGCTGGCGTTCCGCGCTCATGCGATCCGCGATCGCCGAGACGCTGATGGCCGCGACCGGGCTGCCGTCATCAAGCGTGATCGCCGCACCGATGGTGCAGACGCCCGGCACGATGGCGCCGTCAATACAGGCATAGCCCTTGGTGTCGGCCTTCCCGAGAATGGCGGCTAGGCCGGCATCCGACAGCGGGAAGGCGCGGCGTGCCGCAGCGCCTTGGGCGATGATTGCCGTCCGCTCGGGCTTCGACAGCGCGGCCAGGATGGCGGCGCTGCCCGCACCGATGCCCAGTGGTCGCCGGTCGCCCACTTTCAGGGTCAGGCTCTTGATCGGATAGCTGCCCTCCAGCCGCTCGACACAGACGGCCGCGTCGCCATTGCGCACGACCAGATAGACCGTGTCGCCAAACTGCGTGACCAGACGGGCCATGGCGGGATGCAGAAGCTCGACCAGGCCGTTGCGGTTGGACACGCCGCTGGCCCAGGAAAAGATCTTGTAGCCAACGAAATAACGGCCGCTTTCCGCGTCGTGATCCACCAGTCGGTATTGCACCAGCCCGGACAGCAGCCGATGCGCGGTGGCCTTGCCGAGCCCTGTCGCGGCGCAGACCTCGACCAGGCGCAGGCCTTTTTCCGGCTCCTGACTCAGCGCTGAAATCAGCAGGTCAATCCGGGCGATGCTTTGATGCATGCCGCCATCGACGGCCGAGGCGGGGGCTGCGGGAGCTTTCGTGGAAATACGGGGCAAGGCGTGGCCTCTGAATTGACGGCTTGACAAAGGCCGGCCAAATCTGTCTCAATAATAGATACATAGTTTCGTTAAACGAGACAAGTATTTTTTTGCGCCGGTCATCCGATATCGGCGCGGTAAGGGGAAGAAACGATGAAATCTCTGATCAAAGCGCTTTTGCTCGCCGCTTGTGCGGCCGGTTTTCTGGCAATTGCCGTCCCGACCAGTCCGGTCAGGGCGCAGGCATGGCCCGCGCGCGCCGTCACCGTCGTGGTGCCTTTCGCGGCGGGCGGCACGACGGATGCCCTCGGTCGTCTGGTGGCGCAGCAACTCTCCGTCCGGCTCGGCCAACCGGTCGTCGTCGAGAACCGCGCCGGTGCCGGCGGCGGGGTGGGGGCCAGTGCCGTGGCCAAGGCCGCGCCGGATGGCTACACGCTGCTGATGGGGGCGGTGAGCACCCATGCGATCAATCCCTCACTCTACAAGACGCTCACTTATGATCCGGTGAAGGACTTCGCGCCCATCGCCTATATCGCCGGCGTGCCCAATCTGCTGGTTGTCAGCCCCAAGCGGGTCCAGGCCAAGACCGTCAGCGAGCTGGTGAAGGAGATCAAGGCGCAGCCTGATGGTCTCAGCTTCGCATCGGCCGGCAACGGTACCTCGATCCATCTTTCGGGCGAGATGTTCAAGGTCGCCTCCGGACTGAAACTGACCCATGTGCCCTATCGCGGTTCGGGCCCGGCCGTGGCCGATCTGGTCGGCGGCAATGTCGACCTGATGTTCGACAATCTGCCTTCCGCCCTGCAGCTGGTGAAGAGCGGCGGCCTGCGGGCGTTGGCGATCACCGCGGCGCAACGCTCGCCAGTGCTGCCTGATGTGCCGACCATGATGGAATCGGGGTTCCCAAACTTCGTGGCGGAAAGCTGGTTCGTGCTGTTCGCGCCGACCGGCACTCCGACGGCAATCACCGAACGGCTGACCCGCGAGGTGACAGCCATTCACGGGATGCCGGAATTCCGCGAGCGGCTGGCCACTCTCGGCGCCAATCCGCGCTCCCTGACTGGTGCGGCTCTCACGGCCTTCATCGCAGAGGAAGCCCGCAACTGGGGCGAGGTCGTGCGCAAGTCCGGCGCCCAGGCGGAATGATCAGACTCCAAAGTAATAAACACACAGCAAAGCAGAGACCATGACAGCCTCTCCCCAGTTCACAAACGCGACCCGCACCATGCAAGGCGGGCGCGCCCTTGGCGAAATGCTCAAGTTGAGCGATGCAGGCCTTCTTTTCGGAATGGGTGGTTTCCAGTTACTGCCCTTCTATGAGGCCTGCCGCGCCCTGGGGCTGAAGCATGCCCTGATCAACGATGAACGCTGCGGCGCTTTTGCGGCCGATGCTTACGCCCGTGTCACCAACCGCCCTGGTGTGGTGGATGCGACGCAGGGACCGGGGGCCACGAATATCGTTACCGGTCTGGCGGAATCCTACAATGCCGGCATTCCGATCATCGCGATCACCGGCAACACCAATCGGGAACATTCCTTCAAGAACATGACGCAGGAGGCGCGGCAGATCGATATCCTGCGTCCGGTGGTGAAGGAGGTGATCCGCATCGACATGGTCCAGCGCATCCCTGAAGCGGTGCGCCGTGCTTATGCGGTCGCCACGTCCGGCCGGCCGGGCCCGGTCCTGATCGACATTCCGGAAGACATTGCCCATGCGGAACATGATTTCTCCGCTGCCGATTTCTGGATCGACGCCGGTACGCTGAAGGCGCAGGCGCGACGTTCGCTGCCCGATCCGGCCGAACTCAGTCGGGCAGTGCAGATGATGGCGAAGGCGAAGCGGCCGCTGCTTCTGGTCGGTGGCGGCATCCATGTCTCCGAAGCCTATGATGCACTGATCGCCCTGGCGGAGCAGGAAGGCATCCCGGTCGCCCATACCATGTCAGGCAAAGGTGCGATCAGCTGCAACCATCCACTTTCCGCAGGTGTGTTCGGCCGCTATTCCCGTATTGCCAATGAGCTGGTCGAAGCCTCCGATTGCCTGATCGTTGTCGGCTGCAAACTGGGCGAGATCGCTACCCGCCGTTTCTCGCTGATCGGTGCCGGCAAGCCGGTCATCCATGTCGAGATCTGGCCAGAGGAAATCGGCCGCACCACACGCACCGATGTAGCGCTGGTGGGCGATGCCAAGTTGACACTGGAAGCCATGGCCGCAGCGCTGAGGGATGGTCACAAGCGGGCAGCGGCGAGGGCGGACTATTGCGCCGAAGTACCGGTACGAATGGCCGAATGGCGCAAGGGCGCGGCCGACCGGCTCGAATCCACCGAGACGCCGATCAATATCGGGCGCATCATGGGTGAGCTGAACAAGCGGATGCCGGCTGATGCCGTGCTGGTTGCCGATGGCGGCTTTGCTGCGCATTGGGGTGGCCTGTTGTTCGAGACCAAGGCGGCCGGGCGTCATTTCGTTGCCGACCGCGGCTTTGCCTCGATCGGCTATGGCGTGCCGGGTGGGTTGGGGGCCCAGATCGGCGTCGGTCCGAAGCGCCGTGTCGTGGCGCTGACCGGCGATGGCGGATTCAACATGTCGCTGGGCGATCTTGAAACCGCGCGGCGGCTCGGCGCGAATTTCATTACCATCGTCTTCAACAATGCCGCCTCCGGTTATGTGAAAGCGCTGCAGCATGCTGTCTACGGCGCGGGGAATTATCAGTCCTCCGACCTGATCGAGATGGACTATGCAAATATTGCAAAGGCGATGGGTTGCCACGGCATTCGTGTCGCCGACCCGGAAAAGCTGGGCCCGGCAATCACCGAGGCGCTGACAAAGACGGATAGCCCGACGGTCATCGACGTGGTTGTCACCCGCGATCCGGCGCGGATGCTGCCCGGCGTGGATAACCGCACGCTGAAAGTGCAGAAGGGCGACCGGCCGGTCTGAGGGCGATCAGCAAGGCTAGGCGGTATTCGGTGGCGTCACCGAACCGTACTCGGCAGGATGACCTTGCCGGTGTTGCTCAGCGACTAATCCGCTGCGGCGGCAGGCAGCGGGATGGCATCGGCGATGACCACCCGGTTGCGACCGGCGCGCTTGGCGGCATAGAGCGCGGCATCGGCTTGGCGTACCAGATCCTGCCACGCCTTTCCGTGCTCGCCCAAGGTCGCGACACCAATGCTGACCATCAGTGGCACGCGATGACCGTCCACCTCGATGACGAGGTCGGCTACGGCCTTGCGGATGCGCTCGGCCAGCAAGGCTGCGCCGGTGGCGGGGGTGTTGGGCAGCAGGGCGCAGAATTCCTCGCCGCCCACGCGCCCGAACAGGTCTTCCCGGCGCAGGCAGGCCTGGGTTGCCGTGGCAAAGCGGCGCAGCACTGCATCGCCCGCCGGATGGCCATACTGGTCGTTCACCAGCTTGAAATGGTCGATATCCAGCATAAGCAGGCTGAGCGGGGTGCGGTGGCGGTTGCTGCGCGCGACCTCGATTTCCGCGGCTTCGTCCAGGGCGCGCCGGGTCAGAGCTTCGGTCAGTGCGTCGCGCCGCGCCGCCTCCTGCAGGCGGGCTGCGATGGTCTGGTTGACCAGCAGGATGGCTGCGAAGACCACGGTGATCGAGAGCAGCATCGGGATCAGGAAGATCCAGCCTAAAATCGGAAGCTGCGCCAGCGGCCGTTCGACCGCCGGCAGTGACCACACCGCAAGCGCAAGGGCGAGATAGAACAGGGACTGGGTACCCAGCGTCATGCCGGACAGAATCTGGGAGAAGCGCGTGCTTGGCCTCAGATCGCGCAGCATGCTATGGACCCGCAGAACCGAGAGCAGCACAAAGCTACCGAGCAAGGTCACGATGCGCAGGCGCGAATTGCTTTCGGCGGTGAAGTAAACCACCCCGACGGCGGCTACGACGAAGATCACCGCACCAGCACGGTAGGGCAGGGGGCGGCCGAAAAAGGCCTCGATGCCCCACCAGGTCAGGATAAATCCGGCGAGCACGAAAAAGTTGGCAACAACGAGCGAAGCTGAGGGCAGCATGCTGCTGCGCAGGTAAATCCCGAGCACGCCGATCGAGATCGCCATGGCGCCGGCAGCCCAGAAGGAAAGTCCTCGCATGCCGCGATGAATCCGCCACAGCGCGACGAGAATGCCGGTTTCAAGGCACGTTACGAGAACCGTTATAAAGCTGACTGTTGGTGTATCGAGATGCATGAAATCGGCGGCGATGGGGGCGGTTGATTTTGCACCGGATGGTTGCGAAAAAGCAACTGCGGGGCGACCCATGCGGTGGCATTTGGCACAACGGCGCTATATCCTCACATTCAACCCACCTAGATGCTGCACATGCTGCTGTCCACCAAAGAATCCCTGCTGCTGGTTATTGATATTCAGGATCGCCTGCTGCCGGTGATGCATGACGGCGAACGCGTTGTCCGACAGACCGGGATTCTGCTGCAGGCTGCAGCCGTGTTGCAGATTCCCGTGCTGCTGACAGAACAGTATCCAAAAGGTTTGGGGGCTACGGTCCCGGAAATCCGCACGGCTGCCGGCAGCAGCGTAATGCTGGAAAAACTGCACTTTTCCGCCTGGAGTGAGCCGGCAGTACGTGAGTATATCGCCAGCATCGACCGTCCTCAGGTGGTGATTGCCGGGATCGAGGCGCATGTCTGCGTATTGCAGACAGCGCTTGAACTGGCTGGTGCAGGCCGCAAGGTCATGGTGGTCGCCGATGCTATTTCATCGCGGCATCCGGACAGCGTCGCCGTGGCAAAGAATCGCATGGCGGCGGCAGGGATCGGGCTGGTCACCGCCGAGATGTGCCTGTTCGAATGGCTTGGCAGTGCCGCGCATCCTGAGTTTAGAACACTGTCCCGCCTGATCAAGTGAGTTGAAAGGATTTCCCATGCGCGAGCCGCTGGTGCTCATTCCCGGCCTGCTGCTGACCGACGATTTCTGGCGTGAGCAGATCGCCCGCCTGTCTGACGCGGCGCAATGCATCTCGCCACGCTGTCATTACGACCAGGACAACTTTGGCGATATGGCCCGGCTGATCCTGGCAGAGGTACCGGATCGTTTCGCGCTCTGCGGCCTGTCCATGGGGGGCTATGTCGCGCAGGAAATCATGCGTCAGGCGCCGCAGCGGGTTACCCGCATCGCACTGATGGATACCTCGTCGCGGGCCGATACGCCGGAACAGACCGAGCGCCGCAGCGCACTGATCCGCCTCAGCCAGATCGGACGTTTCAAGGGTGTGACGCCACAGTTGTTGCCACTGCTGCTGCATCCGGACAACCAGACCAACAAGATACTGGTTGATCGCATCATGGCGATGGCAGAGGCCATCGGCCGTGACGGTTTCATCAGGCAGCAGACCGCGATCATCAACCGGCCGGACGGTCGTCCGGACCTTAAGACTTACAAGGTGCCGGCACTGGTGTTGTGCGGACGACAGGACGCGCTCACACCGCTGGAACTGCATGACGAGATGGCCTCGCTGATCCCCAATGCGGTGCAGGTGGTGCTGGAGCATTGCGGCCATCTGCCACCCATGGAACTGCCCGATGAAACGGCAGCGGCGTTGCGGCAATGGCTTGCCGCCTAGACCGTCAATTCCGGTGACAGTTCGCTATAGGCCGCGATCTCGATGCGATTGCGCCCATCAGCCTTGGCGCGATAGAGCGCGACCTGCGCCTGTTGCGTGATCTCGTTCCAGTCGTCGCTATGCAGACCCAGGGCGGCCAGACCAAAGCTGGCAGTCAGTGAAACGACACCCTTGCCGACATCGATCGCCGCGGCGGCGATTTCAAGGCGCAGCCGTTCCGCCAGTTGCTGTGCACCGCCCAGGCGCGTGCTGGGCAACAGCAGGCAGAAGGTGGTGCCATCGAGGCGGGCAAGATAATCCTCGCGCCGCATGTTGCGGGTCACGATCTCGGCGACCTGGCGCAACACAATATCGCCGGCGCTGAAACCATACTCACTGTTCACCGTGTCGAAATGATCGAGATCGAACACCACTACGGACAGGCCATAGCCGTGCCGCTTGGCGCGGGAGATTTCCTTGGCGCCGAGATCGTCGATCAGGCCGCGGTTGATCAGGCCGGTGAGGGGGTCGGTCTGGGCGCTGACCTGCAGACGCTGCTGCAGTCGCTGGTTCAGCATCAGGATGCAGGCGGCCGTGACCAGCAGCGAGGCGATGGAGGGCAGCAGGAAGATACCTGCTCCCAGCGGGCCGCCGCCGAAATCGCTCTGTTGTAATGCTCCCGTGAGCGCTGCAATCGCACGCAGCAGGTAGAGCACGCCCAGCGCGCCGGCCAGCATGCCGATGAAGGCCTGGGTCTGCACCAGCGCCGCCTCGATGCGGAACAGCATCGTCCAGGCAATCAGGCTGCAGGCGACGCATGCCATGGCGGCAATGAGGGCGGCGCGGATGACCAGGTTGGGATCAACCAGCAGGAACCAGGAGAAGGCAGCGAGATAGACGACAAACAGGACGGCGGTGCTGCGGTAAGGCGCCGGACGGTATTTGAACCGCATGAAGCCGATCCACTGCAGCAGATAGCCAAGTGCGAACATGGCATTGCCGAACAACGCCACATAGGGCTCGTTCTGCGGCGTGCGCAGCATCAGCACGGCAACGCCGACGGCAAACAGCACATTGCTGAGCGCCCAGTGGGCCGGGCCTTCCTCGCGCGGATGCACCACGCTGACGCCAACCATGACAAGGACATTGACGCCCATAAGCGCCAGAGTCACCAGGGCAATAATCGGCAGGTTGGTAACCCCGACTATCCCCTGCATGGCATCACACGTCGATGTCGGTGGCGAAGGCGGCGCGCTCCTGGATGAACTGGAAGCGCATTTCCGGCTTGCGGCCCATCAGGCGCTCGACCAGGTCTTCGGATTCTTTCACTTCTTCCACCGGCACCTGAACCCGCAGCAGCACGCGGTTCGCCCGCGTCATCGTGGTTTCCTTCAACTGGCTGGGCGGCATTTCGCCCAGGCCCTTGAAGCGGCTGATCTCGACCTTGCGGGTGCCGAAATGCTCCTTGATCAGCCTGTCCTTGTCGGCATCGTCCATGGCGTAGAAGGTCTTGCCGCCGGCACTCAGGCGATAGAGCGGCGGCTGGGCAAGATAGAGATGGCCATGCTCGATCAGCTTCGGCATCTCGCGGAAGAAGAAAGTCATCAGCAGCGATGCGATATGCGCGCCATCGACATCGGCATCGGTCATGATGATGACCTTGTCGTAGCGCAGATCCTCGTTGCGATACTTGCTGCCGATCCCGCAGCCCAGTGCCTGGATCAGGTCGGCCAGCTCCTGGTTGGCGGCCAGCTTGCCCGAGCCGGCCGAAGCCACGTTCAGGATCTTGCCACGCAGCGGCAGCACGGCCTGGGTGCGGCGGTCGCGCGCCTGCTTGGCCGAGCCGCCCGCCGAGTCACCCTCGACGATGAAGATTTCCGAGCCGTTGGCGGCTTCGTCGGCGCAGTCGGCCAGCTTGCCGGGCAGGCGCAGCTTGCGCGTCGCCGACTTGCGGCTGACATCCTTCTCCGCCCGGCGGCGCAGGCGGTCTTCCGCGCGCTCGATCAGGCGGGCCAGCAGGGCATTGGCATGCTGCGGTGCGCCGGACAACCAGTGATCGAAGTGATCCTTGATCGCTGTTTCGACCAGCTTCTGCGCTTCCACGGTGACCAGCTTGTCCTTGGTCTGGCCCTGGAATTGCGGATCCTTGATGAACAGCGACAGCATCGCTGCGCCGGCGCCCAGGATGTCGTCGGCGGTGATCTGCGCCGCCTTCTTGTTGTTGGTCAGCTCGGCATAGTCCTTCAGGCCGCGCAGCAGGGCCGAACGCAAGCCGGCCTCATGCGTGCCGCCTTCGGGCGTGGTTACCGTGTTGCAGTAGGACTGCAGCCAGCCTTCGTCGATATCCTGCGGCCAGTGGATCGCCCATTCCACCTTGCCACGCTCGCCCGCCAGCTCGGCGCGGCCGGCAAACGGCGTCGGCGTCACGGTCTGCTGGCCTTCCAGCTGTTCGCTCAGGTAATCCTGCAGGCCGCCGGGGAAATGCAGCACCGCTTCGGCCGGCGTCACTTCCTCGCTGCCCTTCAGCAGTTCGGGCGCGCAGGCCCAGATGATCTTCACGCCCGGATAGAGATAGGCCTTGGAGCGCGCCATCTTGAAGATGCGCGAGGGGCGGAAATGCGCGCCCTTGCCGAAAATCTGTTCGTCGGGATGGAAGATCACCGCGGTGCCGCGCCGGTTCGGCGCCGCGCCCACTTTCACCAGCTTGCCCTGCGGGGCGCCGCGCGAATACTCCTGCCGCCACAGCTCCTTGTCACGCGCCACCTCGACCGTCAGGCGATCCGACAGCGCATTCACCACCGAGATGCCGACGCCATGCAGGCCGCCGGCGGTGGAATAGACCTTGGACGAGAACTTGCCGCCCGAATGCAGTGTGGTGAGGATCACCTCCAGCGCCGACTTGTCCTTGAACTTGGGATGCCGGTCGATCGGGATGCCGCGGCCGTTATCGGTCACCTTCAGGCTGCCATCCGCCTGCAGGGTTACCTCGATACGGTCGGCATGGCCGGCGACGGCCTCGTCCATCGAATTGTCGAGCACTTCGGCGAACAGATGGTGCAGGGCCCGCTCGTCGGTACCGCCGATATACATGCCGGGACGACGGCGCACCGGCTCCAGGCCTTCGAGAACCTCGATGTCCTTGGCGGTGTAATCGCTGCCGCCCTTGCTTCCCTGCTGGAACAAGTCGTTCATTCTATTCACGGATTCGGATTAAGGGGTGACTCGTATTTGCGCCGCAGTATAGTAGGCCGCTGCTGGGAAACAACCAACATCTGGTAGGAATATAATGGCAGGCGACTCGACAGATACCACGGCGGACCGCGGGGAACCGGTGATTCGCTCGGCACCGATGCCGGCCGACATGAACGGCAACGGCGATATCTTCGGCGGCTGGGTGCTGAGCCAGATGGACATCGCCGGCGGGATTATCGCCGCGCGCCGCGCCCAGGGCCGCGTCGTCACCGTGGCGGTGGATGCGATGACCTTCCACCAGCCGATCAAGGTGGGCGACATCGTCTCGATCTATGGCCGCGTCATCCGCGTCGGCCGCAGCTCGATGGCGGTGAAGATGGAAACCATCGTCGCCCGCCGTCTTGATCCCACCGAGATCAAGGTGACCGAAGGCGTCTACACCTATGTCGCCATCGACGAGCATGGCCGGCCGCGCCCGGTGCCGGCCGCGTGACCCCGTTTTCACCATGACCAATGGCGACAAACGGCATTATGCCGCCGATGAGATCGTCGCCCCGGCGCTGATCGCGCTGAAGGCCTGGTATGACGAGACCAGAGGACACCGTCCGATGGCGGGTTTTGCCGATCTGCCGCTGGGGCCGGCGCTGGGCGCGGCCCTGCCGGGACCGACGGATCTCGCCATCGTCGATGTTGGTGGCGATGGCCGCTACGCCTATCTGGCGATGGGCGAGAATTATCGCCATACGGCCGCACTGGCCGCCGGGCCGGATGGCGTGACCATCGAGACGCGCCCGGTGCTGCGCCAGCATTTCGATCTCGCGATGGCGCAGCGCGGCGCCTTTCATGTCAGCGTCACGCGCTGGGACGGGCCGAAGATCCTGCAATACGACCGCCTCGTGCTGCCGCTCGATGATGGCGCTGTGAACCATGCCGATGGCGGTGGCATGGTGACCCATCTGCTGGTCGGCGAGGTGTTCCTGCGTATCGCCAAGCCGGGCTGAAGCCGGGCCGTTGCGCCTCGCTATCGATGCCAGGATGGCGTTGGGTTGATCCAGCGCAAAGTGCGTCGTTGCCGCGCGCCTAGACTCCAGGCTGCCGTACCTGTGGGAGGAGGCAGCGATGACAATCGCCACGCTGGCCGGCGGCCTGGCCGGATGGTTCAGGCAATACTGGCGCCGGCTCTCGGCCGCGCGCGAATGGCAGGGGCTGGACAGCCCGGAGCGCGGGCGCATCGCCCAGGATCTGGGGATGGGCGGCGGCGATCTCGGCGCGCTGATGCGCGAGAGCGCGGGCTGCGCCGAATTCGACTGCCTGCTGGCGCGCGCCGGCCTCGGTCGCACCACCAGCCTGCATGGCCTGCCGGTGCATGACCTGCAGCGCGCCTGCGGCCAGTGCCCTGAGCGGGCCGGTTGCCGCGAGTGGCTGGAGCGCACGGCTGACATGGGCGGGGCGGCGACCGGCATCGCGCCGGATTTCTGCCCCAACCGCCCGGCCTTGGCCGAACTGAAGATCGCCACCGCGACGCACCGGCACAAGGGCGAATAGGCCCCCGGAAGTATCATTGGATTCAATATGTTGCATTGAACGTGGCCATCGCCTGGACGCGCTATGGCAGGCGGGGGTGGCGGATGCTTATTTCGTCTTATTCGACTCTTAAGCCGGGCTTATTTGCCGCTCGTTCCGCTGAAGATGCGGGGTCGAAAACTGTCAATCTTCAATCATAATCAGAGGCTTACCAAAGTGAGGTAGGGTCGCGGCTGCAGTCTGACAAGAGACGAGGCAGGCTGCGCGATCTTAAAAGCGTCATCCCCTCACTGCCCGCGGATCACGCCGCGTTGCGCGATGGCGGCGGAGACAGTCACACCCACATGCATGCCGACATAATCGCCGCTTGCGCCGGTGAAGCTGCCTTCCACCGGCGGCAGTTCGGCAATGCCGCGCGCCACCGCCACCGGGATCAGATTGGCGCCGCCATAGCTGCGATGGGTGGGATCAAACGCCACCCAGCCGGCGCCGGGCAGGTAGATATCCACCCAGGCATGGGTGGCACCCGGCGCCGGGCCGGCGGCTTCGGCCTTGCCGCTTTCATGCGGCGGGGCCGGCATGGTCATGCCGGGATCGAGATCGGGCAGGTAGATGTAACCCGACACCAGGCGCGCGCCGAAGCCGAGCCAGCGGGCCGCTTCCGCCATCAGTACGGCGAAATCGCGACACGACCCCCAGCCACGCTGCAGGGTTTCCAACGGTGTTTGCGTGCCGTGATCCTGCCGGCTCTGATAGGCAATCGCATCGGCGATGCCGATGTTGAGATCGCGCAGCAGCGCCAGCGTGCCAGTCGGCCGGGCGGCAATGAAGCCCTGTATCCAGGCCTGCAGGCGGCCCTGCGGATCGGCATATTGCGGCAGCGCCAGATGGCCGAGATTGTTCCACTCGCCGTCATCGTAGCGAAAGGGATAGTCGGCGGCATTGGCGGCGATATTCAGGATCGGCGCGGCAAAGGCCTGGTTGTCGACCCGGATGTCGCAGTCGATCATCAGACTGTCGGCCGACCACAGTGGCAGGGCGCGGGCCACGCTGTTGCCATAGACATCCTGGCTCCAGCTGAACAGGCTGGGCGGCGTGGTCGCCACCGCGAAGGATAGCAGCCTGAGTTCAGGCGTTTCGCGCGGGCGCAGCATCAGGCGGTGCGGCCCGAGATCGACTGGCCGGGTATAGAGATAGATGGTGCGGTGGCGGATCTGCAGCAGCATCTCAGGCCCGCCGGGATTCCGGTGGCGCGCCCCCGGGTGCGGCGGCGCCCAACTTGCCATCGGCGATCAGCGCCGTCGCCATGTCTTCGGGATCGATGGTGACGGCCTGGCGCATGGCCGATGCCGTGGCGATGGCGGGCAGGTGCAGCTGCGTGGCGGTGCGATGCCAGGCGGGGAAGGAGAGGCCGTCGAGCCGCTCCTCCTCGGTCACCAGCAGATAGGTGCCCGGCGGCAGCGTTTCATCCACGCCCTTGATCTGAAAGGCATGGCTGAAGGTGACGGTGGTTTCCGTGCTGCGGGCCGACATGGGGCAGGGCTTTCAAGGCGCAGAGGCTTTTAAGGGCACAAACGGCACCACAGCATGGCGGCGCGGCGCCATGGCGGGCGTGGTCTGGTTGTCTGGAGTCGTCTGGAGCCCAGTGTCTGCCTCGTACCCGCGCACCGCAAGACTATTCGGCAGCCCGGATTATTGCCGGTATTTCGGCCTCCTTTGATCCAGAACAAAGCGGTATTGCCCCGGCAGACTAGGCTGATCCCGCGTCCGACCGGCAGAGGAGGCTGCGCCATGACCGCCCAGAGCCAGATTCACACCCATGACCTGCATGACCGCGCCCTGATCGGCCGCATGGCTGCGTGGTTCCGCGACTGCTTCCACCGCCTGTCGGAGGAGCGCGAATGGCAGGAGCTGGATCGTCCGGAGCGCGGCCGCATCGCGCATGACCTAGGCATGGGCAGCGCCGATCTTGGCGCCGTGATCGCCAGCAGCGGCGGCAGCGCCGAACTGGACGAGGTACTGGCACGCACCGGCCTGCGCAACACCGCGGCGATGCGCGGCGGATTGCACGACATGCAGCGGGTTTGCGGCCAGTGCCGCGCGCGCAGCGACTGCCGCGACTGGCTCAGCATTCCGGCCGAGGCGCGCGATGACGCGGTGCTACCGTATTTCTGCCCGAACCGCGATGAGTTGAGCATGCTGCGCGAAATGCACACCGGCTGCTGCGCAGAGAAATAATGTTGCAGGCATGCGCGCCACCACATCCGGTGCGCGCTTTCTCAACAACGGCTTGCTCATGCTAGGATCGCACCTAGCCTGAGTCGCAGGCTGTTGCCGTCTATGGTGCGCCGGATGAGCATTCGGCTGGGCACTTTAGACTTGATTATACCGTCGGCTCGCGCTGCACACTGCC
The DNA here is from genome assembly GCF_943371255.1 of Ferrovibrio terrae. Lineage (GTDB taxonomy): Bacteria > Pseudomonadota > Alphaproteobacteria > Ferrovibrionales > Ferrovibrionaceae > Ferrovibrio > Ferrovibrio terrae_B. The sequence continues at coordinate 35,064 of NZ_CALRUC010000011.1, read as the reverse complement.
GCCTGACTGCAGTCCGCCGACCGGCAGTATCACGGTTACCGTTGTGCCCTGGCCCGGAGAACTGTCCAGGGTCAGGCTGCCGCCCTGCAGCTCAGCGAATTTGCGCGAAATCGGCAGGCCGAGGCCGGTGCCTTCGAAACGCCGCGTTAGAGTGTTGCTGATCTGACGGAAGGGCTCGAGGGCAATGGCGATCTCGGCCGGGGTCATGCCGATGCCGGTATCGCTCACGCGGATTTTCAGCAAGCCAGGTTCAGGGCGGGCGACATCCAGCGTCACGCTGCCGCCGTGCGGGGTGAACTTGACGGCATTGGATAGCAGGTTGAGCACGATCTGCTTCGTGCGGGTCGGGTCGACTGTACCCATCTCTTCGCCCGGCGGCAGGTCGAGATGGGCGACAAGGGCAACCCCCTGCTTCTGCGCGCGCAGTTCGGTCAGGCGCAGGCAGGTTTCAAAAATCTCGGCTAGGTCGCAGTATTCGCCGGCCACCGTGGCCTGGCCGGACTCGACCTTGGCAAGATCAAGGATGTCATTGATGACACTGAGCAGGTGCCGGCCGCTGGTGTTGATATCGGCGGCATAGGAAGCATAGATCCCGGATAACGGTCCCATCAGCTGCTGCTGCATCATGTCGGAAAATCCGATCACGGCATTGAGCGGCGTACGCAGTTCGTGGCTCATATTGGCAAGGAATTCCGATTTACTGCGATTGGCATTCTCGGCGCTGCGGCGCTGAATTTCCGCCGCCTGACGCGCGGCATCGGTTTCGGCATACTGCCGGTTCAGTTCATCGGCCGCACGACGTAACGCCGTGGTGGCAAGATGAATGCTGCCGAAGGCCGACAGGCCAAGCGCTAATCCCAGAAGCCCTAGCATAAAGGTGCGCTGCAGCAGAGGGCGCATGCTACTTTCCACCACCACGCTGCCCACTATTTCTGCGCCGGCGATCGCCGGCGCCACAGCCCGGATAAGCGGTCTGGGCTGTTGAGGTCCGATCACGACCACCGGCATGCCGCTATTATCATAGACATAGCGGCGTGCCGATGCTTCATCGTTGGCGAACACTTCGACGATCTCGCCGACGCGATGGTTGCTGTAGCGCCAAGTCTCGCCCTGGACATAGGCGTAGCGCGCAACCTGCCGCGCCGTGAACTCTGCGGCGAGGCTCTGCAGCTTGACCTGATCGAAATAGGCGATGGTGCCGTAACCGGCGGGAACGGCCAAAGCGACAAGAATACCGATCCAGACGGCGATGCGCCGCAGGATGTGTTCGATTCTGTCATCGGCCATTGGCATGACAGATCAGGGCGTGACTTCGGCACCAAAGGCGCGGACCAATTTTCGTCCGGCAGGCGTGGTTATGTAGGAGGCAACGCGGCGCACAGCCGGTGCGGCATCGCGCGCGACCAGCAGGCAGACCTTGAGTGGAATCGGATAGCTGCCATCGGCAATCGTCTGTGGCGCTGGCATCACGCCGTCGAGCGAGAGCGGGGTCAGGGTGAGCTTCTCGGCGCGTACCTGCAGCAGGGTGGTAATCGCGAATGAGTCGGCAGTGCGCTGGGCCAGAACGGCATTCTCCTGGTCGGTCGCGCCGACCGGGATGCCGGTGCGGCGATAGGCGGCGGTAAAGGCCTCCTCCAGCGCAGGGAAGCGTTTTATCAGATAGGGCACTTCGGAACCGGTGCGCGACCGCAGGATGATCTTCAGCGGGCGGCCATCGGGAAACTGTGGATTCACCTCGCGGTAAAGCGCCGGCAGGTCTATCGCTTTGATGTCGAAGCTTTCGCTGCGCGAGGTGGCGAAGATCAGCGCGGTGCTGAGGCAGGCGGCCGTTTCGATGCCGGCAGTGATTTCGTCTGCGCCAGCCGGACGAGTGGCGATGGCGACATCGATGGCTTTCGCCGCCAGCGCATTGATGCCGCCGGCAGTGCCAAGGCTGGGTAGGACCTGAACATCGATTGCCGGCGCAGCTTTCTCAATCTGGTCTCCGACCGCGCGCATCAGCGCCAGCCCCATACCGGTGCCGCCGACGCGCACTGGCGTTGTCTGTACTGTCTCGACGCGGCGTGCATCCGCCGCATGCGACGGCATCGCGGTGGCCAGTATCAGCATCGCGGTGAAGATAATCGGGAGACGGTTAAAGTTAAGAATGAACATGGCCGTAGTCGCCTGCATTTATCTGGCTGTTTGCTTAGCAGTGCAGGTGTAGTGCTGCTGCTTATTTTTCGATTATCCGCCCTGATTGTTGCGACCTTCGAGGCAGCAACCGGTACAACCCGGCCAGCCCATGCCATGCCAGCGTATATCCGGGCGTGTGACGCACCGTCCGGCGACGGGGATGGGCAATTGCGAGGCGCTGCCCCGTCGCCGGCAGGCGCCAGACCGTCCAGCGGCCCGGCCTGGCGATGTAAGTCGCGGAACCGGCTGCCTTTGCCGGCTCGCAGTTGACGGATGCGGCATTGCAGCCTATACCCCGGCCCCAGCAGGGCCGGCGCAGGATGATCGCCATTCCCTGATCGGCCCTGTGTCTGCCTCGCCATGGTTTGCGTGGGCGACTGCTGGGTGGGCCGCTGCGATCCCCGCCGTTCCTTATCTCCTGGAAAGTTCGAGTCCCCATGTCTGATTCTGTTGGCGTCCCCTTCGCGGGCGCTGTCGCACCGTTGGCCGATGCGCTCACCGCGCGCGGCTATACCACGCTCACCCCCGTGCAGAGTGCCGTGCTGGCGCCTGAACTCAGCGAGGCCGACCTGCTGGTTTCGGCACAGACCGGTTCGGGCAAGACGGTCGCTTTCGGCCTCTCCATCGCCCCCACGCTGCTGCAGGGCTCCGAAGGCTTCGAGCCGTTCCGTGCCGGCGGCTGGGCACCGCCGCTGGCGCTGGTCGTGGCGCCGACGCGCGAGCTGGCGCTGCAGGTCTGCCGCGAACTCGACTGGCTGTATGAAAAGACCAATGCGCGCGTGGTCTCCTGTGTCGGCGGCATGGACATGCGTTCCGAGCGCCAGGCGCTGAATGCCGGCGCCCATATCGTGGTCGGCACGCCGGGCCGGTTGCGCGATCATATCGAGCGCGGCGCGCTGGATATCGGCGCGTTGCGCGCCGTGGTGCTGGACGAGGCCGACGAGATGCTCGATCTCGGCTTCCGCGAAGATCTTGAATTCATCCTCGATGCAGCTCCCGCCGAACGCCGCACGCTGCTGTTCTCCGCCACCGTGGCCAAGCCGATCGCCCAGCTGGCCAAGCGCTTCCAGCGCGATGCGGTGCGCATCTCGACCGCGGCCGAAAAGTCCCAGCATGTCGATATCGAATATCGCGCGCTGATGGTGGCACCGAACGAGCGCGAGAATGCCATTATCAACGTGCTGCGTTTCCATGATGCGAAAAGCGCCATCGTGTTCTGCGGTACCCGCATGGCAGTGACGCATCTGACCGCGCGCCTGTCCAATCGCGGCTTCACGGTCGTGGCCCTGTCGGGCGAGCTGAGCCAGAACGAGCGCACCCATGCGCTGCAGGCGATGCGTGACGGCCGCGCCCAGATTTGTGTTGCCACCGATGTGGCGGCGCGCGGCATCGACCTGCCGGGCCTGGAGCTGGTAGTGCATGCCGACCTGCCGACCAATGGCGAGGCGCTGCTGCATCGGTCGGGTCGTACTGGTCGTGCCGGCAACAAGGGCATTTGCGTGCTGCTCGTGCCGCATAACCGCCGCCGGGGCATCCAGCGTCTGCTGGGCGATGCCAATATCGATGCCAAATGGGGCCAGCCGCCTTCGGCCGCCGAGATCATCGCCGCCGACCGCAAGCGGATCCTCAATGACGAAAGCCTGCAGGGCGCACTGACCGACGACGAGAAGGCCTTTGCCACCCAGCTGCTGGAAACCCACAGTGCCGAACAGGTGGCCGCGGCCTTCCTGCGCCTGCAGCAGAAAAACCGCCCGGCGCCGGAAGAGATGCTGGATGTGGCGGCTGAACACGAAGCTCCGGTCTATGGCAAGCGGGCACCGCGCGAGGGCTTTGCCGGCGACGGTCCGGCCCGGGGCGGGCTGGGCGGCAGCTGGTTCAAGATTTCGGCCGGCCACAAGCAGAATGCCGAGCCGCGCTGGCTGCTGCCGCTGATCTGCCGCGTCGGCCATGTCACCCGCAAGGATGTCGGCGCCATCAAGATCTTCCACACCGAAAGCCAGTTCGAGATCGCCGCCGGCGTGGCCGAGCGTTTCATGCAGACCATCGAACGCGAAGGCACCGGCGAGAAGCAGATCACCATCACGCGCGTGGACGGCCCGCCGCCGGAAACCGCCGCACCGCCGCGCGAGAAGAAGGCCTGGATACCCGAGGCCGAATTCCGCAAGGGCGATTTCAAGAAACGTGATTTCGCCAAGCCGGGCGACCACAAGGCCGGCGGCTTCAAGGCGGGTGGCGGCGGCAAGCCGCCGTGGAAGAAGAAGGAGCGCGCCGAAGGCCAGGGCGGCGAGGCAGGGGCGTTCCAGCCGGATCGCGCACCTGCTACAACCAAGGCCGGCTGGTCGAAGCCGAAAAAGAAGTTCTCCTGACCGGAGCGGGCTGCGCCGGTTGATCTGATCTGCAGATGCCATGCTGCTCACGCTGTTCGATTTTGCCGGCACTTTCGTTTTCGCGCTGTCGGGCGCCACCGCCGGCGTGCGGCGGCGGCTCGACCTGTTCGGGGTGCTGGTGCTCGGCTTTGCTGCCGCGGCTGCAGGCGGCATCCTGCGCGATGTGCTGATCGGTGCGCTGCCGCCGGTGGCGATCCGCGACTGGGCCTATCCGGTGATTGCCGGCATTGCCGCGCTGATCGTGTTTTTCCAGTCCGCACTGATCGAGCGGCTGAAACAGCCGGTGCAGCTGTTTGACGCTGCCGGGCTGGCGCTGTTTGCCGTGCTCGGCACGCAGAAGGCGCTGATGTATGGCCTCAACCCGCTGGCAGCAGCCATGCTGGGCGTGCTGAGCGGCATCGGGGGCGGCATGGCACGCGACATCATGCTGGCCGAAATTCCCACCGTGCTGCGCGCGGAGGTTTATGCCGTGGCAGCGCTCGCTGGCGCCGCCGTGGTGGTGGCGGGCGAGGCGCTGGGCCTGCCGCCGCATTGGGGCATGATCGCCGGCGGCCTGCTGTGTTTTGCGGTGCGGGTGCTGGCGATCCGCCGCAACTGGCAGATCGCCGTCGCCCGTCCGCCGGAGGAGTCAGCGCCGAAGGACGGCGCCTAGAACTCCTACCACTCGCGGCTGCTGGACGGCGCGGCGATGGACGGTTTCTTCGGTGCGGGCCGCGTTTCGACAACTTTCAGGGCAGGTCGTTGTTGCGGGCGCGGGGCAGGCCGTGCTTCAGGGCTGCTTGCCGGGCGCGGCACCACGATCTGTGACATGCCGGCTGTCGGCTTCTGCACGCCGGCCGGCTGCCCGCTGATGCGATAGCGCTGCACCAGAGTGGCCAACTCCTGCGCCTGGCTGGATAGCGACTGGGCCGAGGCGGAGGTTTCCTCCACCAGGGCTCCATTGCGCTGGGTCATTTCGTCCATGCTGGCAATCGCGGTATTGATCTGCTCCAGGCCGGTCGACTGCTCGCGCGAGGCGGTAGCGATTTCGGCGACGATATCCGACACCTTCTTGATGGCACCGACGATCTCGTTCAGCGATCCGCCTGCCTGGTTGACCAGTGCCGCACCGGTCTTGACCTGGGTATTCGAGGTCTGGATCAGTGCCTTGATGTCCTTGGACGCATTGGCCGAGCGTTGCGCCAGGGCGCGGACTTCCTGGGCGACGACGGCAAAGCCCTTGCCGGCCTCGCCGGCGCGGGCGGCTTCGACCGAGGCGTTGAGTGCCAGAAGATTGGTCTGGAAGGCGATCTCGTCGATCAGGCCGATGATGTCGCTGATCTTCCGCGCGCTTTCCTCGATCTGGGTCACGGCTGTCACCGCATCGCGCACCACGCTGCCGCCCTTTTCGGCGGTGTCGCGCGCCGCAGAGGCGAGCTGGTTGGCGGCCTGGGCGTTGTCGGCATTCTGCTTCACCGTTGCCGTCACCTCATGCATCGAGGCGGCGGTTTCCTCTATGGAGGCGGCCTGCGATTCCGTGCGGCTGGCGAGATCCTGGCTGCCAGTCGAGATTTCCCCCGAGGCGGCCGCGATGGTGCCCGAGGCCTCGCGGATATTGCTGATGATGCCGGTCATGGTGTCGACCAGGTCGTTGACGCCGGCGCACAGCACCTTGATTTCCCCAAGCTTGCCCTCCAGCGGGATGCGCTGGGTCAGGTCATTGGCCTTGGTCGCCTCCACCACGGTCTGCACCTGCTGCACGGCCAGTTGCATGGCCTGCGCTGCCTTGGTCTGTGCCGTGATATCGGTGGCATATTTCACCACCTTGTAGGGCCGCCCGGCGGCGTCCATGATCGGATTGTAGCTGGCCTGAATCCAGACGTCCTTGCCGCCCTTGCCGACGCGCCGGTACTGACCGGAATCGTATTCGCCGCGGCCGAGCTTGGTCCAGAAAGTCTTGTATGCGGCGCTCTCGCGTTCGGCCGGATCGACAAAGAGACGGTGATGCTTGCCCTTCACCTCGTCCAGGCTGTAACCCAGTGCATTCAGAAAATTCGGATTGGCGGTGAGGATCGTGCCGTCGAGCGTGAACTCGATCACCGCCTGCGACTTGCCGATGGCAGAGAGTTGGCCTTCGTAATTGGCCATCGCCAGCTTCTGTTCGGTGATGTCGGTGGCGAATTTGACGACCTTGTATGGCCTGCCGCGTTTGTCGAAAATGGGATTGTAGCTGGCTTGGATCCAGATTTCCCGGCCGCCCTTGGCGATACGCATATACTGCGCCGCTTCGTATTCGCCACGGCCGAGCTTGGCCCAGAAGGCCTTGTATTCGGCGCTGGCGCGATATTCCGGCGTGACGAACATGCTGTGATGCTGGCCCTGGATTTCCGCCAGCGTGTAACCGATGGCTTTCAGGAAGTTTTCGTTGGCATCCAGAATCTTGCCATCAAGGCTGAACTCGATGATGGCCTGTGCGCGGTTGATTGCAGTGAATTGCGCCTGCAGGTCGCGGTTTGCGCTCTGGGAAAAGGAAAACATGACTGATTGCCTTTGCGCTGCGCCAGATGACACCCGGGCTGCGGATGTGAGAGTTTTCAGTATTGAGGTGATAACACGCGGTGTACGATGCATCCGCCTCGGTGGATCAGGACTTATATAAAAAAAACGTCCAGATTCTGCGGGTGTTTTTACACTAATATCGCGAAGATCAGCGATTTTTTTGGTTATGCGTATTTGGGGTAGAGATATCCCGAAGATGATCTGCCTGCAGTCTGTCCCGGCCATCTGATCATCCCATATTGGGCAAAGTTGGCTGGGGGAGCGGCAACTGCGGGCACGATCTTATATATAAGCTTCACGCACTGGCACGCTCGGCAATGCTGAATCCGATATCCACAACCTTCTTGCGCGGCGGCTGTCCTGTCGCGCGCGCCATCAGCATTTCCGCCGCCAGCCGCCCGATGGCGGCGCCATCGATCCGCACGCTGGTCAGCGGCGGGTCGGCATCCTTGCCATAGCTCTGGTCGCCATAGCCGATGATCTTGAGTTGCTGCGGCACCGTGATGCCGCGCGCCTTGGCCTCGATCAGCGCACCGAGCGCCAGATTGTCGGAACCGCAGAACACGCCGTCGATATCGGGATGGTCGCGGAGCAGGGTGGCCAGGCCACTGCGGCCATCGCCCATCGGCGTTGGTGCCGGTGCTTCCACCACGGGCACGGCATATTTCTTCGCGGCATAGACCGCGCTGAAGGCTTCGGCGCGCAGTTTCGCACGGCGGTCGTCGGGCGAGATGATGGCCGGGCGGCGGCAGTCGCGCTTGTACAGATACTCCGCCGCGGCCTTGCCTATGGCGGGGTGTGAAAATCCGACCAGCATGTCGATCGGTTTCGGCGTCAGATCCCAGGTTTCGACCACCGGAATACACGCGGCGCGCAGCTTCTGGCGCACCTGGGCCGAATGCACGATGCCGGTGAGAATGATGCCATCTGGCCGGCGGCCGATCACGGCTTCCAGCAGCGCATCCTCGCGCGCATCGTCGTAGCCGGTCTGGCCGATCAGCAGTTGGTAGCCGTGGCTCTGCAGATGTTCGGCGACCTGCTGCATCGTGGCGGTGAACATGGCGCCCGAGATGCTGGGCACCAGCGCGACGACCAGCTTCGAGCGGTTGGACGATAGAGACCCGGCCAGCAGGTTGGGGGTATAGCCGCTGCGCTTGATCGCGGCGCGTACCTTTTCCAGCGTGGCAGGGGAGAGCTGGTCCGGTGTATTCAAAGCCCGGGAAACCGTGATTTTGGTGACGCCGACCTCGGCCGCAATATCGGCAAGCGTGGGCGTCTTCGCAATTGCGGAACGGCGCTCGGCCGGTTTCTTGCTGGGCTTCTTCACCATTCCACTATAGCCAGCGCGGCAATTCCGCGGTAGGCTCGGCCCTGAAATGTTACCGGTAACATTTTCCGGCCAGCAGCCGGCACCGCCAGCCCAGTCGAGTTTTGCCCCGATGTCCATGATCGACCTGCATGCCAAACGCCTGATCGGCCCCGTGATCCGCCTGCACCCGGATGACAACACGGTGGTCGCCCGCATCGATGTGGTGCCGGGCATGCCGGTGGAAGGCGACAACCGCAACCCGGGCTTCCTGATCCGTGACAAGGTGCTGGCGGGCTACAAGATCGCTGCCCGCGATCTCAAGAAAGGCGAGCCGATCCTGAAATACAACGTCACCGTCGGTTTCGCCGCCGATGACATCCGCGCCGGCACCATGCTGCACGGCCATAACACCGAATTCCGCGAGTTCGACCGCGACTATGCCTATGGGCAGGGCTACAGGCCGGTCGACATGATCCCCGAAGCCGAGCGCGCCACCTTCCAGGGCATCGTGCGCCCCGATGGCCGTGTCGGCACGCGCAATTTCATCGGCATCGTCTCGACCGTAAACTGCTCGGCCACCGTGGTGCATGCGGTGGCGCGGCATTTTACCGAGGAACGCCTGGCCGACTTCCCCAATGTCGATGGCGTGGTAGCGTTCAGCCATGCGCTGGGCTGCGGCATGGAAATGACTGGCGAGGCGATGGCACTGCTGCGTCGCACACTGGGCGGTTATATCCGGCATGCCAACCTTGCCGCTGTCGTCGTCATCGGGCTGGGCTGCGAGCGCAACCAGCTGGGCGGCATGATGGAGGAGCAGGGACTGGAGCGCAGCGCCAATCTCGTCACCTTCGTGATGCAGGAGACCGGCGGCACCCGCAAGACCATCGAGGCCGGCGTCGAGGCGGTGAAGAAAATCCTGCCCTCTGCCAATGATGTGAAGCGGACGACCGTGCCGGCCAGCCATATCACGGTGGGCCTGCAGTGCGGTGGGTCGGACGGCTTTTCGTCCATCACCGCCAATCCGGCGCTGGGTGCGGCGATGGACATTCTGGTCCGCCATGGCGGCACGGCGATCCTGTCCGAAACGCCGGAACTGTATGGCGTGGAGCACACGCTGACGCGGCGTGCGGTGACGCAAGCGGTGGGCGAGAAGCTGATCGAGCGGATTCGCTGGTGGAAAGATGTCTATGCCGTGGGCCGCGATGTGCAGATCAACGGCGTGGTCAGTCCCGGCAATCAGGCTGGCGGCCTGGCCAATATCTTCGAGAAGTCGCTCGGCTCGTCGATGAAGGGCGGCACCGGGCCTCTCATGGATGTTTACAAATATGCCGAGCCGGTGAAGACCAAAGGCCTCGTCATCATGGATACACCCGGCTACGACCCTTGCTCGGCCACCGGACAGATTGCCGGCGGCGCCAATATCATCGCCTTCACCACCGGTCGCGGCTCGGCCTTTGGCGCCAAGCCGGTGCCGTCGCTGAAACTCGCTACCAATTCGCCGATGTATCGCCGGCTGGAAGAGGACATGGATATCAACTGCGGCCAGATCCTCGACGGCACCAGGTCGATGCAGGAAATGGGGCAGGAGATTTTCGAACATATCCTGCGCACGGCATCGGGCGAGAAGAGCAAGAGTGAGTTGCTCGGTGTCGGCGACCACGAATTCGTACCCTGGCAGATCGGCATCGTGGGGTAGCGAAGACCAGCCACCAAAAAGAGCAAAACCGGAGGAAACATATGAAAAAAATGCTGCAGGGACCTGACCGCCGTCAGGTCCTGACGGGAACGCTTGCGTCCATCGCAACTCTGACCTTCGCCAAACCGTCGCTCGCGCAGGCTTATCCCTCGCGGCCGATCCGTTTCATCTGTCCCTGGCCGGCCGGCGGCACAGCCGATGCCACCATGCGCGCGCTGTGCCGTGTGGCAGCAACCGAGCTTGGGCAACCGATCACGCTGGAGAACCGCGCCGGCGCGGCCGGCATGATCGGGGCCGCCGCCATCGCCACGGCGCAGCCCGATGGTTATACCATCGGGCAGATTCCGCTCAGCGTGACACGCTTCTCGCAGCTTGGCAGCTTTGCGCATGATCCGCGCAGCGATTTCACCTTCATTGCCCGTACGGCCGGGCAGACCTTCGGCATCGCCGTGCGCGCGGACTCGCCGTTCAAGACCGTCCAGGAGCTGGTGGCGGCGGCAAAAGCCAAGCCCGATACAATCACCTATGCCACATCCGGCATCGCCGGGCAGACGCATATCGGCATGGAGGAATTCTCCTATGCCGCAAAGATCCAGTTGAGCCATGTGCCCTTCAAGGGCGGCGCCGATGCCTTGCAGGCAGTGCTGGGCGGTCATGTGCAGGTGCTGGCCGATTCCAGTTCCTGGGCACCGCTGGTGCGCGACGGACGCTTCCGCCTGCTGGCGACCTGGAGCGAGCAGCGGCTGGCCGGCTTCCCCGCTGTGCCGACCCTGAAGGAGAGTGGCTACAACGTGGTGATGCAGGCGCCCAACGGCGTCGGCGCACCCAAGGGACTCGATCCGGCTGTCACGGCCAAGCTGCGTGAGGTGTTCCGCAAGGCGGCGCTAAGCGCGGAGCATACGGAGACCTGCAACCGCCTCGATATGGTGGTGATGTATCTGGACGGCGTCGATTACCAGAAATTCGTCGCGCAGAATTACGAGGAAGAAAAGGTCATCATCGAGCGGCTGAAGCTGAAGGAGCTGCTCGGCAAGAGTTGATCGTTTCACGGTTCCGGCGCGGCTCAGTCTGGCCGCGCCAGTTCCTCAGGATGCAGAGGAAATTTCCTGAATTTCTACCTTTGGCTGAAGGTTTTTCGGGACCCTGTCCTGTTATGCGCAGGTTGCTATTTTTCAACTGCAATTGCGACCGGGACAACTTCTAATATCGGGCATGCCCGGTCCTACCAATACGCAACCCCGTCTGCTGCGCCAGCTGAATGCCGCCAATCACTGGCTCGGCCGTCGCCATCCCGCGCTTTCAACGGCGCTCCTGGTGGTGGCTTGCGCCGTTGTCACGCAGATTCTGCTGGTGATCTGCGGCGCGCTCTTCGAGCAGCCGCTGACCGGCAAGATGTTCACGATCTGCGGCATCATCACAATCCTGGTCGCGACGCCAGTGATCCTGCATGCCCAGTTGCTGCTGCGGGCCCAGCGTGCCGCTGGCCATCGCCTGAAGATGATGACGCGCGAGCTGGCCATCGCGCTGCACAATGCCAAGGACGTCAATACGTCACGCACCAAGCAGTTTGCCAATATGAGCCACGAATTGCGCACGCCAATGAATGCGATCGTCGGCTTTTCGGATATCCTGCGCCATCAGCGCTTCGGTCCGATGCAGAATGCACGCTATCTGGAATTCGCCGCCGATATCAACGACAGTGCCCAGCATCTGCTCGACCTGATCAACAACCTGCTGGATCTGGCCAAGCTGGAGGCCGGCGGATTCGATACCCGCGAGGCCGAGCCGGTCGAGGTGGAGGATGCCGTCGAGATGGTGGTGCGCTTGCTGCGACCGCTGGCGACAGAGCAGCAGGTCGCGGTTTCGGTCGATATCGTCCAGCCCGGCCTGCATGTCCTGGTGGTCGAGCGGATGCTGCGGCAGGTGTTGATCAACCTGCTGTCCAATGCGATCAAGTTCACCCCGCCGCAGGGCAGGGTGCAGATTGCGATCGATCGTGAATCTGATGGCGCTGTCGTCATCCGTGTCACCGACAGCGGCATCGGCATGACGGCGGCGGATATCCGCACGGCCTTTGTGCCATTTGGCCAGGTCGACAGCATGTTGAGCCGCAAGCATGCCGGCACCGGCCTGGGCCTGCCACTGGCCAAGGCGATGGTCGAACTGAATCACGGCCTGCTCGATCTCAGCAGCGCGCCGGGCAAGGGCACCGTTGTGACGTTGCGGTTCCCGGCTTTCAATCCGGATCAGCCGGTGTCACTGATGACCCAGGCGCAGATCGAGGATATTGCGTCCAAGGTGGATGAGACGCTTTAGTCAGTTCTTATAATCGGGCTCTTCGCGGTCCAGAATCCGCTTCATGCTTTCCAGATGCAGGCGGGCGGATTCGCCATCGCCCTCGCGCATCTGCCTGTATGTCGTCTCGGCGATGGACTTGGGCACCGGCAGCAGTTTGCGCCCGGTGCTTTCGGCGATCACCTGCACCTGGCAGGCGCGCTCGAGGTAATACAGGTCGTCCCAGGCTTCGGCGATGGTCTTGCCCAGTACCATCACGCCATGATGCTGCATGAAGATGATATCGGCATCGCCCACGGCAGCGGCGATGCGGTCGCCTTCGCCGGTATCCAGCGCCAGGCCGTTATAGTCGCGGTCGACCTTGGTGCGGCCGTAGAATTTCAGCGATGACTGGCCGGCGAAGACCAGCGGGTCACCCTCGACCATGCAGAGCGCGGTGGCATGGGGCATATGCGTATGCAGGGCGACACGGGCGCGCGGTACGTTTTTATGCATGCGGCCGTGGATGAAGAAGGCGGTGGCTTCCGGCACGCCGTCACCGGCCACCACATGGCCATGGAAATCGCAGACCACCAGATTCGAGGCGGTCACTTCGCTGAAGGCATAACCATAGGGATTGACCAGGAAGAGGTCGTCATAGCCCGGCAGCATGGCGGAGAAATGGTTGCAGATACCCTCATGCAGGCCGAGCCGTGCCGCCATGCGGAAACAGGCCGCGAGATCGACGCGGGCCTGGCGGATCGCGTCGGTGTCGAGATCGGGGCGGTTATGGCCAGTGACGCTGCTGGATGAGGATGGGGCGGGTGAGGACGGTGTAAGGGCGTGGGCCATGACGGACTCCGGCGGTGGTCCGCCCATACTGCGCAATCGTGGCTCGCCTGTCTATTCCGCGATATGCGGTCCCGGCACATCGATACGCAGCAGCAGGCGTCGTTCGCCGTTCTGCCGGATCGGCGGCGAGCGATGGACAATGCCTCGACCGGAGGCGGCCGCCTCGCCACGGAAGAGAGCGGCCCAGCCGGTTTCCAGCCGATGCACACGGCGCGGATCACGGACGACGGCGGCATTGTTGCCGGTGCCGAGGGCGGCACGGTTGAGATTATCCTCGCTGAGCCATTCGGTTCCCGGGCCGGCATAGCTGCAGAGCAGCCGCAAACCGACCTGATCGACATGGAAGTAACGGCAGGCATCGTGGTGCAGGACTTCAAGCTCGACATGGGCACGCGGGCTGCCGCTGATCCGCAGGAACTGCTCGGCCAGACAGGCGATATCCGCAGCAAGCGCCGCCGACGGCAACAGATCGGGCAGGCGGCCTGCCGCTTCACCGGGTTCCACATACAGGCAGAGCGGGGCGGTACCACTGTCAATCCGCTGGGCAGCCGCGAGCTGCAGGCAGGGCGAGAGGCTGCGTGTCCAGACCGCGAGGTTGACACCGGGGTGATGAATGCCCTCCAGGATCGCAGGCGCAGGTCCGAGCAAGGCTTGTGGAGCGGCCTGATGCTGCGTCATGCCGCCTCCGGCTGCGACGGCCGCTCCCAGCGCGGGAAGGGATCGCGCAGCGTTTGCCAGGCTTCGACCCCGCCGGCCATTTCCTTGTCCGTCAGCAGGCAGGCATCGAAGCCGCGGCGCAGGCTTGCCTCATCCATGTTTGCGCCGATCAGGACGATTTCTTGGCGACGATCGCCGTAGTCTGGATGCCAGATGCCATCGAGGCTGCTCTGCCACTCGTCGTCGTCAGGCCAATGCTCCTGCGGAATGGTGGCCCACCAGGCACCGGCACGTTCATGGCGCGTCACTGCGCCAGCCTGCGACCAGGAGCCAACATGCTGCATGCGCGTGGCTAGCCAGAAGAACCCCTTCGATCGCCATACGTTTTTCCATTCGCTGTTGAACCAGCGATACAGACGCCAGGGATGGAACGGTCGCCGTGCCCGGTAGACGAAGCTGCGGATTCCATATTCCTCGGTTTCCGGCAGGTGATGGCCGAGCAGCGCCTGCTGCCAGCCGGGCAAGCTCTGTGTGTGCAGGGGATCGTAGCGTCCTGTATCGAGGATCTGATCGAGTGCGACCTTGCCGAAACTGGCGGGTACGATATGGGCCCGCGGGTTGAAACTGCGGATCAGGCCCTCAAGGAAACCCAGTTGATCCGCTGTGACCAGATCGGACTTGTTCAGCAGGATCGTATCGGCGCATTCGATCTGCTCCATCAGCAGGTCGACGACGGTACGCTCGTCTTCCGGCCCCATGCTTTCGCCACGCTGGCGCAGGAAATCGGTCGAGGCGTAATCGCGGATGAAGTTATAGGCATCGACCACAGTGACGAGTGTGTCGAGACGAGCCACGTCGGCGAGACTGAAACCGGCTTCATCGCGGAAGTCGAAGGTGGCCGCGACCGGCATCGGTTCGGCGATCCCGGTGGATTCGATCAGGAGATAGTCGAAGCGCCCGTCCTGTGCCAGCCGTGTCACTTCCTGCAACAGATCGTCGCGTAGCGTGCAGCAGATGCAGCCATTCGACATTTCAACCAGCTTTTCGTCCGTGCGGCTGAGTTTCGCATCGCCATCGCGCACCAGCGCGGCGTCGATGTTCACTTCACTCATGTCGTTGACGATGACAGCGACACGACGTCCCTCGCGGTTGGTGAGCACATGGTTGAGCAGTGTGGTTTTACCGGCGCCGAGAAAACCGGACAGGACGGTGACGGGCAGGCGGGGGCTGGGGGCGGCCTCGGTCATGCAGGTACCTTTAATGTTATATTATAACATACGGTATCGCGACCAAGATCGCTTGTCCAGCCTGTGCAAGCCTTTGCTACAGCATGGATTTCCGGCTTGCTGTGGCCCGGCCGGGTCGCCACACTGCGGCTGCTGTCTCACACCATCATCCCGGATGTCCCATGTCCCTGCAGATCGGTTTCCTGCTGTTCCCCAACCTGACCCAGCTCGACCTGACCGGGCCCTGGGAGGTATTTTCCAAGCTGCCGAACGCCACCTGCCATCTGCTGGCGCATGATCTGCAGCCGGTACGCAGTTCCAGCGCCGGCCTCACCATCCTGCCGACCACCACCTATGCCGACTGTCCGCAGCTGGACGTGGTCTGCGTGCCCGGTGGACCGGGGCATCTGCAGGCGATGGAAGATGTCGTGGTGCTGGAGTTCCTGAAGCGCCAGGCACCGGGCTGCCGGTATGTGACGGCGGTCTGCACCGGGGCACTGGTGCTGGCGGCCGCCGGGCTGTTGAACGGCTATCGTGCCACCACGCACTGGATGTCGCTGGAGCGGCTGAGTGCCTTCGGTGTCACGCCGGTGGCCGAGCGCGTGGTGACCGACCGCAACCGCGTCACCGGCGGCGGCGTCACGGCGGGCATCGATTTTGGCCTGGCGCTGGTGACGGCAATTGCTGGCGAGCAGGTGGCGCGCGAAATCCAGCTGCAGATTGAATACGAGCCGCAGCCGCCGTATGGAGGGTCGCCCGCCACTGCCGATCCGGCCACCGTCGCCAGCCTGCGCGGCCGGCTCGGCCCCTATGCCACCGCGATGGTGGAGACCGATACGCGCGCACTCGCGCGGCTGAAACAGTGAAGGAAGACATGGAAACCATAGCCCGCAATCCGACTGCGGGCGTTTATGCCACCACGCCCGATTACATCCACGCGCTGGAAGTTCGCAACCCAACGCGGTTTCTCTATGTGGCCGGCACCATGGGCCTGGATCAGGCCGGCGTGGCAGGCAAGACGCTGGATGAGCAACTGGCGCTGATCTGGTCGAACCTGCGCACCATCCTGGCCAGCGCCGACATGACCGTGGACAATATCGTGCGCATCACCAGCTACCTGCGCGACACAGCCTATGTCGAGGCGAACCAGAATGCGCGGGTCGCCGCGCTGAACGGGCGCGCGGTGCCGACGACGGCAATCGTGGTGCAAACCCTGCTGCCGGATTGGCTGGTGGAGTTGGAGGTCGTTGCGGCGGCCTGACGTCAGGCTTTCCCGGTCGCGGCTTCTTCCTGCGCAGCGATATCCTTGTCGGTGAACAGATATTCCTTCAGCTGCGCGGCGAAGGTCTCGTCGTTGCGGCGCAGCCATTCCAGCACCATGGCGGCATGCTCGATTTCCTCGCGCATGTTGTGCAACAGGATCTTCTTGAGTGCTGCATCCTCGCAATCGTCGGCACGCTGGCGATACCAGTCGGCCGCTTCCAGCTCTTCCATCAGCGAGACGATGGCGTGGTGCATCGACAGGGTTTTCGCGGACAGGCGTTCGCGCGGGGCATGCAGGGTTTCGCTGGGCATCGGGGCTCCTCGGGGCTGGTCGAGGATAATGGCGCTGCCCCGCCAAAGTTCCCGGCTAGAAGGCCCGCGTCTCGCCGATCGGCATGACATCGGCCTCGCCGGGCGCATAGCCCACGGCAGCGGCGCCGGCGCGCAGGCGCTCCGGGGCCTCAAACGGCGGTTCGTTGCTCAGCACCACGGTGCCCCAGTGCATGCCGATCATTCGCTGCGCGCCGATATCCTTGGCGAGTTGGGCAGCCTGTTCCGGCGTGGTGTGAGAGCTGCTCATGATGATGCGGGGCTCGTAGGCCCCTATACCCACGAAAGCCATATCGAAGGGGCCGAGTTTCGCACCGATCTCACGGAAGACCGGGCCATAGGTGGTGTCGCCCGAGAAGAACAGGTTGCGCGATGCCGATTTGAATGCGAAGCCGCCCCAGAGGCTGCGATTGGCATCGAAGGCGGTTCGGCGCGAGAAATGTACAGCCGGTGTGTAGGTGATCGTAACGCCCTTGCGTTCGACGCTCTGATACCAGTCGAGCTCGGTGACGTCGGTATAGCCACGGTCGCGGAAGTAGCCGGCCAGACCCAGCGGCACGACGACGGCAACGCGTTCCTTGTTCGGCAGGGCACCGATCGCACCAAGATCGAGATGGTCGTAATGGTTGTGGCTGACCGCAAGGATGTCGATGGGGGGCAGCGTGGCTGGCGTCAGCGCTGCCGGCACATAGCGTTTCGGACCGAGCAGATTGAACGGGCCGGCGCGTTCGGACAGATACGGGTCGGTCAGGATCGCGGTGCCGCCGAGCCGGATCAGGAAAGCAGCATGCCCGATCCAGGTGTAGCTGTCGCTGTTGTGGTGGCGTTGCAGCGCGGCCGTCACCTCGGATGGCGCAAGGACATGACCGGGCGGAATATCGATCCGGCGGAACCCGCTCCAGGCCATGCTCCAGAAAAACGGCAGGCGATCCAGTAGCAGGCTGTCTTCAGGCACCGGACTGCCGGCCGGGTTGCGGAAGCGGCCGCCGTTTTGCGGATCGTACCGCTCAAGATGATGGGCAGGCAGATCGGGCATGGTTGGTGTATCCGTGGCGGCGCAGGCCATGAGAGGGAGCAGCAGCGCGAGACAGGCGAAACGGGTGAGCATGTCCGAAGACGATAGACGGCCGCTGCCGCGCAACAAGGGAGCGGGGTGGCGCCGACGTGACGGTGATCACGCCCGAGCGCGTCAGTTGCGCCAGAAGGAGCGGCTGAACGGGATCAGCAGGATGAGGATTTCCAGCCGGCCCGCCAGCATGCCGAACGACATCAGCCACTTCACCCCAGCCGGAACCTCCTTGAAGGTGCAGCAGGGACCACTATCGGGGCCGAGGCCGGGGCCGACATTACCCAGCGCGCTGGCCGCCGAGCCGAGGCTCTCGCGGAAATCGAGGCCGAAGGCGGCAATCGCCAGGGTCAGGCCGGTGAGCAGCAGCAGATAGGCGAAGATATAGGTGGCGACGCCGCGCAGCACGGCATCAGGCACGGTATCGCCGTTGAAGGTGACGCGGAATGTGCCATGCGGGAAAATCTGCCGCCGCACCTGGGTGCGCAGGCTTTTTAGCATCAGCAGGATGCGGAATACCTTGATGCCGCCGACGGTGGAGCCGGTGCAGCCGCCGATCAGCATCAGCAGCAGGGCGATATTCTCGGCGAAACCGCCCCAGAGCGCATAATCGTAACTGGTGTAGCCCGTGGTGGTGATGGTGGAGACCACGACAAAGGCGGACTGGCGCACGGCCTCTGCCGCAGGCACGTCATGGTTCAGCATGCGCCACAGGGTCAGCATCAGGGTGGCCGCAGCGATGATGCCGAGGAACAGCCGCACCTGTTCATCGCGCCACAGCATGCCGGGCCGGCCATAGGTGGCGACGATATAAAGGCCGAAGGGCATCGCGCCCAGCGCCATGAACACGATCGAGACCCAGTCGATGGCGGCGCTTTGGAAAAAGCCGATGCTGGCGTCGTGGGTGGAATAGCCTCCGGTAGCCAGCGCGGTCATCGCATGATTGAGGGCGTCAAACAGCGTCATGCCGGCGAGCCAGAAGCAGATCATGCAGATGAAGGTCAGCACGGCATAGATGATGCCGATCTGCGACACCACCTCGGTGATGCGCGGCAGGAACTTGGCCGAATTGGGCGACAGGTCGAGGCTGAACAGCTGCAGGCCGCCGATGCGCAGGAAGGGCAGCGCCAGCACGGCGATGGTCACCACGCCGAAGCCGCCGATCCACATCAGCAGCGAGCGCCAGAGCAGCAGGCCGCTCGGCAGTCCATCCAGGCCGACGATGACGGTGGAGCCGGTATTGGTCAGGCCGGACACTGCTTCGAATACTGCATCGGCGAGCGGTAGTTTCAGGTCTGACAGCATGAAGGGCGCGGCCGAGACCAGGCTGATGGTGAGCCAGGTGGCCGGCAGCAGCAGCAGGGTTTCGTTCAGGTTGATCTGCTGGGTGCGGTCATAGGTGGCAAAGGCCAGCCCGGCGCCAAGAAACAGGGTGCCCGCCGAGCAGATCAGGAAAACCGTATAGTCCTCATGGCCGTCGACGATATCGGCCAGCATCGGCAGCAGCATGGCAATGCCGAAACAGCAGCTGACCACGCCGACGAAAAACAGGATTGGCCCGGGACGAACGGTGATGTCTTTGCGAGGGCTGACGACGGCGTTGCTCATTGGCGCGGAGTGTGGTCGGGCCACTGTTGGGAATCAAGGGCCGGCACGGCCGGGAGGTGTCGGAGATTCAGGCGCGGCCAGCCTGCACCAGGGTCGTGCTGCGGCAGATCGCGGTGTAGCGGACGATCAGGTATTGCGGTCGGGCGTCGGCATGCTGGATGCGCCGGTTGCTGACCTCGGCGGCAAGGGACTCGGCGGTCTGCGGGTCGCCGGTCTGGCGCAGGCTGGTGGCGTATTCCTGCAAGGCATCGGTGAAGGCGACCGGATTTTCGTTTTCCAGTTTAAGCTGCCGCACCATGGGAATGGCCTGGGCATAATAGGGCAGGGCTTCGGCATACTGCTTGCGGTCATAGAACAGGCGCGCCAGCTCGAACAGGCGACGTGAAATCTGCGTGCTGGCCGGGCCGGAGGTGGCTTCTTCCAGGGCCAGCGAGGTCAGCAACAGTTCGCGCGCTTCCTCGAATTTGCAGCCATGGCCCTTCATGCGGCCGAGATTGTAGAGCGTGAGCGACAGCATGGCCGGCGGCACCTTTTCGGTCCCGGCCCAGACCAGGGCACGTTCGTAATTCTCTTCGGCGCCCTGATAATCGCGGCTGCTTTCGGCACGTGTGCCGGCATCGTGATAGCGCGCCATGTTGGTGGTGCTGAAATCCTTCGAGCAGCCACCCGCAAGCAGCGCCAGAGCCAGGATCGCGATTGCCGGCCGCATCTTCACTCCCCCGTCGCCCGGTTTGACCAGGAGGGCAACGCGTCAATTTTACGGGCCGGGTCGCGCCGGGGGAAGTCTAAAAAGAAAGCCCCGCCGGCAGGAACCGGCGGGGCTTGTTGGACACCCGGCTGTTAAGCCGCGGCCCAGGGAAGGTCGTTTTAGACCGAGTAGTACATCGAGAACTCGATCGGATGCGGGGTGTGCTCGAAGGCATACACCTCTTCAAACTTCAGATCGATGTAGCTGTCGATGAAGTCATCCGAGAAGACGCCGCCGGCCTTGAGGAAGGCGCGGTCCTTGTCCAGGGCCTCGAGGGCTTCGCGCAGGCTGCCGCAAACCTGCGGAACCTTGCTCAGCTCTTCAGCCGGCAGGTCATACAGGTTCTTGTCCATGGCCGGGCCGGGATGGATCTTGTTCTTGATGCCATCGAGACCGGCCATCAGCATGGCCGAGTAAGCCAGGTAGGGGTTCGCGCCCGGATCGGGGAAGCGGACCTCGACGCGCTTGGCCTTCTCGCCGGCGCCGAACGGGATGCGGCAGGAGGCCGAACGGTTGCGCGCCGAATAGGCGAGCAGCACCGGGGCTTCGAAGCCGGGGATCAGGCGCTTGTAGCTGTTGGTCAGCGGGTTGGTGAAGGCGTTCAGCGCCTTGGCATGCTTGATGATGCCGCCGATGTAGAACAGCGCCATCTCGCTGAGGCCGGCATACTTGTTGCCGGCGAACAGCGGCTTGCCGCCCTTCCAGATCGACTGGTGAACGTGCATGCCCGAGCCGTTGTCGCCCTTGATCGGCTTCGGCATGAAGGTCGCGCTCTTGCCCCAGGCATGCGCCACGTTGTGCACGCAGTACTTGTAGATCTGCATGCTGTCGGCGGACTTCAGCAGGGTGGCGAACTTGATACCCAGCTCATGCTGGCTGTTCGCCACTTCATGATGGTGCTTCTCGACCGTCACGCCCATGCCGGCAATGGTGGTCAGCATTTCAGAGCGCAGGTCGCCGCCCTGATCGATCGGAGCGACCGGGAAGTAGCCGCCTTTGATCGGGGCGCGGTGGCCCATATTGCCGCCTTCGTAGACCTTACCCGAATTGTAGTCGCCTTCGATGTCGTCGAGGTAGACGAAGGTTTCGTTCATCGAGGTCTTGAAGCGCACGTCATCGAAGACGAAGAACTCGGCTTCCGGGCCGAAGTAGGCCACGTCGCCGGTCTTGCTGGTCTTGATGTAGGCTTCAGCGGCCTTGGCGATCGAGCGCGGGCAGCGGTTGTACGGGGTGCCTTCATGCGGCTCGAGAACGTCGCAGAACAGCACGGCGGTGGTCTGCGCCGAGAAGGGATCGTAGGTGAGGCTGTCGAAGTCGGGCTTCAGCAGCATGTCGGACTCGTTGATCGCCTTCCAGCCGGCAATCGACGAACCGTCGAACATGATGCCTTCCTTGAGGGTGGCTTCATCGATCATGGTGATGTCGAAGGCGACATGCTGCCACTTGCCGCGCGGATCGGTGAACCGGAAGTCGACGTACTTGACGTCCTTGTCCTTAAACTGCTTCACAATGGATTTTGCATCAGCCATGGCTGTTTTTTCCTGCTAGTTCTTCCCTGGTTGGTAACGACTCATGGGGACGATCCGGAGAGGTGGGCCGATCCGATGAGAGTGATGAAGGCGGAGTGTTCCTGCTCCGCCGTCAGACTGCTTCCGCGCCCTTTTCACCGGTGCGGATGCGAATGACGTCTTCGACGGTGGAGATGAAGATCTTGCCGTCGCCGATACGGCCGGTGCGGGCCGCCTGGGTGATCGCCTCGACCGCCTTTTCAACCATGGCGTCATCGAGCACGACCTCGATCTTCACCTTGGGCAGGAAGTCGACGACATACTCGGCGCCGCGATACAGCTCGGTGTGACCCTTCTGGCGACCGAAGCCCTTGGCTTCGGTGACGGTGAGGCCCTGAAGGCCGATCTCGTGGAGCGCTTCCTTCACTTCGTCGAGCTTGAAGGGCTTGATGATGGCTTCGATCTTTTTCATGGGTGCTACAACACTTTGGCCGGAATGGAATGACGGGTTCAATTATGCACGCTCTATGCCAGTGTTAACCTGGCTTTAACGCGCTGGATTCCCGCTAGAGACGGGGGTGTGGATAAGTTCGAAGGGTCTTTTTGCTCATTTTATGTCCTATTTGTATAAAAAATAGGCCGTTTAACGCCTAATGTTTCGGCCGTGCCTGGCTCAGGAAGCTGGCGATACGGCCGAGCGCCTCGGTGATGGCCTGATCCGAGGCAGCAAAGGACAGCCGGATATAGCCTTCGCCATGGCTGCCGAAGCTGGTGCCCGCAATCGTGGCAACCCCTGCCTGTTCCAGCAGCCCGTCCTGCATTTGGCGGGCGTTGAGGCCGGTCTCGGTGATGTTGGGGAAGGCATAGAAAGCGCCCTCGGGCTTGATGCAGCTCATGCCCGGGATCTTGTTCAGGCCGGCGACGCAGAGGTCGCGGCGGCGGCGGAAGGCCAGCCGCATCTCTTCCACCGCATCCTGCGGGCCGGTGAGGGCGGCGATGCCGGCAAACTGCGTCGGCGCGTTGACGCAGGAATGCGTGTTGATGGCCAGTTTGGTGGCGAGTTCGGCCAGCCGCGCCGGCCACAGGCCCCAGCCGAGCCGCCAGCCGGTCATGGCATAGGTCTTCGACCAGCCTTCCAGGATGATCAGGCGATCCTGCAACTGGTCGAGATAGGGAATGAAGCTGGCATAGGTGCCGTCGCCATCCAGCACCAGGCGCGAATAAATCTCGTCGGCCATGATGGTGACATGCGGGAAGCGCTGCAGACCCTCGACCAGCTTTTTCACTTCACTGGCCGGCGCGACGCCGCCGGTGGGATTGGCCGGTGAATTGACGATCAGCAGCCGCGTGTTCGGCGTGATGCGCGCGAGCAGATCTTCGGCGCGGAAAGCGAAGCCGTTCTTTTCCAGCAGCGGATAGCCGGCCAGCGTGGCGCCGGTGTAATTCACCAGCGATTCATAGATCGGGAAACCGGGATCGGGATACATGATCTCGGCGCCGGGCTCGCCGAACATTTCGATGGCGGTCGCCATCGTCACCTTGCCGCCGGGCACGATGACGATGCGGTCGGGGGAGACATTCACCTTGTAGCGGGTCGCGATCTCGGCGCAGACCGCTTCGCGCAGGGGCAGGATGCCGTTGGCCGGCGTGTAGCCGTGATGGCCGTCGCGCAACGCCTTGATCGCGGCCTCGACCACATGCGGCGGGGTGGGGAAATCGGGCTGCCCGATGCCGAGATTGATGACGCTCTTGCCCTGGGCTTCCAGAGCCTTCGCACGTGCGAGCACCTCGAAGGCGCTCTCCGAGCCCAGACGCGACATCCGCGCGGCAATCTGCATGCTTTTCCTCCCGCTTATAGCCCGTCTGCTTATGCCGGGATTCCGCCACGTGAACAAGGCTCTAACCCCACGCCTTCGTGGCCAGTTTGGTCGTTCCGGGCGGCTTGCGCGGGCGCCGGTCGCTGCCTAGTGTCCTTGGCCGAAACCCCGGAGGATTCCTGTCCATGCTGCTCGACGTCCGCACCTATACCTGCCGCCCCGGCACCATCAAGCTGCAGCTCGAAATGTATGAGAAGCTCGGCTTCAAGGCGCAGACCCGCCATCTCGGCCAGCCGTTTGCCTTCCTGGTCACCGAGACCGGCCCGATCAACACCTATATCCATATCTGGGCCTATGAGAGCGCCGCCGACCGCGAGACCAAGCGTGCGGGCATGCAGGCCGATCCGGACTGGCAGGCCTATCTCAAGGCGAGCGGCGAGGCCGGTTATCTGATCAACCAGCAGAACCAGCTGATGACCCCGGCGGCCTTCGCCCCGATCAAGCGCTAACATTTCAGTCAGAGAGTACCGATCATGAAACGCAGTGGTGGTCAGATCCTGGTCGAGCAGTTGCGCCTGCATGGCGTCGATATGGCCTTCGGCGTGCCGGGCGAAAGCTTCCTCGCCGTGCTGGATGCGATGCACGACCATACCAACCACATGAAGTTCGTGATCTGCCGCCAGGAAGGCGGCGCGGCGATGATGGCTGATGCCTATGGCAAGACCACGGGCAGGCCGGGCATCTGCATGGTGACGCGTGGCCCGGGCGCCACCAATGCTTCGGCCGGCGTGCATGTCGCGTTTCAGGATTCGACCCCGATGATCCTGTTCATCGGCCAGGTCGGCCGCGACATGATGGAGCGCGAGGCCTTCCAGGAAGTCGACTATCGCCGCATGTTCGGCCAGATGGCGAAATGGGTGGCGCAGATCGACGATGCGGCGCGCATCCCCGAATTCATCAGCCGCGCTTTCAGCGTGGCGATGTCGGGCCGGCGTGGGCCGGTGGTGCTGGCGCTGCCGGAAGACATGCTGACCGATATGGTGGACTGCGCCGATGGCCGTCCGGTGATTCCGGCCGAAGCGCATCCGTCGATGGAGCAGATGGCGCAGCTGAAAGCCATGCTGCAGGATGCCAAAAAGCCCTTCATGATCGTGGGTGGCAGCGGCTGGAGCGAGGCCGTTCGCGCGCAAGTGCAGGAGTGGGCCGCGGCGTCTGACATGCCGGTGGGCGCGGTGTTCCGCCGCCAGGACTATCTGGATAACGACTGGCCGAATTATGTCGGCGATGTCGGCATCGGCATCAATCCCAAGCTGCAGGCCCGCGTCAAGGAGGCCGATCTGCTGCTGGTGATGGGGTCGAAGCTGGGCGAGATGGCGACCGGCGGCTACACCATGTTCGGCATTCCGGTGATGAACCAGAAGATCGTGCATGTGCATGCCGGCGCCGAGGAACTGAACCGCGTCTATTCCGCCGATCTGCCGATCCATGCCAGCAATGCCGGCTTCGCCGCCGCGCTCACGAAGATGGGCCCGGTGGATGGCAAGGCTTGGGCGGCGGCCACCAAGCAGTCGCGCGCCGATTACGAGGCCTGGCAGGCGCCGGTGACCTCGCCGGGCAATGTGCAGATGTCGCAGATCATCAAATGGCTCGACGAGACGCTGCCGGCCGATGCGGTGTTCTGCAACGGCGCCGGCAACTACGCCACCTGGGTGCACCGCTTCCACCGTTATCGCCGCCACAGCAACCAGCTGGCGCCTACGTCGGGCTCGATGGGCTATGGCCTGCCGGCCTCGGTGGCGGCCAAGCTGATCAACCCGCAGCGCACGGTGGTGGCTTTTGCCGGCGACGGCTGTTTCCTGATGCATGGCCAGGAATTTGCCACCGCCCTGCAGTATGGCGCCAACATCATCGCCGTCGTGGTCAACAACGGCATGTATGGCACCATCCGCATGCATCAGGAGCGCGAGTATCCCGCCCGCATCAGCGGCACCGAACTGAAGAACCCGGATTTCGCAGCTTACGCGCGGGCCTTCGGCGGCCATGGTGAGACGGTGGAGCGCACCGAAGACTTCGCCGCCGCCTTCAAGCGCGCGCAGGCGAGCGGCAAGCCGGCGATCATCGAGATCAAGCTCGATCCGGAAGCGCTGACGCCGCGCCAGACCTTGAGCCAGATCCGCGAAGCCGGCGTGCAGGCCAAGGCGCATCACGCGGATCGATAGCGTAAGACCTGGATGCCCGCGAAAGCAGGCATCCAGTCTTCCTATCTCTTCACATTCACCAGCACCACACCGCCGAGCGCCAGTGCGCCGCCAATCAGGCCAAGCGTGGTCGGCACTTCGCTGAGCCAGAGCCAGCCGATCAGTGTCGCCACCGGCGGCACGGCGTAGAGCATGTTGGTGGCGCGCGCCGCCGGCAGGCGCGAGAGCACCATGGCCCAGGTGCCGTAGACCACGAAGCTGGGGATGACGGCGAGATAGATCGCGGCGAACAGCGCATCGGTGGGTGCGGCCTGCGCCTGCGCGATGCTGTCGGGCAGCATGGGGGCCAGCAGCAGGGCGCCGATCACGATATTCCACGCGGCCACGGTGAGCGGCTTGTGGCGGGCGAAGAGCGGCTTCTGCACGATGTTGTTGATTGACGTGGCGAAGGTGGCGCCGAGCACCAGCAGCACGCCGCTGTCGACATTGAAGCCGTCGATTTTGCCGACCGCGATGAAACCGACGCCGAGGAAAGACAAGGCCGTGCCGAGCCAGGCATACAGCCCGAAACGCTCGTTCAGGAAGGCCATGGCCAGCAGCGCGGTGAGGATCGGGTTGACGTTGATGATGAAGCTGGCGGCGGCCGCCGGCACGGTCTGCTGGCCCAGATTGAGCAGCACGGTATAGAGCGCGACGAACACCACGCCGCCGAAGGCAAACCGCCAGCCGTCGCGCCAGCCCGGCAGGGCCGGGCGGGTGACGGCGAGGAAGATGGCGGCCGGGATGGCGGCCAGCCCGAAGCGCAGCGCCCCCAGCTCCAGCGGGCCGAAACCGGTGAGGCCGAGGCGGATAGCCGGGAAGGCGGATGCCCAGCCCAGCACGGTGATCGCCACCAGGATCAGGGTGGTGGTATCGATCCGGGACGGGGTCGCCCCGGACGGGGCCGGCAGGGCTGGGCAAGCGGTGGTCATGGGAAAGCTCCTTGAAAATCAATGAGCTAGAGCATGGGGCGGCATCAGCTGATTGACAATCGAATAGATAGTGGGTCAGCTGTGCGTATGGATCACAGCTTGCCCGCCCAGCTTCCCCCGCTCGATACCCTGCGCGCCTTCGAGGCCGCGGCCCGCTTGGGCAGCTTTTCCGCCGCCGCCGAGGGGCTGAACCTGACCCATGGCGCGATCAGCCGGCAGGTGGCGAAGCTGGAGCGCTGGCTCGGCCTCAAGCTGTTCCAGCGCGAGGCGCGCGGCGTGACGCTGACACCCGATGGCGACCGGCTCTATGTCTCCACCCGCGAGGCCTTTGCGCTGATCGGCGCCTATTCCGACCGCTGGACCGAACCGCGCGGCACGGCGGTGGTGCGGCTCAGCGCGCTGCCCTCGGTGAGCAGCCGCTGGCTGATGCCGCGACTGACCGCGCTGGAAGATGGCGGCGAGCCGCGCCTGCGCATCCTGTTCAGCGTCGATCACCGGCAGGTCGACATGGAAGAGGAGGGCATCGACCTCGCGCTGCGCTGCGGCCGTGGCGAAGTGCCGGGCCGCCTGTCGCTGCAGCTGTTCGAGGAATGGTGCTATCCCGTCGCCTCGCCGGAACTCGCCAGGATCATCGGCAGCGGCGATGCCAAGCGCCTGCTGAACTATCCGCTGATCCATGATTCCAGTGCCACCGGCTGGCGCGCCTGGTTCGCCGAACAGGGGCTCGACTATCGGCCTGCCGTGCATGATCGCCGCTTCGAGGATTACGGCCTGGTGCTGGATGCCGCCGCCTGCGGGCTGGGCATCGCGCTGGCCCGTCCGCCGCTGGCACAGCGCGATATCGATGCCGGCCGCGTGGTGGCGGTGGATCATCGCATTGCACTGAATTCAGTGTCCTACTGGCTCGATCGCCCGCCGGGCAAGTTGCGTCCCGCCGCAGTCCAGCTTGCCGGCCGCATTGCTGCGCAGGCTGGCGTGGCGCCGGCGGCGCTGGAGGCTTTCACCCGGGGCTGACAGTCAGGTGCGGATGAAGCAGCTATACTGGAAGCGCTGAACGCCGCCGCCGGGCGTGCGGTGTTCTTCGTGCCGGGAGTCGGTCAGCACAAACGGCGTGCCGAGTTCAGCCTGCAGAGTCTCGGGTGCATAGCGCATCACCGGCAGGCCGCTGCAGCGTTCCGGGCCGTCCAGCGCGAAGCTGGCGATGATGATCCGGTTGCCCGCCGCCGTGCCGGCCAGCAGAGCGGTTCTGTAGGCGAGGCGGTCGGCCGGATCGGTGAGGAAGTGAAACACCGCGCGATCATGCCAGAGCGCATACTGCTGTGGCGGCTGCCAGCGCGTGATGTCGGCAACGATCCATGTGACGTCCGCGGCCTGCGCGCCCAAACGCGCCTTGCTTTTCGCCAGGGCATCAACGGCGATATCGAGCACTGAAATGGATCTGTATTGACGAGCGAGTAGGGCATCGACCAGGCGCGAGGCACCGCCGCCGATATCGACCACCGCCGCATCAAGGCCGATGGCCGCCTGCTCGATCAGGGCAAGCGAGGTGGCCGGATTATCCTGGAACCAGCTGACCTCGGTTTCGGCCTTGCTGGTGTAGACCGTGTCCCAATGCTGCTTGCGATCCATGTTTGCCTCCCGTGCCATAGACCTATGGCAACCGGGGACCGGGATCAACTCACTGCCAGCCAAACGCCCGCTTGAACACGCCGGTGAAAGCGGTGCCGATATCGGCCCGCTGCGCCACGCTCTCGTAATTGCCGGTATAGAGCTTGGTGATGATCGCCTCGCGCGGCGAACCGGCGCCGAAACGCAGATGCACCAGGCCGCTGCCGGCCGAGGTGACCTGTGCCGTCACCGGGCCGATCTCGGCGATCTCGATGATGATGTCGGCATCGCGCAGCTGCATGGCCAGGGCCGGCGGCAGATCGAGGCGCGCACCCGAGACCGACATGTCGAGCAGCCGCACCGGCTGGCGCAGTCCCTGCCACAGCAGTGTGGCGGGTTCATTGAGATCGAAGCGTTCCTCGCGGCGCTGGCGCGGGCGTTCCACCGACAGCAGCATGACCAGCGCCAGGATCAGCAGGTTCCAGCAGCTCCAGAAGGTATAGAGCGCCGGATCGCCACCATCGGGCTGGCGGCCTTCGACCAGGCTGGTGCGATAGGCAATGATGGCGATCGCGGTGAGTGCGAACAATGCGCCGGCTTCCAGCATGACGGTCCAGTTGATCTGCACGCGGTCGGTCATCACGCCCTTGCTGGTAACCCGGAAGGTCTGCGCCTTGCGGAAGAGCAGCGCCGTCCACACCGAGGGCGCGACGCGCGAGGCGCAGACGAATTCGGTCAGGTCGGTCAGGATCGGCATGATGCGGCCGCTGGAGACCCAGACGAACAGTGCGGTAGACGAGAAGAAGGCCGGCATGAAGTGATAGGCGTAGTCGCCGGCATCGGCCCGCAGGATCGAGATGCCGCCATACCAGTACAACAAGGGGGCAATGAGCCCGAACAGGCAGAAGGTGGGCAGGCTGAGCCAGTAATTGGCGGTTTCCAGGAACAGGAAACGGTGCATCAGGTCGAGGTTGTTGCGGCCGAAGGGGCCGACCTTGACAAACAGCGACTGGATCGCACCGATGCCCCAGCGGCTGCGCTGCTTGATATATTCGGCGATGGTTTCCGGGGCCAGGCCGTTGGACAGTTTTTCGTTCAGGTAGCGCGTGACATAGCCGGCATCGATCAGCTTGAAGCTGAGCAGGATATCCTCGGTGATGGTTTCCATCGGATAGCCGCCGATATCCTCGATGGCGGCACGACGGGCGACAAAGGATGTGCCGCAGCAATAGGAAACGTCCCAGGCGTCCTTTGCCGGCTGCAGCGTGTCGAAAAAGAAGCGCTGCTCGTCGACCCAGGATTCCGACAGCATGAAGTTATGTTGCAGCATGTTCGGGTTGAAAAAGAACTGCGGCGTCTGCACCAGCGCCACCTTCGGATCGTCGAAGAACCCGACGATGCGGCGCAGGAATTTCCGCTTCGGCACGAAATCGGCGTCCAGCACCATGATGAAGGGCGCGTTGGTTTCGGTTTTCGATATCGCCAGCGCATGATTCATGTTGCCGGCCTTGGCGCCTTCATTGCTGTCGCGGCGCAGATAACGCACGCCCAATGCGGCGCATTTGTCGCGCAACCAGTCGCGCCGCGTATCGTCCAGCACCCAGAGCGTGAAATTCGGGTAGTCCAGCGCCCGGGCGCCGAGGATGCTGCGCTCCAGCACCTCCCAGGATTCGTTATAGGTCGGGATGAAGACATCGACCGCCGGCATCGTGGTGCTGTGATGGCTCTTGCGTTCGTTCTCTTCGGCAAGCGGCGTGTTGTCGCGATGGCGCCAGAAGGTGACCAGGCAGACATAGGTGCTGAAAGCCAGCATCAGTTCGAGGATGAGAAACAGCAGGCCGAAGGTGAAATCTGCCGGCTGCGACAGCGGTGGCACGGTTTCTGTGATGCGCCACCAGAAATATCGCAGGCTGAGCAGCAGGACGATCACGATCAGGCTACGCCGCACCAGCAGGTTGGTGGGTTTGACCAGCGGCAGCAGCAGCAGGGCCCCGGCCAGCAGGGCAACACCGGGAATCGTGGCCAGCAGATTGTTCACGTCGGTCAGCTGCCGCTGAACAGGTCGTTCAGACGGCGTGTGGTGCGGTCGATCACGGTGTCGCTGGCATGCAGGCGGCCGACGCGGCCGATCGGGCAGGCTTCCGGCTGGCCGTTCTGCACCTGCACCTGTGACGTGGCGGCGCCGTTACCACCGTTGCCCGATGCGAAATCGACCGAGAAGATCAGGCGCAGCTGGTCGGCGCTGGCGGCGGTGGCAATGGCGAATTCCCGGCCGACATCCTGATCGCCGCGCAGGCCGACCAGTTGGGCCTTGTGATTGACCATGCGGCCATTGCGCTCGAATTCGACCATGACGCTGTCGCCGATCGAGAGGGTTTCGCCGGAGCGGCGGTCGCGCAGTACTTCGAAGAAGATACGCGAGCAGTCGGCGACCTGCAGCATCGGCAGGCTGACGCCAAGCGTGGCGCCATCACTTTCGAGTTGGCGCCACAGCACGCCATTGACCGGGGAGGCGATCACAGCTTCGCCCATCTGCTGGCGGCGACGCTGCTCGGCCTCGATCTGGCGGTCAACCTGGGCACGCTCGGCCTCCAGTTCGGCCTTGCGGCTGGTCAGGGCCAGACGCTGCAGTTCGATCTCGTCGCGGCGCTGCTGTGAATAGGGCGCGTTGTTGTAGGAGTCGCTGAGGAAAATCCCCTGATCGGCGGCCTGACGCTCCTGGCGCAGACGATCCAGGCTGCGGCGCTGGGCTGCCAGCTCGGCCTGGGCCACATCCACTTCAGAGTGGCGGCGATCAAAATCGGCGCGACTGGCAAAGCCCTTGGCGGCGAGGGGTTCGATACGCTTGAACTGCGCGTCCACCAGGCGGAGATTGGCCTCGGCCTGGCGCACACGCGCATCGGCTTCTGCAATCTGCGCCAGCAGATTGGAAATCACCGCGTCACGGAAATTACGGCTGTCGCCGCCCAGGCGCTGCAGCAACGGCTCCATGGCGGCAGCCTGCTGGTCAAGGCCGGCGATGCGTTCTGCCAGGCTTGTGCTTTGTGCCTGCAGGTTGGCGAGGCGGACATCGCGATCCGGCAGATCGCGCAGCACAGCCAGGGTCTGGCCGCGTTTCACCCGTTCGCCGATGCGAGGCTCGGCATAACTGATCTGGCCATCGATCGGCGCGCGGACCGTTACCAGTTCGGCATTCACGCGGCCGGTCGGCAGTTGCGAGAAGAACACCCCCGGTACCAATGCATAGCCAAACAGGCCCAGCAGGAAGATGCCGAGACCGATGCGCAACATGCGGCCGGTGATTGCGGGTTTGGTCTTCAGGTTCTGCATGTACATGAGGGTTAATCGGGGTTGAGACCAGTTGGCGGAGTCATATCCCGCGCCTTCTGGATGACCCTCATTAAAATACCGTAAGTAGTTATGGGAGCCGGGA
The DNA here is from genome assembly GCF_943371255.1 of Ferrovibrio terrae. Classification (GTDB taxonomy): domain Bacteria; phylum Pseudomonadota; class Alphaproteobacteria; order Ferrovibrionales; family Ferrovibrionaceae; genus Ferrovibrio; species Ferrovibrio terrae_B. Next base: position 3,400 of record NZ_CALRUC010000011.1, on the reverse strand, counting down.
GGGTGGTATGGTTAGTGACTGGTTTTCATACAGATTATAAACTCTTGGCCCCTGCAATCGCAGGGCGGTATCGACTCAACGGTTATCCGGTATATCAACCCATGCGAGAATTTTGCGGATCCACCGAGCCTATGCCGTATGCCCGTCTGGCTCTGACCCGAGCAGGCCGAAATATTGTAATGCTGTGTGCCGCGGCGGCTCCGGTCAGACCGAAGCAGAAACCCTAGGCTGGGAAACGTCATGATCGCCACGCTTGCCCCCGTCGGCGCCTTATTGCTCAGCGTTGCCCTGCTGCTGACCGGCAACGGTCTGCAGGGCACCTTGCTGCCGGTGCGTGCCAATCTGGAAAGCTTTGGCGCGCTGTCTATCGGCGTGATGGGGTCGGCCTATTACATCGGCTTTGTCGCCGGCTGTGTCCTGACACCGAAGCTGATCCGCCGCGCCGGCCATATCCGGCTGTTTGCCGCCATGGTTTCGATTGCCTCGGTGGTTCCGCTGGCACATGCGATGCTGGTCGGCCCGCTGCCCTGGTGGCTGCTGCGCGCGATGACCGGCATGTGCCTGGCCGGCCTGTACCTGATCATCGAAAGCTGGCTGAACGAACGTGCCACGCCGGAAAACCGGGGTGTCGTTTTCACCACCTACACGACGGTGAATTTTTCCGTCATCACGCTGGGCCAGATGCTGATGCTGGTCGACGATCCGGTGCGCTTCCATCTGTTCAGCCTGGCATCGATCCTGGTTTCGCTCGCTGCCGTGCCGGTGGCGCTGACCCGCTCGCCGGCGCCGGCGCCGATTTCCTCGGCGCGCCTGTCGCTGCGCAAGCTGTATCGCGTTTCGCCGGTCGGCGTCGCCGGCGTACTCACCGTCGGCCTCGCCAATGGCGCCTTCTGGGGCATGGCCCCGGCTTTCGCTTCACAGGCCGGTTTGACGGTGCCGCAGATCGCCTGGTTCATGAGCGCCACCGTGGTGGGCGGCGCGCTGGCGCAATGGCCATTCGGCCGGCTGTCGGATCGTATGGACCGCCGCCGCACCATCATGATCGCCTGCGCCCTGGCCTGTGTGTCTGCGCTTCTGCTGATCTTCATCTATCTGAGCATGCCGGCGGTGATGATCGTTGCCGCCTTCCTGTTCGGGGTCTTCTCGTTTCCGCTTTACGCCCTCAGCGTCGCCCACACCAACGACATGGCCAAGGATGTCGATTTCGTCGCCGTGGCCGGTGGCCTGCTGCTGACCAATGGTGTCGGCTCGGTGATCGGCCCGGTGATCGCCGGCGTGGCGATGGACCGGTTCGGACCGCTTGGCCTGTTCGGGTTCACCGCGGTCATGCATGCCACCATGGCGGGCTTTGCCCTCTATCGCATGCGCCAGCGCGCCGCACCGCCAGAAGAGCAGAAGGCCGATTTCGTGCCGATGCCGAGTACCGCGCCGGTCCGGGCCGACCTTGACCCACGGGCGGATGAGACCGGTGGGCCGCCAAACCGCTCACCGGGCTGATCCGGCGGGAATGAGTCTGCGTAAAACAGATAAATCCAACAGCCATCACAGGAAATCGGCACTGTGGTCGTGTAATCTGGGGGCATGATGATTCCCAATAGCGAACATATGCCGGCGAGCGACATCCCGGTGGCGATGTGGCTGGTCAAGGCCGGCCTGGATGATGTCGCTCCCGAAACCCTGATCACCGGTTTCTGTGGCCAGGTCGTCACGGCCGGTATTCCGCTGCAGCGGGTGTTCGTCGGCATGGCGACACTGCATCCGCTGCTTCGGGCGCGCGGCTATACCTGGACGCAGACAGACGGCCTGATCGGCAACGATGCCATGCCGCATCGCAATCCTGATGAGGAGCCTGCCGCCTGGGTGGCCAGTCCGTTGCGCCACATGCTGGCCAGCGAGGTCGGAGAACTGCATCGTCCGCTGGTCGGGCCGGATGCGACATACGATTTCCCGGTGCTCCAGGAATTTGCCGAGCAGGGGCTGACCGACTGGTTTGCCATGGCGCACAGCTTCGGCTGGACCTTCAAGAATTCCCATCACATCACCGACCGCTATGCCGGTATCGGCATGATCAGCAGTTTCACCACCATGCGGGCGGGTGGTTTCAGCGAGGATCACCTGACGCGGCTGCGCCGGCTGGTGCCGCTGCTGGCGCTGGCGGTCAAGGCGGCCACATTGACCCAGATGAGCCGCGACCTGATCGCCGCCTATATCGGCGGCGATGCGGCCCATCGCGTGCTGAACGGTGTGATCCAGCGCGGCCAAGCCGAGCGGATCGAGGCGGTGATTCTCTATGCCGATCTGCGCGGATTCACGGCCCTGGCCGACCGGCTGGAGATCGAGCCCCTGGTCGAAACGCTGAATGCCTATTTCGACTGTCTCGGCCCGGCCATCGAGGCGGGAGGCGGGCAGGTGCTGAAATTTCTCGGCGATGGACTGCTGGCGAGTTTTCAGCTGGATGATCGGCGTTCGGCACAGGATGTCGGCATGGCCGCGCTGCAGGCGGCACAGGCCGCGCTTGCCGCGGTCGACGCGCTCAATGCCAGTCGTGCGGCAACGGGGCTACCCGTCCTGGCGCTCGACATCGCCTTGCATGAAGGCCTGGTGATGTATGGCAATGTCGGCACCGGTGCGCGGCTCGACTTCACCCTGATCGGGCCGACCGTGAACGAGGCCTCGCGTCTGGAAAACCTGTGTACCGGGCTGGATCGCAACCTGCTGGCCTCGGAGACCTTTGTGCGGATCGCCGGCGCTGATACCGGCCTAGTGTCCCTAGGGTATCACAGCCTGCGCGGCGTGGCCGAGCCGCGCGAAGTTTTTGGCCTGCCGCAGGTCTGACGGCCCCTATGAAAATGGCGCAAAAAAACGGCGCCCGTGAGGGCGCCGTTTCGTGCGATGCGATGATCGCAGGCGCTCAAAGAACCTTGAGGTCCACCGCCGAGGTCTTGCCTTTCTGGGTCGCCAGCTCGTAGCTGACTTTCTGGCCGTCGTTCAGGCCATTCAGGCCGGCGCGCTCGACGGCGCTGATATGCACGAAGACATCGCTGCCGCCGGCTTCCGGCTGGATAAAGCCAAAGCCCTTGGTGCTGTTGAACCACTTCACGGTACCGTTCGCCATAGGAAACTCCTGATAGGCATAGTCACAGACCAGACCTGCACATGCAGGCCGGACAATCCTGGATTTTGGAGGCGTCTGAACACTATCAGCCGGAACACCCGGGACCGACGGCCCACAGCAGCAGGCCAAAACATCGGATTGCACCGACTATAAAACGGCAGGGGGTGGGTTTTGTCAATCGACCCCCCTATATCTGGGGCTGCGATCGCCAAATTGCGGCAAGATTGTGAAATCTTAGGCCTTTTCGAATAGTAACCTTGAATTAAGGGATAGAGTGCTTATCTT
>NZ_CALRUC010000010.1:0-65023 GCF_943371255.1 Ferrovibrio terrae | reverse complement strand
GGTGTATGGGAGGAGAGTCGGTAACGGCCAAGCATGACACTGCGATGCCGCTGCGATGACAGGTCGATGACGACAGCCACGCGTCTCTGCGCTACACTTTGGCCATGGATGAACCGAAGCCGCCCGCATCCACTGTTTGCAGTCTCGATGAGGCACCCGATGCCTGGCGCGGCTATCTGTCGCCTGCGGAAATCGCCGCCGAGCTGGACCGCCTGCTGCCGCGCATCCGCGACGACGCGCTGCATGCCAGGCTGAAGGCGGTGCGTGACAGCCTGCCGATGCCCACCCCCAAGGACAAAGCCGACTGATGCGCGTTCTGGTTCTCTATGCCCATCCGGTCGAAACCAGTTTCCATGCCGCGCTGCATGCCCGCGTGGTAGCGGCACTGAAAGCCGCCGGCCATGAAGTGGATGACTGCGACCTCTATGCCGAGGGCTTCAATCCGGTGCTGAGCCGGGAGGAGCGCCTGAACTATCACAACACGGCGGTGAATCGCGCGCCGGTGCAGCCTTATGTCGACCGCCTGCTGGCGGCAGAGGCCCTGGTGCTGTGTTTTCCGGTCTGGTGTTTCGGCCTGCCGGCGATCCTGAAGGGCTGGTTCGACCGCGTGCTGATGCCCGGCGTGGCTTTCGACATCAGCGACCCGGCCGATGTGAAACCGGCATTGACGCATCTGAAAAAGATTGCCGCCTTCACCACCTATGGCCGGCCGCGCTGGATGGCATTGTTCATGGGCGACCCGCCGCGCAAGGTGATCACGCGATACCTGCGCGCGCTGACCGGCGGCACCCGCGTGGACTATCACGCCTATTACCACATGAATGTGGCGACGCCGGAATCCCTGCGCCGGCATCTGGACCGCGTCGATGCGCTGATGCGCCGGTTTTAGGACTGCGATTTTCAGGGGAAAATGGTGCCCAGGGACGGAGTTGAACCGCCGACACGAGGATTTTCAGTCAGACGTTTATATTATATATTTCAATATGTTGCTTGCAAAACCTCTGGATACGGGCCGACTCTATATCAATGAGTTACTAGTGTTTTGCAAAACCAATCCTGAGGACCACACAGCCCAAATTCAATTGACCTTATTATTACTTATGAGTAATATTATATTAATTCATAAATCATCGTAAGATACGAAAGATACCTATGGACCCGGTTACAAATCCCTTTGCACCTGGTGCAGGCAGTCAGCCACCGGAATTAGCCGGACGCGATGAAATTCTTGAACGCAGCAAGATTACATTGGCGCGAGTTCGCGCTGGTCGCCACGCCAAGAGTTTCATGCTGGTGGGTTTGCGCGGAGTGGGCAAAACGGTCCTGCTCAATAAAATTGAAGAGGTCGCTGAAGCACAGGGCTTTATCGCCGCTGTTATCGAAATTCCTGAAACTAAAAGGCTGACGGAAGTACTTATCCCTTGCCTCAGGAAGATTCTCTACCGCCTCGACACGAAGGAGAAAGTTACCGAAGCCGTTAAGAGCGGCATGATGGTGCTTCGCGCTTTCGCCAACGCAGTGAAAGTCACAATTGGTGAAGTAGATTTTGGCTTAAGCATTGAACCACTGAAAGGCACCGCCGACAGCGGTGATATCGAAGCAGACCTTCCTGATCTTTTTGAAGCGATTGGTAACGCCGCGAAGGCAAGAGGGACTGCTGTCGCACTCATCATTGATGAACTTCAATATGTCGACGAGAACGAATTCAGTGCTCTCATAATGGCCATGCATCGTGTATCCCAGAAACAGTTACCCCTCGTGCTCATTGGCGCTGGCCTGCCACAGCTAGTAGGTCTTGCTGGCAAATCTAAATCATACGCGGAAAGACTCTTCGATTATCCAAAAGTGGACGCACTAAGCGATTCCGATACCATCAAAGCAATAGAAGAACCGGCAAAACGGGAAGGAGTAGACTTCACTTCAGAAGCCCTTGCGTATGTGAAAAAAGTGACTGAGGGATATCCCTATTTCTTGCAGGAATGGGGATACCATTCATGGAATATCGCCGCGCAGTCCCCCATTACAATTGATGACGTCAACGCCGCCAGTATTAATGCAATTTCCAGCTTGGATGAGAGCTTCTTCCGAGTGCGATTTGATCGCCTCACCCCACGGGAGCGCGATTACATGTTCGCAATGGCGAAGCTGGGAGCAGGCCCTCATCGCTCCGGCGACATTGCAGGACAACTCCGTGTTGCTGTTGAAAGCATTGCTCCCGTTCGCAGCTCTCTAATCAAAAAGGGCATGATTTACAGCCCCGCCCACGGCGACACCGCATTTACTGTCCCGATGTTTGATAAATATCTGATGCGAATTCAGTCTAAAGCCGTGGGCCAAGGCAAAGGCTAAAGCACTGACACGCGAGGACCTGTTGAGGCCGAGTCTCGCAGGGTGGTGGAGGCTTTTGAGTATAGATAGAGAAGTGCTTTGATCGGTTCATTGTATCGAAGACAAATGAACCCAAGCTCACCTCATGGCTTAGACGCGAATCAATGACTTGCTTGCAAAACTTTTTCGAGTTTTGCAGTTCAAGCAACCTAAAATCACCGACTAAGTATTTGAAAAGATGGTGCCCAGGGACGGAGTTGAACCGCCGACACGAGGATTTTCAGTCCTCTGCTCTACCAACTGAGCTACCTGGGCACGGGTATCTTCGATACCGCCGTTACGGCTTTTATTCGCAACGGCGCGCGGTTATAGACAAATTCCCCTGCCCTGTCCATATCAGGGCGGAACAATTTTATCCTGCGGTGGAAATACCTTAGCCGATGCCGTCAGCCCCCGAAACCAGCGCCGCCATTGTCGTTTCCGGCCTTGCCAAGACCTATGGCACGGCCGACAAGCAGGTGCGCGCCGTGGATGGCATCGACTTCCAGGTGGCGCCGGGCAGCGTGACCGCCCTGCTGGGCGGCAATGGCGCCGGCAAGACCACCACGATCGCCATGCTGCTCGGCCTGCTGAAACCCTCGGCCGGCAGCATCCATATCCTCGGCACCGACATGCTGCGCGACCGGCATCACATCCTGCCGCGGCTGAATTTCTCCTCGCCCTATGTCGACTTGCCGCATCGCCTGACCGTGCGGCAGAACCTGAAGGTGTTTGCCGGGCTCTATGCGGTGCCGCAGGCTGCGGCGCGCATCGAGCAGCTGGCCGAGGAACTGAACTTCGCCGCCCTGCTCGACCGGCCGGCCGGGGCGCTGTCGGCCGGGCAGAAAACCCGCGTTGCACTGGCCAAGGCGCTGATCAACCAGCCCGACATGCTGCTGCTGGACGAGCCAACGGCCTCGCTGGATCCCGATACCGCCGACTGGGTGCGCAGCCTGCTGGAGAAATACCGGCAGGAGCGCGGCATCACCATCCTGCTGGCCTCGCATAACATGGGCGAGGTCGAGCGGCTGTGCGACCAGGTGCTGATGATGAAGGAAGGCCGCATCGTCGACCGCGGCAGTGCACCAGACCTGATCGACCGCTATGGCCGGCGCAATCTGGAGGAAGTGTTCCTCGATATCGCGCGCGGCCAGGGCAAGGCTGCCGCGCTGGAAGGGGCACCGGCATGAGCACCGGCATGAACAGTGGCAGCAGCATCAGCTGCAGCCTGCAGCGCATGACCGCCATGCTGCTGCGGCACTGGTATCTGCTGTCGGGGTCATGGACCCGCGTGGTCGAGCTGATCTACTGGCCGGCGGTGCAGATGATCATGTGGGGCTTCCTGACCCAGTTCCTGGCCGGCAAGACCTCGTATGTCGCCCAGGCCTTTGGCGTGTTCATCGCCGGCATGATGCTGTGGGATTCGATGTTCCGCGTGCAGCTGGGCGTGGCGATCTCGTTCCTGGAAGAAATGTGGTCGCGCAATCTGGGCAATCTGTTCGTCAGCCCGCTGCGGCCCGGTGAATTCGCCGCCTCGATCCTGGCGATGGGCCTGATCCGCACCCTGGTCGGCATGGTCCCGGTCAGTTTCATGGCCTGGGTGTTTTTCGATTTCTCGGTCTACGGCATGGGCCTGGCGCTGGCCGCGTTCTTTTTCAGCCTGATCATGTTCGGCTGGGCCATCGGCGTCGCGGTCTGCGGCCTGATCATGCGCCACGGTCTGGGCGCCGAAAGTGCGGCCTGGGGCGCCATGTTCCTGATCCTGCCGGTGGCTGCCGTCTATTACCCGGTCAGCGTGCTGCCCGGCTGGCTGCAGCTGGTCGCATGGTCACTGCCGCCGGCCTATGTCTTCGAAGGCATGCGCGCGCTGCTGGTCGATGGCGTGCTGCGCAGCGACCTGCTGATCGGCGCCTTTGCGCTGAACGCACTGTATCTGGCGCTCGGCTTCATCATCTTCCTCAGCCTGTTTGAATCGGCGCGCCGGCGCGGGCTGCTACTGGGCCAGGGTGAGTAGGGTCACGCCATCGGTCATCAGCCGCCCGAGCAGGCGCGTCGGCAGCAGGGTGAACAGGCCCGGGATCACCAGGGCGCCGAAAAACAGGCCGGTCATCGCCATGCGATGCCGGGTGACCTTGCCGCGCCGGATCGCCAGCACCGCCAGCGGCACCAGAACCAGCACCAGCACGCTCAGGCCATGAATCGGGCTGTAGCCGTCCCGCATGCCGGTGATCCAGAAGGAACTGATCGCCGCCGTCAGCATCAGGCCGACCCAGATCCAGCCCAGCAACCGGTGCGAGAGGGTGCCCTTGCGGCGGGCCAGCATCATGATTCCCAGCAGCAGCGCCAAAATTGTCGCCGTGAGATGGATATGAACGGCTGGGCCGGCCGTTAGGAGGGGCGTGAAATTCATGCCCCGAGCCTGCCCCACCCCCTGCAAACCGGCCAGCAACTTGCTATATAGATGTGATTACGATCACCGGTTTTCCGGGGACTTTCCGCCTGCCATCAAGGATCTCTCATTAAGGATCTCTCCGTGAGCGCCACCATTGCCCTGGTCGATGACGACCGCAACATCCTGACCTCCGTCTCGATCGCCCTGGAAGCCGAAGGCTACAAGGTCCGCACCTATAACGACGGCGCCGAGGCGCTGCGCCACCTGACCCAGCAGTTGCCGGATCTGGTGATCCTCGACATCAAGATGCCGCGTCTCGATGGCATGGAAACCCTGAGCCGCCTGCGCCGCGTCAGCCAGGTGCCGGTGATCTTCCTCACCTCGAAAGACGAGGAGATCGACGAGGTGCTCGGCCTCAAGATGGGCGCCGACGACTATATCACCAAGCCGTTCAGCCAGCGCCTGCTGATCGAGCGCATCAAGGCCGTGCTGCGGCGCGCCGAGGCCAACCGGCCGGGCGCCGAGGAAACCGCCAGCGACAAGATGGTGGTGCGCGGTCCGCTCAGCCTGGACCCGGCGCGGCATCGCTGCACCTGGAAAGGCGAGGAAGTGGTGCTCACGGTCACCGAGTTCCTGCTGCTGGATGCCCTGGCACAGCGGCCGGGCCATGTGAAGAACCGCGACCAGTTGATGGATGCGGCCTATGACGACAATGTCTATGTCGACGACCGCACCATCGACAGCCACATCAAGCGGCTGCGCAAGAAATTCAAGATGGTCGACGATGACTTCGATTCAATTGAGACGCTGTATGGTGTCGGCTATCGCTTCAAGGAACAGCCGGCCTGACCGTTTCAGACCAGCAGCCGGGCCGGAGTAGCAGGATGCAAAGCAGGGAGAGTGGGCGGTGACCGATCAGTCTCCGCGGCGGCGACTGATGTCGCCGCTGACGCGCCGCATCCTGCTGATCAACCTGGCGGCGCCGATTGCACTGGTGCTGGCCTTCTTCTATCTCGACCAGTTCCGCCTCAGCCTGATCGATACGCGGCTGACCGCACTGCGCTACGAGGCCGACCTGATCGCCGGCGCCCTGGGCGAGTCCGCGATCAGCCCGTCGGAATTCACCCCCACGCTGGATCCGGAACTGGCCCGCCAGCTGCTGCGCCGGCTATCGGCACAGTCGAGTGCGCGCGCCCGGCTGTTCGATGCCGAGGGCGAGTTGATTGCCGACAGCCGGCTGCTGCTGGCCGCCGGCCGCGGCGTGGTGACCCGGCAACTGCCGCCACCGAATATTGATACGCCATGGGAACGCGCGCTGATCGGTCTTTACGACAAGGTCAATGCCCTGTTCATGACTACGCTCGACCTGCAGAAGTATGTCGAACTGCCATTCACCCACGCCAATGACTATGCCGAAGCACAGCGCGCGCTGATAGGCGAAAATGCCGACAGGCTGCGCGACCTGCCCGATGGCCGCATCATGCTGTCGGTCGCTGTGCCGGTGCAGGGCCTGCGCAAGGTGATGGGCGCCCTGCTGCTGAATGTCGACAGCGCCGAACTGGATGCCCGGGTACGTGAGGAGCGGCTGGGCGTGCTCAAGGTGTTTGCCGCCGTGCTCGGCTTCACTGTGCTGGCCTCGCTGTATCTGGCCGGCGCCATCGTGCGGCCGATCCACCGTCTGGCCGAGGCCGCCGAACGCATCCGCGCCGCCAAGGGCCGCATCGCCCATCTGTCGCTGCCGGACTATTCAGGCCGCCAGGATGAAATCGGCGATCTCTCCAGCGTGCTGCGCGCCATGACGGCCGCCCTGTCGCAGCGACTGGATTCGATCGAGCAGTTTGCCGCCGATGTGTCGCATGAGATCAAGAATCCGCTCACCTCGCTGCGTAGCGCCATGGAAACCTTCCTGCGCACCGAGAAACCGGAGTTGCGCGCCCGCCTGCTGACCGTGATGCAGGATGATGTGCGCCGCATGGATCGCCTGATCACCGATATCTCGGGTGCGTCGCGGCTGGATGCCGAACTGGCGCGCAGCGAAGCCCAGCCGGTGGATATCGCCGAGATGCTGCGCTCGGTGGTGGAAACCTACACCACCCGCCTGGCTGAAACCGGCCCGCAGATCGATCTGAAACTGATCGAGCCCGGTCCCTATCTGGCGCCCGGCTTCGAGGGCCGCATCGGCCAGGTGGCCCGCAACCTGCTCGACAACGCCATTTCCTTCAGCCCGCCAGACAGCACGATCAATGTCGTGGTGAAACGCGAACCGCGCCACATCATGTTCAGCGTCACCGACGAAGGGCCCGGCATTCCGGCTGAAAACCTGGAATCGATCTTTGAGCGCTTCTACAGCGAACGGCCGGCGAGCGAGGCCTTCGGCCTGCATTCCGGTCTCGGTCTCTCCATCGCCCGTCAGGTGGTGCAATCGCTCGGGGGCGAGATCCGTGCCGAGAACCGCGACGATGGCCGGACCGGCGCCCGCTTCACGGTCCGCTTGCCGTTGTAGGCCACCCGGCTTTGCAGGTCGTCTGGGCCGTTAACCAAGGCAACTCTGCATAAGGATGTATTGACTCTGCCCGGATGCCTCGGCAGGCTGCGCGCCCATGCTGACCCTCCATGCTAGCTGCGTGGCGATTGCCGGCGCAGCGGTGCTGCTGCGCGGTCCGTCCGGAGCTGGAAAATCCGATCTTGCGCTCCGCCTGCTTGATGCCGGCGCCGGCCTTGTGGCCGATGATCAGACACGCCTGCTGCGTGATGGCGGCCGCCTGATCGCCAGTGTACCGCCGGCGCTGCATGGTCTGCTGGAAGTGCGCGGCCTGGGGCCGGTTGCGCATCCCTGTATCGGTTCGATGCCGGTGGCCCTGCTGATCGACCTGGTACCGCGTGATGACGTACCACGCCTCCCTGAGCCGCGCTTTGAAGCCTTTCTCGATATCGCACTGCCTTGCCTGTCGCTGCACGCCTTTGAGCCCAGCGCCACGGCAAAGGTGAAATGGGCACTGGCGCGGGCCGTCGCCGGCAGGCTGTTCCAGCCCGAGGAAATTCGCGCGGAAGACACCCGTCTTGGGGAAAGCCCCATCACCACGCTGCTCAAGCGCAAAGCCTGAATGATGAGTACCGCTGCCGATCCGATCCGTTTTGTTGTCGTCAGCGGCCTATCCGGCGCTGGTAAAACCACTGCGCTCAAGCTGCTTGAAGACTACGGCTACGAGGCGGTCGATAACCTGCCGATGCCACTGCTGCGTCGCCTCACCATGGCCGACGACGACAGCAATCCGAACAGCGACAGTCAGCCGCGCCGTGCGATTGCCGCCGGCATCGACAGCCGCACCCGCGATTTCCAACCCGACCGGCTGATCGCGCTGCTGACCGAACTGAAGCAGCGCCCGGATCTTGCCGTGCAGCTGCTGTATTTCGATTGTGAGGACGAGGTGCTGCTCAAGCGCTTCACCGCCACCCGCCGGCGCCATCCGCTGGCTGCCGATCGGCCGATTGCCGACGGGATCGCGGCCGAGCGGCGGCTGATGCAGCCCCTGCGGACCGAGGCTGACCTGGTGATCGACACTTCGGCCGTCACATTGCCCGAATTCCGGCAGGTTCTGGCCGCGCAATTCGCGCTGGACGCCCTGCCCGGCCTCAGTATCATGGTGCTCTCATTTTCCTATAAACTCGGCCTGCCGCGCGAGGCGGACTTGGTGTTCGATGTGCGCTTCCTGCGCAATCCGCATTATGATGAAATCCTGCGCCCGCAGACCGGCACCGACCCAGGCGTTGCCAACTATGTCACTGCCGATCCCAGCTATGCAGATTTCTTTGTCCGGCTTCGCGACATGATCGATACCCTGGTGCCGCGCTATGCCGCCGAGGGCAAGCGCTACCTGACCATTGCGATTGGTTGCACAGGCGGGCGGCACCGCTCCGTTGTGGTTGCCGAGGCACTGGGCAAACACTTGCGCGAAACCAGCCAACGTGTCGATATCCGCCACCGCGACCGCGATCTCACCAGCGTCTGAGACGCAGCCGCCAAGGAATCCCCCGACCCATGACCAGCAACAAAATCGATAGTGTCCCATGATCGGTATTGTCGTCGTCACCCACGGCCGCCTTGCCGAAGAATTCATCAACGCCACCGAGCATGTGGTCGGGCCACAGAAGAACATGCGCGCCGTCTGCATCGGGCCCGATGACGACATGGAACAGCGCCGCCAGGATATCCTCGCCGCTGTCGCCGCCGTCGATGCTGGCAAGGGCGTCATCGTGCTGACCGACATGTTTGGCGGCACGCCGTCCAATCTCGCGATCTCGATCATGGACCAGGCCAAGGTCGAGGTGATCGCCGGCGTCAACCTGCCGATGCTGATCAAACTGGCCAGCGTGCGCGGCAAAGCCGAGCTGGCCAGCGCCGTCAGCGCCGGTCAGGAAGCCGGCCGCAAATACATCAACGTCGCTTCCAAGCTGCTGGCCGGAGAATCTGCCTGATGGATGCAGCGGCATCGAGTGGCGCGCCCCTGCACCGCAGCGTCACCATTCCCAACCAGCGGGGGCTGCATGCCCGTGCCGCGGCCAAGTTCGTCCAGGTGGTGGCACGCTTCCCGCAGGCCAAAATCCAGGTCTCCAAGGATGGCCAGACCGTCAATGGCGAATCCATCATGGGCCTGATGATGCTGGCCGGGACCCAGGGCAGCAGTATCGATATCACCGCCTCCGGCACCGAAGCGGCCGCCGCCCTGGAGGCCCTGATCGCCCTGGTGGAGGGTAAATTCGGGGAATCTGAATAGCCTGACCTTAAAATCTATATACCTATATAAAGATTTCTTTATGTAATGCTGGACAGGCCCGCCCGGCGCCTGCTATATCCGCGCCCAGTGTAAAATCTCGCCAAACTGGAGCTGCGAAATGAGCGCGGATTATATCGTTAAAGACATCGGCCTGGCCGACTGGGGCCGCAAGGAACTGGACATGGCCGAGACCGAGATGCCCGGTCTGATGGCCACCCGCGCCGAATTCGGCAAGGCCCAGCCGCTGAAGGGCGCCCGCATCGCCGGCTCCCTGCACATGACGATCCAGACCGGCGTGCTGATCGAGACGCTGAAGGCACTCGGCGCCGATATCCGCTGGGCCTCGTGCAACATCTATTCGACCCAGGACCATGCCGCTGCTGCGATCGCTGCCGCCGGCATCCCGGTCTTCGCCGTGAAGGGCGAGACTCTGGAAGAATACTGGGACTACACCCACAAGATCTTCGAATGGGCCGATGGCGGCACCCCGAACATGATCCTCGACGACGGCGGCGACGCCACCCTGCTGATCCACCTGGGCATGCAGGCCGAGAAGGATGCCTCGGTGATCTCCAAGCCGACCAATGAGGAAGAGACCGTCCTCTACGCCGCGATCGCCAAGAAGCTGAAGACCTCGCCCGGCTGGTATTCCAAGATGGGCGCCGCGATCAAGGGCGTGACCGAGGAAACCACCACCGGCGTGCATCGCCTGTATGTGATGGCCAAGGAAGGCCGCCTGCTGTTCCCGGCGATCAACGTGAACGACAGCGTGACCAAGTCCAAGTTCGACAACCTGTATGGCTGCCGCGAAAGCCTGGTCGACGGCATCCGCCGCGGCACCGACGTGATGATGGCCGGCAAGATTGCCGTCATCGCCGGCTATGGCGACGTGGGCAAGGGCTCGGCCGCTTCCTTACGCAATGCCGGCTGCCGCGTCATGGTCACCGAAATCGATCCGATCTGCGCTCTGCAGGCGGCGATGGAAGGCTATGAGGTCGTGACCATGGAAGATGCCGCGCCCAAGGGCGACATCTTCGTCACTGCCACCGGCAATCTGGACGTCATCACCATCGAACACATGCGCGCCATGAAGCATCGCGCCATCGTGTGCAACATCGGCCACTTCGACAGCGAGATCCAGATCGGCGCGCTGAAGAACATGAAGTGGCACAATGTGAAACCGCAGGTCGACGAGGTCGAGTTCCCCGACAAGAAGCGCATTATCGTTCTGTCGGAGGGCCGCCTGGTCAACCTGGGCAATGCCACCGGCCATCCGAGCTTCGTGATGAGCGCCTCCTTCACCAACCAGGTGCTGGCCCAGATGGAACTCTGGACCAACCCGGGCAAGTACGACAAACAGGTCTACACCCTGCCCAAGCACCTGGACGAGAAGGTCGCCAGCCTGCATCTGGAAAAGGTCGGCGCCAAGCTGACCAAGCTGACCCCGGTGCAGTCGAAGTATCTCGGCATCGGCGAAAAGGGTCCGTTCAAGCCGGATCATTATCGCTACTAAGCGACCCCTGAATCGGGGCGAATCGCCCCGCATGCGCAAAGGCCGGGCCAGGAAACAACCTGGGCCGGCCTTTGTCGTTTTTAACGCCTTGTTTTGCACGGCTCGGCTGGCCGATAGTGGCGCCATGTCTGGGGCCAGAACACCTGCAATACCGGAGACTGTCGCGTGAGCGAGTTGCTGTGGCTGACGGCACTGGCCGGCACTGCCGCGGCAGGCCTAGCCGCTTGGCAGGCCTTGCGCCTGCGCGACATGGCCGAGCAGTTGCGCCGCGCCGAAGCCGAGATGGCCGCCACCGCCATTGCCCGCGACGGCGAGCGCAAGGCGTCGACGGCCCTGCAGCAACGCCTCGATACCCTGACGGCCGAGACCGACCGCCTGCGCCAGGCCGAAGCCCAGGCTAGTACCCTGCTGGATGCCGCCCCCTTCCCGATCTGGCGTCGCGACGGCGAAGGCCGCCTGATCTGGGTCAACGCGCGCTATGCCTTGATGGCAGAAACCACCGCACAGGATGCGGTGGAACGCGGCCTGGAACTGGCCTCGGCCCATGACCTCGACCAGCCGCGTGATCTGGCGCTGGCGGCCCGCGCCGCCGCCACGCTGAAATCGCAGGAGCGCCGCTTTGTCGCCGAGGGTGACCGCCGAAATTACCGAATCTTTGAACTTCCGGTCGGCGAAGGTACGCTTGGCTTCGGCCAGGATATCACGCCCGAAGCCGATGCCCGTGGCCAGCTGCGCCGCCATATGGACGCACATATGGAGGTGCTGCGCACCATTTCGACTGCTACCGCGATCTACGGGCCGGACAAGAAATTGCTGATCTGGAACCGCGCCTATGCACGGCTGTGGCAGCTGGATGAATCCTGGCTGGAAACCCGCCCCACCTTTGGCGAGGTGCTGGAGCAGTTGCGTGCTGAACGCCGCCTGCCCGAACAGATCGACTGGCAGACCTATAAGCGTGGCCAGCTCTCGCTCTTCACCACGGTAATCGAGCGGTCGGAAGAACTGATCCACCTGCCCGATGGCTCGACGCTACGCCTGGTCATCAGCGCCTATCCCTCGGGCGGCCTGCTGTTCGCCTATGACGATGTGACACGGCAATTGACCCTGGAGCGCGCCACCAACACCATGATCGCGGTGCAGCGCGCCACGCTCGACAACCTCTATGAAGCCGTTGTCGTCTACGGCTCCGACGGACGCCTGTCGCTGTATAACCGCGCCTTCTCGCAGCTCTGGCAGATCGATACCGACATGCTGAACCGCCAGCCGCATATCACCGAGGTGATGGAAGCGGCCCGCCCCCTGATGCAGCGCGGCCCGGACTGGGTGCAGCTGCGTGAACGCCTGATCGACAGCTTCGCCAGTCGCAAAGGCACACGCGGTCGCCTGGAGCGTGGCGATGGCACGGTGATCGACTATGTTTCGGTGCCGCTGCCTGATGGGGCCGTGCTCTATACCTATCTGGATGTCAGCGCCAATATCCGCATCGAGCGTGCCTTGCGCGAACGCAATGAGGCGCTGGAGCGGACCGACCGCATGAATGCGGCCTTCATCAGCAATATCACGCATGACCTGCGCTCACCGCTGGGCACGCTGATCAGTATGACAGAAGTACTGTCGCAGGGCATTCTTGGCCCGATGAATGCGCGACAGGAAGAATACTGCGCTGATATCATGATCACCTCGCGCGACCTGCTGCGCCTGCTGGATGACATCATTGCCATCGCCACCATCGAAGTTGGCCAGATGGCTCTGGAACCCGCCGAACTTTCGCTCGATACCCTGTGGCGCGAGGATGCAGCACTGTGGCGCGAACTGGCCGACCGCCGCGCTATTGTGCTCGACCTGCCTTTGCGTAGCGGCAGCGGCGCCATTATCGGTGATGGCCAGCGCCTGCGGCAGGCGCTCGACAGCGTGATGGCCGTGGCACTGGATGGCACACCGCAGGGCGGCCGCGTGGCCCTGCAGCTTTCTGCCGACGATGAATCGCATCTGGGCTTAAGGGTGGAGTGCCACAGCGGCGGCCTGAGTCCTGTGCAGCCGCGCCAACTGTTTGCCGATCTGGTCGATGCACCCGATCAACGCCGGGTCAATGCCGATCTGTCGCTGGTGGTAGCGCGCGGCCTGTTCGACCTGCATGGCGCCCAGCTCAGACTGGATGGTGCCGATGGTGCCCAGGCGGTTGAAATCCTGCTGCCACGCTATCCACTGCCCGAGCCCGGCCCGATTGCGGCACTCCTGAGCCGTCAGTAGACTCGACAGCCATGCCGATGATTCGTTGCTATCAGTTGCCCGACGAAGCGGCCACGATCGCTTTAGCGGTGCTGCTGGCCGACCGTCTGCAGCCCGGGGATGCCCTGCTCCTGGATGGTCCGCTCGGTGCCGGCAAGACCTGCTTTGCCCGCGGCCTGATCCGGCATCTGAGCCACGAGGAAAGCGTCGAAGTGCCAAGCCCGAGCTTCAACCTGGTACTGACCTATGACACGTCGAAAGGCATGCTGTGGCATTTCGATCTCTATCGTGTGAATGATCCACGCGAACTGGATGAACTCGGCCTCGACGACGCCCTGCGCGAGGGCATCACCCTGATCGAATGGCCTGACCGTCTTGGCAGCCATGCCCCGGCCACGGCCCTGACCGTGGCGCTCTCGCTCACCCGTGACGCCGGCGGGCCGCGACAGGCCGAATTACATGGCGATGCCACCTGGGCCACACGCTTGGCCGATCTTCCTGCCGCTTTCAGCTATGCCGCCGATGTCTGACCGTCTTGCACTTTCAAGGGACTTCCTTCAGCGCGCCGGCTGGGGCAACGCTGTGCGCTCGAATCTCGCCGGCGACGCCTCTTTCCGCAAATACGAACGACTGAACCGTAATGGCGAACCCGCGGTGCTGATGGATGCGCCGCCGCCGCAGGAAGACGTCCGCCCCTTCCTACGTATCGCCCGGCACCTGCAAGCTCTGGGCTATAGTGCGCCTCGCGTGCTGGCCGAAGATGTCGAACACGGCTTCCTGCTGCTGGAAGATCTCGGCGACGATCTCTTCGCCCGTCTGCTCAAGCAGGGCAGCGATGAGGCAATGCTGTATGAAGCCACCATCGATTTCCTGCTCGACCTGCATCGCCATCCCGCACCGGCAGGACTCGCACCCTATGACGAGACGCGACTGGCCACCGAAGCCGAACTCTTCATCGACTGGTACCTTCCAGCCCTGACCGGTCGCGACACGTCAGCGGCATTACGGCAGGCCTTTCGATTCTTCTGGAATATCCTGGCCCCGGAAGTGGCGCTGGATGCCATGCCGCAAAGTCGTGTCCTGGTGCTGCGCGACTTCCATGCCGAGAACCTGATCTGGTTACCGCAGCGCAGTGGCGCAGCGAAACTCGGCCTGCTCGATTTCCAGGATGCGGTTGCCGGCCATCCGGCCTATGACCTCGTCTCCCTGCTGGAGGATGCGCGCCGCGACGTGCCGCCTGAACTGGCCGAGGCCATGCTGCAGCGCTATATCGCCGGCAGCGGTGTGAATGACGCCGCTTTCCGCCGCGGCTATGCCATTCTCGGTGCCCAGCGCAACATCCGCATCCTCGGCGTCTTCACCCGGCTGTGGAAACGCGACGGCAAGCCGCATTACCAGGCCTTTATGCCGCGTATGTGGAATCTGGTCGAACGCGATCTTGCCCATCCGGCACTGGCTGATCTGCGTCACTGGCTCGATGCCATGGTATCGCCGGAGCAGCGTTATACGCCGCTGCCTGGGCTGACATGAACGCCGGCCCGCACACTGCAATGGTACTGGCGGCCGGACTTGGTACGCGCCTGCGGCCGATCACCGACCACACGCCCAAGCCGCTGATCCCGGTGGCAGGGCGCACATTGCTGGATCGCTGCCTCGATCGCCTGGTCGAAGCCGGGGTGCAGCGCGCCGTGGTCAACACCCATTGGCTCGGTGACCAGATTCGCGCGCATCTCAAAGTCCGTCGTGACATCGAAATCGTGATCTCCGATGAAAGCGCCCTGCTGCTGGAAACCGGAGGCGGCATCGCCAAGGCCCTGCCGCTGCTCGGCACCGCCCCCTTCTTTTCGGTCAATGCCGATCTGATCTGGCACGACGAGACCACTGACACCGCATTGCAGCGCCTGGCTGCGGCTTTTGATCCCGCCACCATGGATGGCCTGCTGCTGCTGCAACCGCGCGCACGGGCCGACGGCTATGGAGGGCCAGGCGATTTCTCGCTCGACACCGATAGCCGCCTGATGCGGCGCGGCAGCAATATCACGGCGCCCTATGTCTATACCGGGGTGCAGATTGTATCGCCGGCCCTGTTCCGCGATCCACCTGGCGGGGCCTTTTCGCTGAACATCCTCTATGATCGTGCCATCGCCGCCGAGCGGCTTCATGGCCTGGTCCATCATGGACAATGGATGGATGTCGGGACTCACGAAGGTCTCAGGCACGCCGAAGCGACGCTGCATGACGACGCCAGCTAGCCCAACGGTCTACACCATCGCACCGGGCAGGCCGTTCCTCGACCTGCTGGCGCGGGGAATCCTGCGGCAGCATGGCGCCGATCCGCTGCAGTTGTCGCGCGTCACGGTGCTGCTGCCGACACGGCGCGCCTGCCGTGCACTGGCTGAAGCCTTCCTGCGCCAGGGCGATGGCAAGGCGCTGCTATTGCCGACCATCCGCCCGCTCGGCGATGTGGACGAAGACGAGCTCGATCTGCGCGGCATCGGCGAAACCGGCGATGACGCCCTGCCTTTTGGCACGCTGGAACGCAGCCTGCTGCTGGCCCGGTTGGTGATGGCCTCGCCTCTTGCCGGCGGTGACAGCGCCAATGCATTGCGGCTGGCGCGCGAACTCGGCCACCTGCTTGATACCGCCGCCACCGAGGAAGTCGGCCTCGAGCGCCTGCCCGATCTGGTGCCGGCAGAGCTTGCCGGCCACTGGCAGCAGACCCTGGATTTCCTGCAGGTGATCCGTGAGAACTGGCCGGCGATCAAGGCCGAACAGGGTCGTAGCGACAGTGCCGAACATCGCCAGCGCGCCACCCAGCGCTGGATCGAGCACTGGCAGACCTCGCCACCCGGCGATCCCGTCATCGCCGCCGGTTCCACCGGCACCATCCCCGCCACCGCACGATTGCTGAAGCTGATTGCGCGCCTGCCGCAGGGCAGCCTGGTGCTGCCCGGCCTCGACCGCCTGCTGGACGATGTGGCCTGGTCGGCAGCCCATGACGAGCCGACTCACCCACAGCATGCGCTGGCCAGACTTCTCGATACCCTCGGCATCTTGCGTGCGGAGGTGCTGGACTGGCCGGGCGATGGCACACCGAACGCGCGCAGCGCATTGCTGACCGCCGCCCTGCTGCCGCCTGCCGAGACCCATCGCTGGCGGGAACTCCGTGATGATATGGCAGCAGGTGATGCCCTGACCGGTCTGCAGCGGATTGATGCACCGGGTCCACGCGAGGAAGCGCTGGCCATTGCGCTGGCCATGCGCGAGACATTGGAAACCCCGGGGCGTACGGCAGCACTGATCACGCCGGACCGCATGCTCGCGCGCCGCGTTGCGGCCGAGTTGGCGCGCTATGACATCCTGGTCGATGACTCTGCTGGCCAGCCACTGCTCCAGATGGCCCCTGCCGTCTTCCTGCGCCTGCTGGCGACAGCGGTGGCTGAAAACTTCGCACCGGTTGCTTTGCTGGCATTGCTGAAGCATCCCTTCTGCCGCCTCGGCATGCCACGCGAAGAGCTGCTGCGCTGGACGCGAGATGTTGAAATTGCCCTGCTGCGCAAAAGTCGTCCGCTCACCGGTCTTGCGGCCCTGGCAGCCGATCTGGCAAGGACACCGAAATTGCTGCCGCCGCTGGCACGGCTTAGCACCATTGCGCAGCCGCTCATCGACGATACCCAGGCCACCGATCTGAAAACGCTGTTGCAGGTGCAGGTGATCGCGGCCGAAGCCCTGACCGTGGCGCCCGACCAGCCCTCGCCACTGTGGCAGCACGATGCCGGCGAGGCGCTGCATGGACTGGTGGTCGATCTGCTGGCAGCCGCCGATCAGTTTGGCACTGTGACACCCGCCGAATGGCCGCGCCTGCTGGATGCCCTGCTGGAGGGCCAGGTGGTGCGCCCGCGCCGGCAGCTGCATCCGCGCCTCTCCATCTGGGGCCTGCTGGAAGCGCGCCTGCAGCAGGCCGACCGCATCATCCTCGGCGGCCTGAATGAAGGCACCTGGCCGCCACAGGCCAAGGAAGATCCGTGGCTGAGCCGGCCGATGCGTCAGGCGCTCGGCCTGAGCGCGCCGGAATTCCGCCTCGGCCAGACCGCGCATGATTTCGTGCAAGCCGCCAGTGGCAGTGACGTGATCCTGACCCGCGCGGCCAAGGTGGATGGCACGCCCACCGTGCCGGCCCGCTGGCTGTTGCGGCTGGAAGCGCTGCTGGAGAATGACGCACGCTGGAAAGCCACAGCGGCGCCGCAGTATCTCGCCTGGGCCGAACAGTTTGATACACCGGTGCACAGTCTACGCGTTGATCCGCCAAGGCCCTCACCGCCGGTGGCCGCACGGCCACGCAGATTACCAGTTACCGATATTGAAACTTGGGTTCGCGATCCTTACGCCATTTATGCGAAGCGTATACTTGGCTTGCGCCGCCTTGATTTACCCGAACTACCACCTGATGCGCGCCTACGTGGCAATGTCATTCACACTGTTCTAGAGAAATTCCAGGAACGCTATCGCGATGCGCTGCCGGATGAGGCTACTGCAATAGCCGAATTGCTTGATCTTGGCCGAACTGAATTCGGTGGTTGGCTCCAGAGGCCGGATATAGCGGCACTCTGGTGGCCTCGTTTCGAACGTGCCATGCGCTGGTTTCATAGTTATGAGCGCACCCGCCGCACTGAAGGTTTCCGCACGGTTCTACTAGAGCAGAATGGAGCTTTAGAAATCGCAGCGCCTGCAGGGATTTTTACACTTACAGCTACAGCGGACCGTATTGACCATAACCATGCCAAAAACTCTCTAACTATCCTTGACTACAAAACGGGACGTCCCCCATCAGAGAAGGAAGTAAATTCCGGTCTCGCTCCTCAACTTGCTTTGGAAGCAGCAATCGCACAGGTCGGCGGCTTCAAAGATCTACCTAGCAAATATATTGAAGCCTTGATCTACATTCGCTTAACTGGAGGTGAGGAACCCGGGACTGCAAATGTCATAGAATCTAAACCCAATGCTAGAGAAAAAATCCCCCCCGCCGAGGAACTCGCACAACAAACTTTGGATCGACTCAAACACTGGGTTGGTGAGTTCGACAAAGAATCTATTGCCTATCTGTCGAGGCCTCGTCCGAGGTTTGTAAAGTACCCCGGCGACTACGATCATCTCGCCCGCGTCGCCGAACGCGCCGAAGGCAGCGGGGAGGACACATGACCTCCGATACCGAACTGCAGGTGCATCAGACCAACCAGCGCGTCGCCGCCGATCCGGCACTGTCGGCCTGGGTGGCGGCCAATGCGGGTTCAGGCAAGACCCGCGTGCTGGTCGACCGCGTCACCCGCCTGCTGCTGATGGGAACGCGGCCGAGCGGCATTCTCTGCCTCACCTTCACCAAGGCGGCTGCCGCTGAGATGCAACTGCGCCTGACCGAGCGCCTGGGCAAATGGACCACGCTGTCCGACGCAGCTCTGAAGGCCGACCTGTTCGACCTGCTCGGCCGGCCCATAAACGATACTGACATGCAGGCGGCACGACGACTGTTCGCCCGCACCCTGGAAGCCCCCGGCGGCCTGCGGCTGCAGACCGTGCATGCCTTCTGCGAGGCGCTGTTGAAGCGTTTCCCGGTCGAGGCGCAGGTGCCGCCGGGCTTCAAGGTTGCCGATGATGCAGTCACCGCCGACCTGTTCGCCACGGCGCAGACCCAGGTGCTGGGTAGCAGCCTGACCGACACCGGTTTCGCGCCGGTGATAGGCTTCTTTGCCGCCCGCGTCGATGACGGCCGCTTTGCCGAGCTGCTGAAAGCCTTGCTCAGCCGCCGCCGCGACCTCGCCTTGCTGCTGGCCGCCCATGGCGATGCGGCCGGCGCCATCGGCGCACTCTATGCCCAGCTTGAACTGCCGCCCGATGCCACCCGCGAGATGACGATCGGCCAGCATATCGCAGCCATGCCGCTGGCCGACCTGCGCCGCGCTGTTGCCGCGCTCTGCGGCGGCAGCGCCAACGACAAAAAGCTTGGCCTGCCGCTGGGCGACTGGCTGGCAGCGGGCGCATCTGCGGAAACGTTTGAAGAAAACTGGCTTGCCAGATTTTTCACCAGTGAAGGCAAACCGCGCGACAAGCTGGCGAACAAGGCAGCTGAAAAGATCGAATCTGACTGTGGTGACATCCTCGCGCTGGAACAGGATCGCCTGATCGCGCTGAAGCAGCAGCTCAACAAGCTGACTGTGGCTGAAGCGACCGCCATGCTGATGCGGCTGGGGGAAGCACTGCTGGAGGCATATGCAGCGCTGAAGCTTTCGCGCGGCCTGCTGGATTACGACGACCTGATCCTGCGCGCCCGCGATCTGCTGGTCGAGCCGAGCCAGGTGCCCTGGGTGATGTTCAAGCTGGATCGCGGCATCGACCATATCCTGGTGGATGAGGCACAGGATACCAGCCCGGACCAGTGGTCGGTGGTGGCGGCACTGGCCGAAGAATTCTTCAGCGGCACCGGCGCACGCGACGATGTGCGCCGCACGGTGTTCGCCGTCGGCGATGTGAAGCAGTCGATCTACAGTTTCCAGGGCGCGCGGCCACAGGCCTTCCTCGACATGCGCAGCGAATTCCGCCGCCGCGCCGAGACGGTGGGCGAGCAGTTGCATCCTGTGCCGCTGGAAATGTCGTTCCGCTCCGCTCCCGCCGTGCTGCAGCTGGTGGATGCGGTCTTCGCCGATGACGCCGCCAAGCCCGGTGTCGTCGAGGATGGTACAATCCTCCGGCACAAGGCCAAGCGCCGCGACGAGGCCGGCCGCATCGAACTCTGGCCTCCGTTCAAGCCCGATCCGAAGGTACAAAGCGAACCCTGGGAAGCACCGCTGGATTATGTCGGCGCCAGGGATCCGCGCCGCCGCCTTGCCGATGAGATCGCCCAGCAGATCCGCCGCTGGATGGACACTGAGGAACTGCCGAGCCTGGGTCGCCGCGTGCAGCCGGGCGATGTGATGATCCTGGTGCGCCGCCGTAATGTATTCTTCGAAGCGATGGTGCAGGCGCTGAAAACGGCTGGCGTACCGGTGGCCGGTGCCGACCGCATGAAGCTGGCCGAACAGATTGCAGTGCTTGACCTGCTGGCGCTCGGTGCCTTCTGCCTGCTGCCGGACGATGACCTGACGCTCGCCACCGTGCTGAAAGGCCCGCTGTTCAATTTCAGCGAAGACGATCTGTTCGCGCTGTGCTGGAATCGCACCAAACCGCGCCTGTGGCACGAGCTGCAGCGCCGGTCGGATGAGAATCCGGCCTGGAAAGCCGCCAGCGAAGAGCTGCATCGCTGGCTGGCTCGTGCCGATCTGGTGCCGCCGTTTGCACTCTATGCCGAGTTGCTGGGTGCGGGTGGTGGACGGCGCCGGCTGGTGGCGCGACTGGGGCCGCAGGCCAACGAGCCGATCGATGAATTTCTCGCCGCCACCCTGTCCTATGAACGCGAAGCCGCACCAAGCCTGCAGGGCTTCCTGAGTTGGTTCCCGCGCCATGCCGGCGAGGTGAAACGCGATCTCGACCAGGGCCGCAACGAAGTGCGCGTGCTGACCGTGCATGGTGCCAAGGGCCTGGAAGCGCCCATCGTCATTCTGCCCGACAGCTGCGACCTGCCGCAGGACCAGAGCAGCAGCGGCCTGCTCTGGGGCGAGGCACCGGTTCCGCCTGTGCATGCCACTGGCCCATCCGCGGCGCGCGCTGTGCCGCAGCTCTACTGGCCGATGCGCAAGGACAATGACACCGCGATCACCGCCGGCCTGCGCAGCCTGCGCAATGCCGAGCAGATGGCCGAGTATCGCCGCCTGCTCTATGTCGCCCTGACGCGCGCCCGTGACCGGCTCTATGTCTGCGGCTATCTCGGCAGCCGCAATGCCGAAAAAGGCCCGCCGCTGGGCAGCTGGTATGATCTGGTGTCCGCCGGCCTGGACCGACTGACCCCGCTGCAGACTGCCGCCCTGCCATGGGGCGATGAAGCACGGCGTTACGAGACCAATCCGGACAGCCGGGCTACCGCCAGCCCGACGATAACCTCTGCTGCACCGACCGCTGCCCCCGCCTGGCTGCAGGCCGCCCCATCACCGGAACCAACACCACCCAGGCCACTGAGCCCGTCACAGCCCAGCCGCCCCGAACCGGCCCCCCTGAGCCCGACAGCACCCGACCGCCTTGCCGGCCTCGCACGCGGCCGATTAATTCACCGCCTGCTGCAGACCGTGCCCGACCTGCCTGAGGCCGAGCGGGAAACAGCCGCACGGCGCTTCCTGGCCCATCCTGGCCATGGTCTGGATATGGCCAGCCAGACCGGCCTGCTGGGCGAGACCATGACTCTGCTGCGCGATCCGGCCTTCGCCGCGGTATTCCAGCCCGGCGCGCGCGCGGAAGCGCCACTGGCCGGACGGATCGGGCAACGCCTGGTCACCGGCCAGGTCGACCGCCTGCTGGTCACCGATGCCGCCGTGCTCGTCGTCGATTACAAGACAAACCGGCCACCGCCTGTCTCGGTGCAGGATGTCGACCCGGCGTATCTGGATCAGATGGCGCTGTATCGCGGCCTGCTGCAGCAGGTGTTTCCCGGACGATCCGTGCAGGCGGCACTGGTCTGGACCCATGCCGCGCGTCTCATGCCCTTGCCCGACAGCCTGCTGGATCAACGCCTTGCCGCTTTCACCGCAACGTGAGTAGTCGTAGGCTGGGAGCATGCCTAGGTTCACCTCCATGACGATGATTTCACCACGCCGCATGACCGCGCTGCTGCCGGCCCTTTTGATGGCGCTGGGGCTGGCGGCACCGGCTTTCGCGCAGAACCAGACGGCGCCGCAACCTGTGATACTTGAACTGTTCACCAGCCAGGGCTGCAACTCCTGCCCGCCGGCGGATGCCCTGATGCAGGACTGGCTGAAACAGCCCGGGGTGATCCCGATCTCGCTGCATGTCGATTACTGGGATTATCTCGGCTGGAAAGACACACTGAGCCGCAAGGGCCACGCCGTGCGCCAGCAGGATTACGCGCGCAATTCCGGCAAGCGCGAAGTCTACACGCCGCAAGTGGTGATCAATGGCCAGTATGCCGTGGTCGGCTCCGATCGCGACGCGGTCGCCTATGCGATTGCCAAGGCACGCAAGCAGCAGCAACAGGTATCGATGCGTGCCGAGCGCAACAAGACAACCGGGGCATGGCAGGTGCAGGTCGGGCCGCTGCCCCAATGGCAGGGCGAGGCCAAGCTGGTGCTGTGCCGATATGATACCAAGCATGAAGTTTCCATCGAGCGTGGCGAGAATAGTGGTCGCACACTGAATTATCTCAATGTCGCCCGCGCCTGGGGCGATCTGGGCCGCTGGAAAGGCCAGAGCGCCAGCTACGACGTGCCCGACCTGAGCAGCACCGACTGGAGCCGCCAGGGTGTCGTGGTGATGCTGCAGACACTCAGCAATGACGGCGTCGGGCCGATTATCGCGGCGGTCGACATCAAGGGCGCTCCATAAACCTTTCCGCGACGGCGGCCCCGCAAAGGTTACAGCCCTGGAGTTGACAGCCCGGGCGCCACAGCCGAAGCTTTCTCCATGATAACAGCCCGCTTTCCCGGGATTGCCATATGGCGGTGAGCAATCGGATCGAACATCGCCTGCGTGCGGCAGACCGCAACGACCTGTCGCGCCTGGGCGAGATTGCCCGCACCAGCCTGGCCGACGCGGCAAGCCTTGATCTCGCCGCCCTGCAGAAAGAGGAAAACCTGTTTGTCGCCGAGTGGCGCACCGCCATCGACGGCTT
Organism: Ferrovibrio terrae; assembly: GCF_943371255.1. Lineage (GTDB taxonomy): Bacteria > Pseudomonadota > Alphaproteobacteria > Ferrovibrionales > Ferrovibrionaceae > Ferrovibrio > Ferrovibrio terrae_B. The sequence goes on along the minus strand of NZ_CALRUC010000010.1, from coordinate 41,981 downwards.
CATGGTGCTGCTGCCGCTGCAGAGCAGCCTGCTGATCAGCCGGCTGGTGGTGGCAGAAGAGGCTCGCAAACAGGGTCTGGGTGCCTGGCTGCTCGACTGCGCCGCCTTCCATGCCCGCAGCCTTGATCTGGTTGCCGTCGAAATCCAGCGACCGGAACAGGACAAGGCCGGTATCGCCTGGCTGGCCAAGCGCGGCTTTGTGCGCAATCCGCATGGCGGCAACAAGATCTATCTCAGCCGCAGCGTCTGATAAAAAAAGAACGGGGAAATACCGATGAGCGACAGCACATCCACCCAGGATAAATCAGCCCTGCGACCATCCAGCACCGTGCTGATGGTGCGCGATGGCATCGCCGGCCTTGAAGTCTTCATGGTCAAGCGCAACCACGCCATCGACTTTGCCTCCGGCGCCATGGTGTTTCCCGGCGGCAAGCTGGCTGAGGGCGACAGCGATCCGGTGCTGATGGGCCGCCACGCCCGGCCTGGAAATTTCGATCCGCAGCTGACCGCCTTTGCCTTTGGCGCAATCCGCGAGGCCTTTGAGGAATCCGGCCTGCTGCTGGCGCGCGCCAAGGGCGATGGCGCCTTGCTGCCGGCCAGCCGCATCGAGACTCTTGATCACTGGCGCGAACCGCTCAATCGTGGCGACAAGACGCTCCGCGACATGGCCGAGGCCGAAGGCCTGGATTACGCGCTGGATACCCTGATTCCATTTGCGCACTGGATCACGCCCGAGGTGATGCCCAAAAGATTTGATACCTGGTTCTTCCTGGCACCCGCACCAGCAGACCAGATTGGCGTGCATGACGGCTCGGAATCGGTGGAATCCGAATGGGTCGGCGCGCAGGCCGCATTGGATGACTGGGAAGCCAAGACACGCACCATTGTGTTTGCCACTCGCATGCAGCTGGTGAAACTGGCCCGTGCGAAAACAGTAGCCGACGCCATGGCGATCACGCAGCAGGATGCTATCGTCGATGTGATGCCGGTACTCGACAAGACATCCTTCTCCGAGCCGCATCTGCGCATTCCGGCTGCTGCCGGTTATGGTGTCACCGAAGTGCCGCTCAGTCGTGTCGGGATGTAGGCGCGTCGGGATGTAACAGCTAGAGCGCCTTTTCCATCACGCGCGCCAGCCGCTGGGCAAACAGTAGCGGATCGGCCGGTACCTCGCCCTCGACCAGGCGGGCCTGATCGAGCAGCAGCTGGGCTGCATCGGTCAGGGCATCAACAGCACCGGATTGCTGTGCCCGAACTGCCAGCGCCCGGATCAGCGGATGGGCCGGATTGATTTCCAGGACGCGCGCGCTGATCTGGCCCAGCTTCTGGTGCTGCCGCAGCAGGCGCTCCAGATGCAGGTCGATATCGCCTTCTGCCGCGCTCAGGCAGACCGCGCTGTCGGTCAGCCGCTTTGATTCGCGCACATCCTTCACGGCATCGCCCAGAATCTGCTTGAGCGCCGCGATCAGAGTGCCAAGGGCCGCATCGTCAGGCTTGTCTTCGGGCTTCTTCTCGTCAGCGGTCGCCGCGATGGCATCCAGATCGGCGCCGGCCCGGCTGGCGGATTTGACCGGCTTACCGGCAAAATCGCGCACCACCGAAAGCCAGAAATCATCCACCGGATCAGTCAGCAGCAGAACTTCGATCCCTTTGGCGCGGAAACCTTCCAGTTGCGGGCTGCGCTTGAGCTGGTCGAGCTGGTCGCCGTTGATGACATAGATCGCGTTCTGGCCGTCCTTCATGGCGGCAATATAGTCGCCCAGCGACACCCAGCCCTCGCGCTGCGAGGAGCGGAAGCGCGCCAGCTTGAGAATGGCCTCGCGATGCTCAGGGTCTTCGTAGATGCCTTCCTTCAGCACGGCGCCGAAGGTTTCCCAGAAAACTGTGTAAGCCTCGGTATCCTTGCCGGCCTTCTTCTCCAGCTCGGTCAGCACGCGACGGGTGATCGCCTGTTTGATCCGCGCCAGCACCGGATTGTGCTGCAGCATCTCGCGGCTGACATTCAGCGGCAGGTCAGCAGAATCGACCACGCCGCGCAGGAAGCGCAACCAGGCCGGCACCAACTCGTCGCAACGGTCGGTAATGAAGACCCGGCGTACATAGAGCTTGAGTAGCGCCTTGCGCGCCGGATCAAACAGATCATGCGGCCGCGACGACGGGATGAAGAGCAGCAGCGTATAATCCAGCTTGCCTTCGGCGCGCGTATGCAGGGTCAGCCAAGGATCGTCGAAAGCGTGCGACACATGATGGTAGAAATTCTGGTACTGCTCCTCGGTGATCTCGGCCTTGGGCCGTGCCCAGAGCGCACTGGCGCTGTTCAGCGTTTCACTCTTGCCGTCAGCCTCCAGCACCACCGGCAAGGCGATATGGTCCGAATAAGTCCTGACGATATGGCTCAGCCGCGTCGTTTCGAGGAACTCATCCTCGCCCTCGCGCAGATGCAGGATGATTGTGGTGCCCCGGCCAGCCTTTTCGGCCTCACCGATGGTGAACTGGCCGGAGCCATCGGAAGCCCATCGCCAAGCCTGCGCTTCGCCGGCCTTGCGTGAGACGACGTCCACTTTCGTGGCCACCATGAAGGCGGAATAGAATCCGACACCGAACTGACCGATCAGCGCCATGTCCTTGGCCGCATCACCGGATAGCCTGGCGGCGAATTCGCCGGTGCCTGAGCGCGCGATGGTACCCAGATTGGCGACCAGCTCATCACGGCTCATGCCGATACCGTTATCAGCAATGGTGAGCGTGCGGGCAGCCTTGTCAGGTGACAGCGTGACTTTCAGGTCAGCATCACCGCCCCAGAGATCCGCCTCGGTCTGCGCCGCGAAACGCAGCTTGTCGCAGGCATCGGATGCATTTGAAATCAGCTCGCGAAGGAAGATTTCCTTCTGGCTGTAGAGAGCGTGAGTGACGATATGCAGCAGCCGGGCGACATCCGACTGGAATTGCATGGTCTGGTCGGTCATGGCGTTACCTCCAGAATCAGCCTTTCTTGGGTTCGTCTTTCTTTTCCGGCTCGATCAGGTCTTTCAGCCGGCGGGTCAGGTCGCGGGCAGCATAATCGTTGACCAGATAGGCCCAGCCATCCATGCGCGCCGCCGCCTCTTTCACCTGCTTCTCGGCCTCCTCGGGCTTCAACAGCTCCTTGGCGGCATCAGGCTTGACCAGCGCGGCGTCAAAGCTGACAGAAATCTTAAGCCAGAATTTCTTGTCCTGGTCCGCGGCCGGGATGGTACGCACCACCGCCTTCACGCCATCGAGCGTGACAATCTCGGCTGTCGTTGCCTTGGAGAAATCGAGTTCGGCCGCCTTGGTGACATCCTCGAAGCCCAGATAAGCCAGGCCGCCAGCCACCGCATTCACATCGAAGGGTGAAACCGCCTTCATGCCTTTAGGCATGTCGGGCAGCACGAAATCGACCGGTGTATTATCGGTTTTCTCCGGGCCGCGGTTAACCCGCAGAACTTCGCTATCGGGATGCTTCACCGTGGCATAGGCCACACGGGCGCGGTCGATCTTGATCAAATCCTTGACCAGCCACTGCGCCGGATCGGCCGGCAGTTCCAGCGTACCCTGGGCCAGCCAGGCGCGGGCCTCGTCAGGCTTGCGCACTTGCAACTGGCCGGGCTTGCCTGCGGACGGATAGCTGCGCGCCTTGCCGATGATCACAGCAGCAATCGACTTGGCGTCCTTGTCGGCCAGCCGCACCAGAATGGGGCCCGGGTCGGACTTCGCCGCATCGTCCACCGGCTGATACTGGTCGGGCTCAGCAACCTGCAGCAGATTGTAATGCGCCGGCTTGTCGCTGCGCGGCTCGATCGTTTCCAGCCCGGCAATGCCCAGCACATTCTTGCGCACAAGATCGGCACGCACCGGATAGTCATGGCGGCTCGGCATGGTCCACTGATCGGCGGTAGCGCCGCGCTCGACGCGGAACATCGTCTTGACCGTCATTATCTCCAGACCGGCAACGTCATTGACTTTGGCGGTCAGCCCGGCGAACAGCGGTTTCGGCGTAAAATCGGCCTGGGCCGCTCGGTCACGCGAGGCGGCAACCCACCAGCCGGCTCCGCCAACAATCACGGCGGCGGCCACCAGGATTGCCCAGCTTTTATTACGCATCTGCATTGCCTTCACTCCGTACTGACAGCCTCAGCCTTCCATGGCGCGGCGAATGCGGCGACGCCGCCACACAATCGCCAGACCCACCGCAACCAGGGCGGCGAGCAGCGGCATCAGGCCGATATTGATGAACTTGACGAGAACCTGCAGGCCTTCGATGTCGCGATTCAGTTCGCGCTGCACGCCGCGCAGCTCGCGCCGTGTAGAGAGCAGGTCGTCACGGAAGGTGGTAATGGCTGCTTCCTGCTCGGCACTGAGCAGGGCATTGGACTGATCCTGCGCCTTGCTCTGCAGATCAGCCAACTGTTTCTGCGTGGTCTCCAACTTCTGCTCCAGGGCGCGCTGGCGCGCCAGGAACTGCTGTTCGGCCACGCGCCGCATATTATCAATTACCTCGAACGGGCGCTGCGACCGGCCGCGGCTGCGCAGCCCGATCAGATCGCCCGAGCCCGACATGTTATCGATGGCGTTCACCAGCAGGTCGGCATTGGCGGCGATCGGCACATACATGCTCTGCCCCATCATCTGCTGCGTGCGCACCCAGAAACGGTCGTCCAGCATATCGGCATCGGCCACCAGCAGCACATTGATCGGCTTGGCGCTGTCGGTCACCTGCGGGCCAGCCGTCTTGGCATCAGCCGGGGCACCGCCGGGGAAGGCCGTCTTGGCCGGGCCACTGATGCGGGCCGCCATGGTGTAGGTCTCGCCGGTAGCCTTAAACTTCTCGGCCAGCACCTGCGGATTGGGATCGCCCTGCAGATCGGCAGTGTCCATCAGCATGGCCTGCTTCGACGAGGTGATCAGCGGCGTCAGCGTGGTGGTGGCACCGTCCAGCTTGCGGATCGCGCCCATGGACGCAGCATTGATCTGGGTCAGCTCCGCGGTCACCACATCATCCTGGCTCAGGCGCTCGCTCGGAATCGCCAGCCACGGGATGTAGTCCGCTACGGCGGCAGCACCGGGACGACCGGTCTGCACGCGTTGCGCCATACTGAGATCGGCGACGAACTTGCCGGCCTGCACCTCGATACCCCAGGCCTTGAACAGTTCGGGCAGCAGCGACGACTGATCGCCGCCCGGCATCGGCTGGCCGGTCATCGGGTTGGGCATCGCCGCCATGGTTTCCGAATAGGGGTCGGCAAATACAATCAGCCGGCCACCCTTCAGCACATACTGGTCGATGGCATACTGGGCCTGCGGACTCATATCCTTGGGATGCGCCAGGATGAGCGTCGACAACTTGTCGTCGATCTCTTCCGGCTTGGACGGGTCCAGCATCTTCACCTGGAAGAACTGCTTGATCTGCTCAAGGATCAGATAGGGCTGCATCTGGCCGCGCATCGCCGCCATCATGCCGCCCGGGCCGTATTCCAGCGGCAGGGCACCGAGAATGCCGATGGTCGGCTTGGCCGGATTGCTGAGCGCGTAGACCAGCTTGGTCAGGTCATATTCGAGGAACTGTTCCTTCTCCGCCTGGAAGAAGACGATCGTCTGCTGCTGGTCCAGCGTGTTGGAACCAACGAGGCCGAAATACAGCGACCCGCCGGGCAACTGTGCGCCCTGCAGGCCGGCTTGTACCGCGCGGTCTTCCGCTTCGGTGAAGGGTTCAGGGTCAATCACCTCAAGCCGGATCTTGCCGCCGGCCAGAGCGGCATAGCGCTCCAGCAACTCGCGCACGCGCGTGCCATACTGCTTCAGCTGCGGCGCATTGCTCGCCAGCTTGTCGGAGAAGAAAAAGCGCAGCGTGATCGGCTCCGGGATGGCCTTCAGCACATTCCGGGTGCCGTCAGACAGCGTGTAGAGGCGCGCCTGGGTGAGGTCGATGCGGACATCGCGCAGACCCTGATTGACCAGGATATTGAAGCCGAGGAAGACGGCGAAGGCGGCGATCAGGCCTGTGCCGGTAAGGAGGGCTTTGCTGCCGGTTTTCATGACTTAGCCAGCCTTCTTGAAATCGACGACAACGGCATTGGCATAGAGCCAGACCGCGATAAGCGAGAGGAAAAAGACGAGATCGCGCAGGTCGATCACGCCTTCGGTGATCGCATTGAAATGCGACAGGAAGCTGAAGGACGCGATGGTGTCGGTGATCAGCGGCGGCGCCCAGCCCTGGAAGAAGCTCAGCACCATCGGTGCGCCCGAAACGGTAAAGATGAAGCAGACCAGAACGCTGACCACGAAGGCGATCACCTGGTTCTTGGTCACTGCCGACAGGCAGCTGCCGATTGCCAGATAGGCGCCGGCCATCAGCAGGCTGCCGATATAGCCGGCGAGAATGACGCCGTTATCCGGCGAGCCGAGCCAGTTGACCGTGAGCCAAAGCGGAAAGGTCAGCGCCAGCGCGATGCCGGCAAAGGCCCAGGCGGCGAGGAACTTGCCCAGCACCGCGGCCCAGAGCGGGATCGGCAGGGTGAGCAGCAGCTCGATGGTGCCGGCCTTGCGCTCCTCCGCCCACAATCGCATGGCGATGGCGGGAAGGAAGAAGAGATAGAGCCAGGGATGGAACAGGAAGAAGGCCTTCAGATCAGCCTGGCCGCGCTCGAAGAACTGGCCGAGATAGAAGGTGAAGATTCCCGCAGTGAACAGGAACACCACGATGAAGACATAGGCCACCGGGGTGGAGAAGTAGCCGCTGAATTCACGGCGGAGAACGGCAAGCATCGGTTTCATGGTCTTTGGTCCTGATCAGGCGGCGCGCGCTTGCGTGATTTCGCGGAAAGCAGCATCGAGTTTACCCGGCGCGGCAAGCACGGTGCCGATGCGCCAGCCGGCGTTACCCTCGGGGCGGCCCTCGGCGAGAATGCGGCCGCGGGCAATGATGATGGCGCGGCTGCACACCGCCTCCACCTCTTCGAGGATATGGGTCGAGATGATGATGGCCTTGTCGCGCGACATCGCCTGGATCAGGCCGCGCACTTCATGCTTCTGGTTCGGATCGAGACCATCGGTCGGCTCGTCCAGCACCAGCACGGGCGGATCATGCAGGATCGCCTGGGCGAGGCCGACGCGGCGCTTGTAGCCCTTGGACAGCGTGTCGATCGGCTGGTCGAGCACGTCCTTGATATTGACCTGGTCGATCACCTTGTCGAGCCGCCACTGGCGATCCTTGCCGGCCAGTTCACGCACATCGGCGATGAAATCAAGGAAGCCGCGCGCCGTCATGTCGGCATAGGTCGGGGCTCCTTCCGGCAGATAGCCGATGGCACGGCGGGCGGCCAGCGGATCGGCCTCGACGTCATGGCCGCAGACCGAGATGCTGCCCGAGGTGGGATTGAGGAAGCCGCACAGCATTTTCATCGTGGTGGACTTGCCGGCGCCGTTGGGGCCGAGGAAACCCAGCACCTCGCCTTTGGCCACACTGAAACTGACATTGTCTACGGCGGTGAACGGTCCGAATTGCTTGACCAGATTCTTGATGTCGATCATCGTTTTAGTACGTCCCCTGCCAGACATCGCGGCCCCCGCCGCTCGGCGCCCGCTAGATAAGAGTTTCCCCGCCCATGGTTCAAGCCCCCGGCAGGATTTTGCGGCACCGGACCGCGCTTTCCGCCCGCCCCGCCGGTTGCATCCCGGGCGAGCCCGTCGCCATATTTTCGCCATGATCGCCGCCCCCGGGCGCGAGGAGCCGGGACCGCCCTCGCCCTGCAACAAGGTCTGTAGCATCGACCGCCGCACCGGATGGTGCCTGGGCTGTTTCCGCACCGGCGAGGAGATCGGCGCCTGGCCGGCGCTGGCGCCTGAGGCCAAGCGAGCCCTGCTGGCGCGGCTGGCCGAGCGGCAACAACAGGCTGCTACCGTGTCCCGATCCTGATGCCCGCCTTCCTGCTCAAGCGGTTCGCCACCCTGCTCGCCACCCTGCTGGCGACCTCGGTGATCGTGTTCCTGGTGCTGGAAATCCTGCCCGGCGACCCGGCGCTGCTGGTTCTGGGCATCGATGCCACCGATGAACAACTTGCCGTGTTCCGTAATCAGTACGGCCTCGACCGGCCGGTGCTGGACCGCTATCTCGACTGGATCGCGCATCTGGCCGTAGGCGATTTCGGCATCTCCTATGCCTACAAAACGCCGGTCTGGCCGCTGATCGCCGAGCGGCTGCTGCTGACCTATCCATTGGCGGCCAGTGCCATGCTGCTGACCGTGGTGCTGGCACTGGCACTTGGCGTCTATGCCGCCGCCCAGCACAACAAGCCGGGCGATCTCGCCATCATGGGCATCAGCCAGCTCGGCATCTCGCTGCCGAACTTCTGGTTCGGCCTGCTGCTGATCCTGCTCTTCGCCGTCAATCTGGGCTGGTTTTCTGCCGGCGGCTTCCCCGGCTGGGGGGACGGGATACTCGCGGCGGCGAAAAGCCTGATCCTGCCCAGCATTTCGCTTGCCGTGGTGCAGGCTGCCATCCTCACCCGCATCACCCGCTCATCCGTTCTGGAAGTGCTGCGCGAGGATTTCGTGCGCACCGCGCGGGCCAAGGGGCTCAGCCGCCAGGCCGTGTTGTGGCGCCATGTGCTGCGCAACGCGCTGATCCCGGTGATCACCGTGATCGGCCTGCAGTTCGGCAACCTCCTGGCGGGCGCCATCGTGGTCGAGCAGGTCTTCTCGCTGCCTGGCCTCGGCCGCCTGATCTTCCAGGCCATCAGCAACCGGGATATCGAGGTGGTGAAAGCTGCCGTTGTCCTGCTGGCCTTCACCGTGGTGACGGTGAATTTTATCGTCGATGTTCTGTATGCCGTGATCGATCCGCGGCTGAAAGGACGCGATGTCTGAGCCCAGCAGCTTCTGGCCCCGCGCCCGGCGGCATCGCAGCTTCGTCGTTGGCGCAACCCTGACCGCTTTCGTGGTTGGCATGGCGCTGCTATCCGTGATCTGGACACCCTATGCGCCAACCGCCATCAATATCCGCCGCCGCATGGCGATGCCCTCGGCGGATCACTGGCTGGGCACCGACTCCTTCGGCCGTGATGTCCTGTCGCTGATCCTGGCCGGTGCACAGAATTCGCTGATGGTCGGCGTGCTGGCCGTCGGCTTCGGGATTGTGCTGGGCAGTACTCTGGGGCTGCTGGCTGCGGCACGACGCGGCTGGATCGAGGAACTGGTGATGCGCTTCGCTGATTTCACCTTCGCCTTCCCCGCCATCCTGTCAGCCATCATGCTGGCGGCGATCTTCGGCCCCAGCACGATGAATTCGGTGGTAGCCATCGCGATCTTCAACATTCCGGTTTTCGCCCGCGTGGTGCGCGGCTCGGCCAATGCGATCTGGGCCCGCGACTATATCCTGGCCGCCCGCAGCGCTGGCAAGGGCAGCACCCGCATCACCATCGAGCATGTGCTGCCCAATATCCTGGCCGTGATTGTGGTGCAGGGCACCATCCAGTTCGCACTGGCCATCCTGGCCGAAGCTGCGCTGTCCTACCTCGGCCTCGGCACCCAGCCGCCGACGCCCAGCTGGGGTCGCATGCTGAATGAGGCACAGGCCATGGTTTTCCGCGCCCCCTTCCTGGCTGTGTTTCCCGGCTGCGCCATCGCCATCGCCGTGCTCGGTCTCAACCTGCTGGGCGACGGATTGCGCGACCTCACCGATCCGCGTCTGTCACGGCAACGCTGATGACAAAAGCCCCGCTGCTTTCGGTGACCGATCTGCGCGTCGCGCTGCAAACCGCACGCGGCGTGGTGGAAGCCGTGCGTGGCCTCAGCTTCACGCTCGACAAGGGTGAAACGCTCGGCATCGTAGGAGAATCCGGCTGCGGCAAGTCGCTGACGGCGCTGGCACTGATGGGCCTGCTGCCGGATGGGGCGATGGCCTCTGGAGAGGTGCTGTATGACGGGCATAATCTGCTGACGCTAAACGAACAGCGGCTCTGCGGCCTGCGCGGCAATCGGCTGGCGATGATCTTCCAGGAGCCGATGACCTCGCTCAATCCGCTGCACTGCATCGGCGACCAGATTGCCGAACCCCTACAGCAGCATCTGAAGCTGAGCCGGCGCCGGGCCCGCGACCGTGCTGTCGACCTGCTTGACCGCGTCGGCATCCCCAATCCGCGCCAGCGACTGGACGCCTATCCGCACCAGATGTCAGGCGGCCAGCGCCAGCGCGCCATGATCGCCATGGCGCTCGCCTGCGACCCCGACATCCTGATCGCCGACGAACCGACCACGGCGCTCGATGTCACCATCCAGGGCCAGATTCTCGATCTGATCCGCCGGCTGGTGGATGACAGCGGCATGGGCCTCGTGCTGATCAGCCACGACCTGGGCGTGATCGCCGAAACCGTCGACCGCGTGCTGGTGATGTATGCCGGCCGGGCCGTGGAGGCCGGGCCGGTGCGCGAGGTCTTTGCCCGTCTGGCGCATCCTTATGCGCGTGGGCTGTTTTCGGCCATGCCGCGTATCGCCCCCGGACAGCCGCACCCGCGCACGCCACTGCCCACCATTGCCGGCATCGTGCCAGACCTGCATGACCTGCCGGCAGCTTGCGCCTTTGCCGAGCGCTGCAACCTGGCCGAGCCGCGCTGCCGCGCAGAATTCCCACCGGCTGTCAGCATCGGCCCGGCACATCGGGCGGAATGCTGGCGCACCGACCAGACCCTTGGTGCAAGGGCATCGCCATGACAGCCCTGGTCGATGTCACCGACATCCACAAGGCCTACACGCTCCGCCGCGCCACGCCATTTTCGCCAGCCCAGCAGGTGTTTGCCGTCAATGGCGTGTCGCTGGCCATCGAAACCGGTCAGAGCCTGGGGATTGTCGGCGAGTCTGGCTGCGGCAAGTCAACCCTGGCCCGCCTGGTGATGGCACTGGAAAAGCCCGACCGCGGCCAGATGCGCTTTGCCGGTCGCGACCTGCATGCGCTGTCGACAGCCGATCTGCGGACCGCGCGACGCGACTTCCAGATGGTTTTTCAGGATCCTTACGGTTCGCTCGATCCGCGCCTGACGGTCGAGCGCATCGTTGCCGAGCCGCTGGATGTGCTGGAACGGCCGAGCCGCAGCGAGCGCCGCACCCGCGTGGCCGCAACGCTTGCCACCGTTGGCCTGCGGGCCGGCGACATGGAAAAATATCCGCATGAATTTTCGGGCGGGCAACGCCAGCGTATTGCCATCGCCCGCGCCCTGATCACACAGCCAAAACTGATCGTAGCCGACGAGGCGGTTTCGGCACTGGATGTGTCGGTGCAGGCGCAGGTGCTGAACCTGATGGCCGACCTGCAGCAGCGCCTGGGCATCACCTATCTGTTTATCAGCCATAATCTGGCGGTGATCGATCATCTGTGCAGCCGCGTGGCCGTGATGTATCTCGGCCGCATCGTCGAACAGGGCGGCACCGCCACGCTTTTTGCCCGGCCGGCACATCCCTATACCAAGGCGCTGCTCGCGGCCCTGCCGCGCCCGGTGCCACCGCCCGTGGGGCAGGCGCGACGTCGCAGCCTGCTGCAGGGCAATCCCCCGAGCCAGACCGCCCTGCTACCCGGCTGCGCCCTGGCAGCCCGCTGCTCGCATGCCGATGCCCATTGCGGTGCTGTGGCGCCGGATCTGCGCGCGCTGGAGGACGGACGGCTGGTGGCCTGCCACAAGGCCGAAGACATCATGGCTGAGAAGGCTACGGCGTAAGCGCCTGCAGGCGGTAGCCGCGCTCGCGCATGCAATAGTCGTGGAGTTCACCCATGCGCGGGCCGCGCGCGAAATAGGATGGCGAGCGCGTCTCGTAACCCGGCAGCCAAGGGGACCGGTTTTGCTCGAACCCTGTGCCGGTCCAGGGCGGATACAGCGGCCTTGACGACATGCTCTCGTCATAGGCGCGATCCGATGCGATCTGCCGACAGGCCGTCTCGTCTTTCTGGCGCTGGGCTGCCGACGTATCCGCCCGCACCCATTCGGTCGGCGTCGTGGCACAGGCCGTCAGGACCAGCAGAAGGAACAGGCCAATCCGGTGTGGGGTCATTTCTTGGCGATCGGCACCAGGTAGTATCCACGCTGCTGCATGCAGTATTCGGACAGCTCATAGACCCGCGCACCACGACGGGCATAGGAGGTTGTAATGCCACCGCCCCCGCCATCGTCGCCGCCGCCATCGGTGGTGAATTGTGTATCCTTGAAGGGCGGATAGATCGGCTTGGATTTATCGCTCTCGTCGAAGGCCTGATACTGGGCAAGGTCGAGGCAGGCCTTTTCGTCACTTTGGCGTTGCGACAATGACGTGCCGGCGCGCTCCCATTCCGTGGTCGGGGCGCAGGCGGCAGTAGCGATCAGAAGCAGAGTGGCGAAATGACGCGGCATGATTGCCTCCTGGCATAGAGCCCTATTGCGGAATGGGCGCAAGATGATAGCCGCGTGCACGCAGGCAGAAATCCTGCAGGTCGCTTTCACGCTGGCTGCGCCACATGAAAGAATCGTAGCTGCGATAGCCATAGGGACCATAGCGATACGGCCACGGGCCGTAATAACCACCATAATAGCCGGACGGCCCGAAAGTGCTTTCGCGGAAAGCCTGATTGCGCGCAAGAGCGGCGCATTCGCTACTGTCGATGTTGGCTTCTGCCAATGTCACGCCGGGCTTCTGCCATCCTAACGGCGGGCCGCAGGCGGCCAACGCACCCAGCAGCGTCAATGCAGCAATAGGCTTTAGGACCGTTCTGCCCATGGCGGGTTCCAACCTCCGGCAGTGCCGCATTCTAACACGTCAGCCTGCGCCGGGATTGCGGCGGAATGACGGCTGCCACTCACCTTTTCGTGTATCCGGGCCTGCCGCCCGGCCGCACTAGTCTCCCTGACAGGGAAAGGCGTCGGTCAAAGCCAGGCGCACAGCCTGAATGGCCTCTTGGCCGATCTGATCGGGGTTCTCTTTGGCCCATTCGACAAACTGCTGGCGCAGCAGGGCGGATGGCGCCTCGCGCGGCGCACAGAACCAGGTCATATCCTTGCTTTCGGCCACCGCCATCTCATACATCGCCACCGCGGCCTGCAGATAGCGCAGGCAACCCGCAAGGCGTGCGCTGCCCTCAGGACCCTCGCACAGGCCCAGCAGATCCTTGGCCAGGAATTTCGGCGGCGGGGCCAGATTGCCGGTCGGGTTTAGATTGGGCGCCGGCTGGGCAAAGGCGGCGAAGGCGAAGAGACCAGCCACGATGGCGGTCGGCAGGAGCAGGCGCATCAGACGATCTCGTTCTCGAATGGCTCGCCGCCCATGCGGCGGAAAATCGCATACATCGCATCCGTTGCCGCATCCAGCCGTGCCTTGTCAGTGGAGCGCAGCACGATAGCGGTGGAAGCCTTGCCGCCACGGAAAGCGGGATAAGACCCCATATCCACATCGGGATATTCGGTCTGCAGGGCCCCGAGGTCTTCGGCCACCGCACCCTCGGGCACGAAAGCCAGCACGGTGCGCGACAGCAGCTTGTCACCACCGACCAGGCTTGGCGCCACGCTTGCCACCATTGCCTCGAATATTCTCGGCACGCCGGCCATCACCATGACGTTGCCGATACGGAAACCCGGTGCTGCCGATACTGGATTGTCGATCAGCGTGGCGGTGTCCGGAATGCGCGCCATGCGTAGCCGGGCGGCATTCAGCATGCCGGCCTCGTAATGCGCTTCCAGTCGGCGGCGCGCTTCCGGATGGATATCGATGCCAACGCCGAAGGCCTTGGCGATGCAGTCGGCGGTGATGTCGTCATGAGTCGGGCCGATACCGCCCGATGTAAAAACGTAGTCGTAAGCTTTGCTCAGCTCCTGCACCGTGGCGATGATGGTCGCCTCGATATCCGGCACCACGCGAGCCTCGCGCAGGCGGATGCCCAGCTCGGTCAGCCTGCCGGCAAGAAAATACATATTGGCATCGCGGGTGCGGCCCGAGAGAATCTCGTTGCCGATCACCAGCATGGCTGCGGTTACGATTTTAGGCGTTTCCGTCATGGCGAGAGGACATAGCACGCGCTGGACGTGCAGGCCAGCCACCGCTATAGGCGAAGCATGCAGTTTTCCCAACCCCTCACCCCGGCCATCCTGATCCGCCGGTACAAGCGCTTCCTGGCCGACATGCGGTTTGCCGATGGCCATGAGGAAACCGTGCACTGCCCCAATCCAGGCGCCATGCTGGGGCTGGATCAGCCGGGCAGCCGGGCCTGGCTGAAGCCCGGCAAGGGCAAGCTGAACTGGGGCTGGGTGATCGCCGAAGCCGACAGCACCCTGGTGGGGATCGACACCAGCCTGCCCAACAAACTGGTGGCCGAGGCCCTGGCCCAGGACCGCATCGCGGAACTGGTAGATTACAGCCTGCACCGGCCCGAGGTGAAATACGGCACCAACAGCCGGGTAGATTTCCTGCTGACGGCAGAGGGCAGACCCGATTGTTACCTGGAAATCAAGAACGTGCATCTGAGCCGGCGGCCGCCGCTGGCGGAATTCCCCGACTGCGTCACCGAGCGCGGCGCCAAGCACCTACGTGAACTCTCAGGGATGGTAGCCGCCGGGCATCGGGCGGTGATGCTGTTCGTGGTCCAGCGCGGCGATTGCCGCCATTTCCGCATTGCCGCCGACTGCGACCCGGGCTACGCCGCCGCCTTCATCGAGGCTAGGAATGCCGGGGTCGAGGCGCTATGTTATGCTTGCACCGTTACGGAGGCCGGCATCGCCATTGCCGACCGGCTTGAAATAGACCCGTAACTTATTGAAATAAAACAGTGAATAAAACGCCGTGAACCAGAACCAGGCTCGCATCCTCGATACCGAAGACGACGACGATTTCCGTCCCGGCGCCATCCGTCTGCACAAGACCGAGGATTTCGCCAGCATGCGTGCGGCCGGCCGGCTGGCTGCCGAGACGCTGGATTTCATTACGCCTCATGTGGTGCCTGGCGTCACCACCGACGAGTTGAACACGCTGTGCCATAATTTCATCACCCAGCATGGCGCCGTACCGGCGCCGCTGGGCTATCGCGGCTTCCCGAAATCGATCTGCACGTCGGTGAACCATGTGGTCTGCCACGGCATCCCGGGCGACAAGGTGATGGAGGATGGCGACATCCTCAATATCGATGTCACCGTAATCGTCGACGGCTGGCATGGCGACACCAGCCGCATGTTCCTGCTCGGCGATGTCGGCGTGAAGGGCAAGCGCATCTGCGATGTCACCTATGAAGCGATGATGCGCGGCATCGAGGTGGTCAAGCCCGGCGCCACCACCGGCGATATCGGCTATGCGATCCAGCAGTTCGTCGAGAAGGAACGCTTCTCGGTGGTGCGCGATTTCTGCGGTCACGGTCTGGGGCGCATTTTCCACGAGCCGCCGAATATCCTGCATTACGGCGAGCCGGGTACCGGCGTGCCGCTCAAGGCCGGCATGTTTTTCACCATCGAGCCGATGGTGAATGCCGGCAAATGGCAGGTGAAACTGCTGTCGGATGGCTGGACCGCAGTAACCAAGGACCGCTCGCTCTCGGCACAGTTCGAACATTCGATCGGTGTCACCGAGACCGGCTACGAGATTTTCACGCTGTCGCCCAAGGGCTGGCACAAGCCGCCATACGCATAGACGGGACGCTTGGCAGAAGCGGGCGCAGACGAAAAACCCCACTTCCACGGCCATCGCGCAAGGTTGCGGGCCCGCTTCCTCGAAAGTGGCGGCAGCGGCATACCGGATTATGAAATCCTTGAACTGATCCTGTTCGGCGTCTTCCGCAACGGCGATACCAAGCCGCTGGCCAAAGCGCTGATTGCGGAATTCGGCTCGCTGGCTGGTGCATTGGCCGCGCCTGCCGAACGCCTGTCGAAGGTGCCCGGCTGCGGCGATGCTGCGATCTCCGCCCTGAAGGTGACCCGCGAAGCCGGCCTGCGTATGCTGAAAGCCGATGCGACGCAACGCCCTGCGGTCTCTAGCTGGCAGGCCCTGCTGGATTACTGTCGCGCCGCCCTGCAACACGAAGGAGTCGAGCAGTTCCGGATTTTGTTTCTGGATCGCAAGAACCAGGTGATCGCTGACGAGCAACAGCAGCGCGGTACCGTCGACCATACGCCAGTCTATCCACGCGAGGTGGTGAAGCGAGCTCTGGAACTGAATGCCGCAGCCCTGATTCTGGTGCACAACCACCCTAGCGGCGATCCCACACCATCGCGGGCCGATATTGAGGTGACACGCCAGGTGATATCAGCCGCATCGGCCCTTGGCATCGCCGTGCATGACCATCTGATCATCGGCCGCAAAGGCCATGTCAGTTTCCGCGAACAGGGCCTGCTCTAATCAGCGCCCGATCAGTTCTGCAACAGCAGTCTGGAGCACCTCGGCATAACGCCGATGGCCTTCATGATTGAGATGCCCCTGTCCGATCTGCAAACCGAAGCCGCGCAAGACCCTGAGGTCGGCACTTCCGTCTACGCCCACAATATCTACCAACTGCTTTTCCAGATCGATGAAGCCGATCTGCCGTGTTGCCAGTGCATCTTCGATCGTGTCTATCACCGCAGCACGCTGCGCGCGCTGCGACGCGCAGCGTGCCGGCGGCATCGGTAAATCGCGCAGCGCATACACCAACTTCACGGGTCTTCCGGCTCTGCTAGCAGCCAGTTCGTCGAAGAATTTTCCGGTCACCTGCCAATCCTGCGCCGGCTCATGGTTCTGCCACAGACGTTGCAAATTCCGCAAATCTGCTGTGAAGCAGGTATCGGCGACTACCGGTGATGATGCAGGAGCACGTGCAGAGGCCTCGATGCCCATTAGTTTCGATAATGGATCCCGACTGCGCAGATACAGCAGCCGTACAAGATCGAACCGCTGCACGGCGTCAAGGAAAACACGGCCAGCCAACGTATCAGCCTGACGCACCGAGAACCGCTTGCGGAAAGCATAGCCGCGCATCCAGCCGCCGCTGCCATCCGGCACATAGGCTGGATTGAGCCGGTCGTCACGCAGTTCACCGGAGAGAAAATCGAATGGGCTAGTCACCGACAGCACAATATCTGGATCGAAACTATAGCCGCGCTGTTCCAGCCGCATGAGCTGGCGCAGCGGGCCATTCCCCGACATCGCCAGATTGATCACCTCGGTGCCTGCGCTGCCGCCATGATTAAGCCGTGCCTGCAACAACGCCCCGAAACTGGCCGCGTATTCGACTTGCAAAGCCTCGGTGACAGAATCTCCCAGCAGCGCGATGCGCACTGTGCCTGGCGCTTTCGCCTGCGTGATCCCCTGCGGACCACGCAGCCCCAGTTCAGTGATCTGCACGCGTGCACGATTCTCCCGCACCCATATACCCGACACACCAGGTGTGAAGGCATAGCCGGTTTGCGGATCGGGCTGGCCCAGGATTGGCTCGATCACCGGCAGAACCCGCCACAGTGGCGTGGCGGCAATGACCTTGAGGCAGGCTTCGGCCATCAGGGCAGCGCACAGGCCGCCGCCGACAAACAGCGCCACAGCAGCAAGGCGGATGCGGCGAGATTTCATCGCAGCACCTCAGAACCGGAAATAGATGAATGGATTGGCATTGCTGCTGGGCAGCAGGATCAGCAGCAACGACAGGCCAATGCACAGCCCCCACAGGAACGGTCCGTTCCAGCGTCGCAACACAAAGAGCGTACTCCGCCGGTTGAGGCGGTATTCGGCTGCATGCAGCAGAAACAGGCCGGCAATGCCGATGCCTGATAAAATGGGGGATATGCCCCCCACGGGAACCGTCCAAGCAGTGACATCCAGCATGACAGTCAGATAGTCGAGTGCGAAGCCAAAGCTGGGCGAACGGAAGAACACCCAAAGCATCACCACAATGGCCATATGCAGCGGCCAGCGCAACGCAAGCGGCAGCATGACGCGATCACGCAGCGACCGGCAGATCAGGATATAGATACCCCAGCCCGCACCCCAGATCACGAAGGTGCCATTGGCGCCATGCCACAGTCCGGCCAACGCCATGCTGCCGACCAGAACGGCAGCCGCCCGCAGCCAGCCGCCGCGCCCGCCGCCCAGTGGAATATAGAGATAGTCGCGAATCCAGGTCGACAGGCTGATATGCCAGCGTTGCCAGAAATCGCGCGGGCCCGTGCTCATATAGGGCGTGAGGAAATTCAGCGGCAGGCGCAAACCCAGCAGATAGGCGGCACCGATGGCGATGTCGGAATAGCCGGAGAAATCGAAATAGATCTGGAACGCGAACAGCACCGCGCCAAGCCAGGCCTGATACGCTGACTCTGGTGACGCAACGAAAATCTCATCCACAATCGGCGCCAGGCTATCGGCCAACACCACCTTCTTGAACAGGCCGAGCAGGCAGAGCACCAGTCCATAGGCGATCAGGCGCAGCCGGCGCCGGTTGCCGCTGAACAACCGTTCGATCTGTGGCAGGAACTGCGGCGCCCGCACGATCGGGCCGGCCACCAGCTGCGGGAAAAAACTCTTGAACAGGAAAAATGAAGCAAAAGACCGCGCCGGCGCCGCTTGATGGCGAATCACGTCAATATGATAAGCCAACGCCTGAAAGCAGTAGAAGGAAATACCCAGTGGCAGACCGGTATCGGTATAGCTGCCGGCCATGCCGCCACCGAACAACAGGTTCTTGTACTTGAAAGCGAAGATCAGGCCGATATTGAGCAATACGGCGGCCGTAATGCGCCAACGCGGCCGCATGATGAACAGCTGGATCAGCCAGTTCAGCCCGACCGTCAGAAGGAAGACCGTGGTGTCGAGGGGACCGGCGAACAGATAGAAGACCAGGCTGGCCACGATCAACGCATAGGCGGGTCGGCGCAACCAGACAACCAGAAGCCAGCTGGTGGTCAGCAGAATCAGGAAAGCGAGTGAATTGAACGGCATCGCGACTCTTGGACCGGAACGGCCAGATGTCAGCCTATAGCATGGCGCCCCCGGCGCCCGAAAGCACTGCCCGTCAGGTTAACATCCTGTTTGACGGTCCCTACCCTCTCAGGCAAACAGGCCTTCCAGCTTCTCAAGCGAAGCGGTCCAGCCCCGGGTGTGGCGGGTCTTGGACTCTTCATCAAACAGCTGTTCGTGAAACAGCGTCAGCAACGTGCCACCACCGTCGGGTTTGAGCGTGACAGTGACCTGCGACACGCGTTCGGGCGTGGTGACCCAGTTCCAGCTGAAGACCAGCCGCTGGTCCGGTACGATGTCCTTGTAGGTACCGCCCACTTCGTGCTGTTCGTGGCTGCGGCCGTCCACGTCGGTGCGAAAGGCGATCCGGAAGCGGCCGCCGATCCGCAGATCGATTTCGCTGGCAAGAAACTCGCAGTTACCAGGCCCCCACCAGGAGATTATTTGCGCGGGGTCCGTCCAGGCCCGGTAGACTTTGGCGGGCGTGGCTTTGATGCGTCGCTTGAGGGTAAGGCTGGGCTTTTGGGATGCACCAGCTTGAGTTTGGGCGAGCATGGCTCCTCCTCCACAAAGGCGGCGAGACGGTCGAGCTGGGCCGACCAGAAACGCTGATAGCGGTGCAGCCACTCCATGGCCTGCTCCATCGGACCTGCATTCAGCCGGCAGGTCACTGTGCGGCCGGTCTTGCTGCGGGTGACCAGCCCGGCATCCGATAACACATCGAGATGCTTCATGATGGCGGGCAACGATACCGCAAAGGGTTTCGCCAGTTCGCTGACCGAAATGCGGTCCTGGGTTTCCAGCTGCGCCAGCAGTGCCCGTCGTGTCGGATCGGACAATGCCGCGAAAGTGCGATCCAGGATGGCATCTGAATACTTAACCATAAGGTTTAGTATTGCGGTAAAACAATCCCGAGTCAATCGGGGAAGCTTACCCCCGGGGTTCCAGGCGATCGGCGCCGAAACGCACCGTAACGGTGGTCCCTTTGCCCGGCTCGGAGTCTACCGCCACCTGCCCGCCATGCAGCAATGCCAGTTCCTGCACCAGTGGCAGGCCGAGACCTGATCCCTGGTGCTCACGCGTCATCACATTGTCGACCTGGCCGAAACGCTGCAGAGCCTTGGCGATATCTCCCTCGGTCATGCCAATGCCGGTATCACGCACACCGAAGGCAATGCCGCCTGAAGATTCACGCTGCGCGAAAATCACCACCACACCACCGGCCGGAGTGTACTTGATGGCGTTGCTGAGCAGGTTCAACATAATTTGAAAGATCGCGCGCTGATCGGCCCAGACCGGCGGCAGACCGGTCGGCAGTTCCAGTGCCAATGACACGCTGCCACCGCGTGCGGCGCCTTCAACCTGGCGAAG
This sequence comes from Ferrovibrio terrae, assembly GCF_943371255.1. Taxonomy (GTDB): domain Bacteria; phylum Pseudomonadota; class Alphaproteobacteria; order Ferrovibrionales; family Ferrovibrionaceae; genus Ferrovibrio; species Ferrovibrio terrae_B. The sequence continues at coordinate 21,680 of NZ_CALRUC010000010.1, read as the reverse complement.
CGCGCGCGCCGCCACCGCCGGCAAATCAACCTCGCCTTCATGCAATTCGTAGGCACCCGCCTCGATTCGCGAAAGATCCAGCACATCGTTGATCAGACTGAGCAGATGCAGCGCGCTGTCATGGATATGGCCGGCATAGCCACGATAGCGGTCTTCCAGAGGCCCGACCACCTGGTCTTTCATCACCTCGGCGAAACCAAGAATCGCATTCATTGGCGTCCGCAATTCATGGCTCATATGCGCCAGGAAGGAAGACTTGCTCTTCGACGCCCGCAGCGCCTGATCGCGTGCTTCTGCCAGCGCATGATTCATCTCATCGCGCCGGCGACGCTGCTGCTGCTCTTCCGTGATATCGCGGCCGATACCGATATAGCCGATAAAACAACCCTTCTCGTCGAAGCGCGGCCGGCCGCTGACATTGATGCAGACCAAGCCGCGGGGCCGATTCAGCCATTGCACCTGATTCGCAAAGGGTCGATGTGCCCGCATGTCGTCGATATGCAACCGCAGAAAAGGGTCCGCCGAATTCTCATCGCCGAACAGATTGACGCGGGACTGGCCTATATATTCCGCCGCCGGAACCCCCGTGGCCCTCTCGACCTGTTCGGACATATAGGTGTAGACGAGGTCGGCATCGGTTTCCCAGACCCAGTCGGCACTCAGTGCGGTAACATCGCGGAACCGCTGCTCAGCAATGCGTCGGCGCTCACCTTCAAGCTGCAACTGCGCATTCGCTGCTTCCAATGCAGCCTCAAGGTCACCGCTTCCCAACTCCACACTCATTCCTCAACCCTCCCGCAGCCGGTCATTTCCTGGCTGCTGCCCGCGCCCCACAATGGCGCAGCCGAAATCTTCCTGTAAACGGCGAATTATACCGCTGGTTTTACGCGTCGTGGAATGTTGACGATCAGTAACCCCTGCTCCACCATGACCGTTACCGAGGGGGGCGCCGCTAGGGCGCTGAGATTTGGCCGGCAGGCTCCATCTGTTCCAAGGATGAGTCTGCAACGCCGTGACCCTGAGAGCCAGCACCGCATGGTGCTGGCCTGTGAACCTGATCCGGGTCATGCCGGCGGAGGGAACGGTCATACGGCGCGCGGAATCTTGATCCGGTGCCCGCATTCCGCGAACATCCACCACACCCGGATCTCCTGTCGTGATCGAGAAGGAGATCCCATGGACACGTTGGCTAACGCACCGAACTTTAAAATCACCACCGGCCCTCTGCCCGCTTCAACGAAGCGTTATCAAGCCGGCAGCCTTCATTCAGGCATCCGCGTGCCGCATCGCGAGATCGCTACGCATCCCTCTGCCAACGAACCACCCCTGCCGGTCTACGACACCTCGGGGCTCTATACCGATCCCGATGCCGAAATCGACATCAACCAGGGCCTGCCACGCTGGCGCACCCGCCTGATCGAGGCACGTGGCGATGTAGAGGCATACAATGGCCGACTGGTGCAGCCGGAAGACAATGGCGGCGTCAGCTCGGTGCCGGCCTTCCCGATGCATCCGCGCCCGCTGCGCGCCAAAGGCGATGCTGCCGTGACACAATACGAGTATGCCCGGCGCGGCATCATCACGCCGGAGATGGAATACGTCGCCATCCGCGAGAACGAGGCGCGCAAGGACCTGGCGAAGCGGGATGGCGAGGACTTCGGTGCGTCGATCCCGGATTTCGTGACGCCGGACTTCGTGCGCGAAGAGATCGCGCGCGGCCGCGCCATCATTCCCTGCAACATCAATCATCCGGAACTGGAACCGATGATCATCGGTCGAAATTTCCTGGTGAAGGTGAATGCCAATATCGGTAATTCGGCTGTCACCTCCTCGGTGGCCGAAGAAGTCGACAAGATGGTCTGGGCGATCCGCTGGGGCGCCGATACGGTGATGGATCTCTCGACGGGGCGCAACATCCACAACATCCGCGACTGGATCATTCGCAACTCACCGGTGCCGATCGGCACCGTGCCGATCTACCAGGCACTGGAAAAGGTGAACGGCCGCGCCGAGGATCTTACCTGGGAGGTCTATCGCGACACCCTGATCGAACAAGCCGAACAGGGCGTGGATTATTTCACCATCCATGCCGGCGTGCGGCTGGCCTATATCCCGCTGACCGCCAATCGCGTCACCGGGATTGTCTCGCGCGGTGGATCAATCATGGCGAAATGGTGCCTGGCGCATCATGAGGAAAACTTCCTTTACACGCATTTCGCCGAGATCTGCGACATCATGCGGGCCTACGATATCAGCTTCTCGCTGGGCGATGGGTTGCGGCCGGGTTCGACGGCCGATGCCAACGATGCAGCACAGTTCGCCGAACTGGAAACTCTGGGTGAACTGACCAAAATCGCCTGGGCCAAGGGTGTGCAGGTGATGATCGAGGGGCCGGGCCATGTCGCCATGCACAAGATCAAGGCGAATATGGACAAGCAGCTGAAAACCTGCGGCGAGGCACCCTTCTATACGCTCGGCCCGCTCACTACCGATATCGCGCCGGGTTACGACCACATCACCAGTGGCATCGGGGCGGCGATGATCGGCTGGTATGGCTGCGCCATGCTCTGCTACGTGACACCAAAGGAGCATCTCGGCCTGCCGGATCGCAATGATGTGAAGGTGGGCGTGGTGACCTACCGGATCGCCGCCCATGCCGCCGATCTGGCCAAGGGCCATCCGGGCGCGGCGCGGCGCGACGACGCACTCAGCCGGGCGCGGTTCGAATTCCGCTGGGAGGACCAGTTCAACCTGGGCCTCGATCCGGAAACCGCGGCGCAGTTCCACGATCAGACCCTGCCCAAGGAAGCGCACAAGACCGCGCATTTCTGCTCAATGTGCGGGCCGAAATTCTGCTCGATGAAAATCAGCCAGGAGGTGCGTGATGCCGCCCGGATGCAGAACGATGTGGCCGCACAGGGAATGACCGAGATGGCAGACCGGTTCCGCCGCGCGGGCGGCGAAATCTACCGGCCGGCCGAGTAACGTTGCAGTGCAAAAGCGGCAGCCGGCCCTTGTGTATCCGGCTGCCGCTGCTTACATAAAATAAACTCGGCATAAACATCCGGGCATCGCAAAGGGGCAGGGAAAAATGATCCGCAAGCGCACGTCTCTCCTGGTCGCCATCCTGGCCGCTAGTATCGCCCTCGCGCCGGCCATCGCCGCCGCCAAGGCCGGTCGCGGCGGCAGCATGGGCAGCCGCGGCAGCCAGACCTACCAGTCCGCACCGGCCACCCCGACCGCGCCCTCCGCCGCCCCGGTCCAGCGTAGCGCCACTCCGCCCGCAACCACCCAGCCCGCCCCTGCGCAGACCGCCCGGCCGGCCACGGCCGCCGCTCCGGCGGCGCAGCCTGCCGGCTTCTTCCAGCGCCCCTTCATGGCCGGCCTGATGGGCGGCGTGATCGGCATGGGCATTGGCGGCCTGCTGTTCGGCGGCGGCCTGTTCGGCGAAGGCGGCCTTGGCGGCCTTGGTTTCGGTGGCGTGATGGGCATGCTGCTCCAGTTCGCCCTGATCGGCGGCGCCATCTGGCTCGGCCTGCGCCTGTTCCGCAGCCTGCGCGGCCAGCAGCCGCAGACGGCTGCTGCTGGGATCCCCGGCGGCTACACCCGCGACAGCTATAACAGCCCAGTCACCGACATTCCGCCGGCCCATGGCACCACCCAGGCGCGCGTCGCCGACATGACCCCGTCGTCGGGCGGCTTTGGCCGCACGGCCGGCCTGCAAATCGGCGAAAGCGATTTCGAGGCCTTCCAGCAGACGCTGGGCGATGTCCAGACCGCCTGGTCGAAGGGCGACCTTGAAGCCCTGCGCCTGCAGGCCACGCCGGAGATGGTCGGCTATTTCGGCCGCGAACTCGCCTTGCTGGCCAGCACCGGCCTGACCAATCATGTCGCGGACGTGAATCTTGAGCAGGGCGACCTGGCCGAGGCCTGGAGCGAGGACGGCATCGACTATGCCACCGTGGCGATGCGCTGGAGCGCGCTGGATTACACCACCCGCCCCGATGGCACGGTTGTCGAGGGCAGCAAGACCGAGCGCGGCATGAGCACCGAGATCTGGACCTTCCTGCGCGCCAGCAACACGCCGGGCAGCAAGTGGCTGCTCAGCGCCATCCAGCAGCCCGAGCTTTAATCTGTAGTGCCGCCACCGGTCTTCGATGAGGCCTTCCGGGCCAGGCTGACCGAACTGATGGTGTGGCGGCGCGATGTGCGCCGCTTCCGCCGCGACCCCGTGCCACCAGACCTGGTGGCACGGCTGCTGGAAACCGCCGCCCTGGCGCCCAGCGTCGGCAACAGCCAGCCCTGGCGCTTCGTGCTGGTGGAGGATGCCGGCCGCCGCGCCAAGGTGGTGGCAAACTTTGAGCGCGCCAATGCCGAGGCGCTCGGCGATTACAGCGGCGAGCAGGCGAAGCTTTATGCCTCGCTGAAACTCGCCGGCCTGAAGGAAGCGCCGGTGCATCTGGCGGTCTTCTGCGACGAGGCCACTCTGCAGGGCCATGGCCTAGGCCGCCGCACCATGCCCGAGATGCTGGATTACTCGGCCGTGATGGCGGTCTACGGCTTCTGGCTCGCCGCCCGCGCGGCCGGCCTGGGCGCCGGCTGGGTCTCGATCTTCGAGCCCGAAGCACTGACCCGCGAGCTGGAGGTCGAGCCCGACTGGAAGCTGGTCGCCTATCTCTGCGTCGGCGGGCCCGAGGACGAACAGGCGACGCCGGAACTGCAGCGCGCCGGCTGGGAGCACCGGCGCGACGTCAGCGAGCAGATCATCCGGCGCTGAAACGAAAATGGCCGGGCAAGCCCGGCCATCCCGATAGTCTATCTGGTGAAACTTACGCCGCGGCGTCCAGCATGGCGGTGTATTTCTCGACCCGGGCCGCGGCACGCGCCTTGGCATGGTCATCCTTGGCGTCTTCGGCGTCTTCACGGGCATCCTTCAGCGCCGCCTCGACCTTGGCACGGTCGATCTGCTTCACCGGCACGGCCTCTTCGGCCAGCACGGTCAGCTTGTCGTTCGCCACTTCGGCAAAGCCGCCGGCGACGAAGATGCGCTCGGTGACACTGCCGTTCACCGTCACCTCGATGACGCCGTTGCGAATGGTGGAGATCAGCGGGCTGTGACCCGGCAGCACGCCGAAGTCGCCGGCCTCACCGGGCACCACCACCATCTCGGCATCGACCGCGAGAAGCAGCTTCTCGGGCGAGACCAGTTCGAACCTGACGCTTTCCGCCATGGTCTACTCCTTTGCGCGAAGGGCTCAGGCCGCTTCGGCGGCCAGCTTCTTCGCCTTGGCAATCGCCTCGTCGATGGTGCCGACCATGTAGAAGGCCGACTCCGGCAGATGATCGTGCTTGCCTTCGACAATTTCCTTGAAGCCGCGGATCGTCTCGGCCAGCGGCACCTGCACGCCCGGCGAACCGGTGAACACCTGCGCGACGTCGAAGGGCTGCGACAGGAAGCGCTGGATCTTGCGGGCGCGGGCCACGGTCAGCTTGTCTTCTTCCGACAGCTCGTCCATGCCCAGGATGGCGATGATGTCCTGCAGCGACTTGTAGCTCTGCAGGATCGACTGCACGCGGCGGGCGATGTCGTAATGCTCGTCGCCGACGATGCGCGGATCGAGAATGCGCGAGGTCGAGTCGAGCGGATCCACCGCCGGATAGATGCCGAGTTCGGCGATCTGGCGCGACAGCACGGTGGTCGCGTCCAAATGGGCGAACGAGGTGGCGGGCGCCGGATCGGTCAAGTCGTCGGCGGGCACGTAAATCGCCTGCACCGAGGTGATCGAGCCCTTATGGGTCGAGGTGATGCGCTCCTGCAGCATGCCCATGTCGGTGGCCAGCGTCGGCTGATAACCCACCGCCGAAGGAATACGGCCGAGCAGCGCCGACATTTCCGAACCCGCCTGGGTGAAACGGAAGATGTTGTCGACGAAGAACAGCACGTCCTGGCCTTCCTGGTCGCGGAAGTATTCCGCCAGCGTCAGACCGGTCAGCGCGACGCGGGCGCGGGCGCCCGGCGGCTCGTTCATCTGGCCATACACCAGGGCGACCTTCGAGCCCGGGCCATCGGTCTTGATAACGCCCGATTCCATCATTTCGTGATAAAGATCGTTGCCCTCGCGGGTACGCTCGCCGACACCGGCAAACACCGAGTAGCCACCGTGCGTCTTCGCGATGTTGTTGATCAGCTCCATGATCAGCACGGTCTTGCCGACGCCGGCGCCGCCGAACAGGCCGATCTTGCCACCCTTCGAGTAGGGCGCGAGCAGGTCGACGACCTTGATGCCGGTGACCAGCACCTTCTGTTCAGTCGACTGGTCGACGTATTCCGGGGCCGGCGCATGGATTGGCGCGGCATGCTTGGCGTTGATCGGGCCGCGCTCGTCGATCGGCTGGCCGATCACGTTGATGATGCGGCCGAGCGTCTCCTGACCGACCGGCACCGAGATCGGGCTGCCGGTGTCGGTGACTTCCATGCCGCGGACCAGACCGTCGGTCGAGTCCATCGCGATGGTGCGGACGGTCTGTTCGCCCAGATGCTGCGCCACTTCGAGCACCAGATGGTTGCCCTGGTTGGTGCAATGCAAGGCGTTCAGGATCGCCGGCAGGTAACCGTCGAACTGCACGTCGACAACCGCGCCGATGACCTGGGTAATGCGACCCGTCTTGTTCGTAGCCATGATGCTGCTCCGCTCTCTCTTTTCCGTCTCGTCCAGCGCGCGGTCTTAGACCGCCTCGGCGCCGGAGATGATTTCGATAAGTTCTTTGGTGATCTGGGCCTGACGCGACCGGTTGTAGACGGTCGTGAGTTTCTTGATCATCTCGCCGGCATTGCGCGTCGCGTTGTCCATCGCGGACATGCGGGCGCCCTGCTCGGAAGCCGCATTCTCCAGCAGTGCACGGTAAACCTGCATTGACAGGTTGCGCGGCAGCAGCTGGTCGAGAATGGTTTCCTCGTCCGGCTCGAATTCGTAAATCCCACCGCCGAGGTCCGGAGCGCCCGCAGCAGCATTCGTGCCGGCAATCATGGCCGGGATCAGCTGCTGGGCGGTCGGGATCTGGCTGATCACCGATTTGAAGTTGTTATAGAAGACATGCGCGACATCGAACTCGCCGGCCTCGAACATCGCCAGCACGCGATCCGCGATGTCCTGCGCGTCGGTGAAGCCGATCTTCTTGGACTTCGACAGGTCGACGGTGTCGGCGATCTTTGAGGCATGGTCGCGACGCAGCTGGTCGCGGCCCTTCTTGCCGACACAGAGAATCTTGACCGTCTTACCCTGAGCGGTCAGCTCCTCGATCTTGCGGCGGGCCAGCTTGACGATCGACGAGTTGAACGCACCGCACAGGCCGCGTTCGGCGGTGGCGACGATCAGGAGATGCACCTGATCCTTGCCGGTACCGATCATCAGCTTCGGTGCGGTGTCGGAACCCGTCTGGGCCGCCGACAGCGAGGCCATGATGCTCGCCATACGCTCAGCATAAGGACGCGCCGCTTCGGCGGCCTCCTGGGCACGGCGCAGCTTGCTGGCTGCCACCATCTTCATCGCCTTCGTGATCTTCTGGGTCGATTTGACCGAGTTGATCCGAACGCGCAGTGACTTGAGGCTAGGCATGAAGCTCTACCCTTGGTTCAGGCGTTCAGGCGAAGGTCTTGGCGAGCTCTTCGAGCACGGCCTTCAGTTTTGCTTCCAGGTCCGGCGTCAGGGCCTGCTGCTCGCGGATACCCGAGAGGATGTCCGGATGCTTGGACTTGATCGTGCTGAGCAGGGCCTGCTCGAAGCGGCCGACATTGCTGACCGGCAGCTTGTCGAGATGGCCCTTCACGCCGGCATAGATCGAGACGACCTGTTCTTCAACCGGCAGCGGCTGGTACTGCGCCTGCTTCAGCAGCTCGGTCAGGCGGGCGCCGCGGTTCAGCAGGCGCTGGGTCGCCGGATCGAGATCCGAACCGAACTGGGCGAAGGCGGCCATTTCGCGATACTGCGCGAGTTCCAGCTTGATCGAGCCGGCAACCTGCTTCATCGCCTTGATCTGCGCGGCCGAACCGACGCGGCTGACCGATAGGCCGACGTTGATGGCCGGACGGATGCCCTTATAGAACAGCTCGGTCTCGAGGAAGATCTGGCCGTCGGTGATCGAGATGACGTTGGTCGGAATGTAGGCCGACACGTCACCCGCCTGGGTCTCGATGACCGGCAGCGCGGTGAGCGAGCCGGCGCCATTCTTGTCCGACATCTTGGCGGCGCGCTCGAGCAGGCGCGAATGGATGTAGAAAACGTCGCCCGGATAGGCTTCGCGGCCCGGCGGGCGGCGCAGCAGCAGCGACATCTGGCGATAGGCGACAGCCTGCTTGGACAGATCGTCATACACGATCACGGCATGCATGCCGTTGTCGCGGAAGAACTCGCCCATGGCGCAGCCGGTATAGGGCGCCAGGAACTGCAGCGGCGCCGGCTCGGACGCGGTGGCAGCCACCACGATCGAGTATTCCATGGCGCCGGCTTCTTCCAGGGTCTTCACGACCTGGGCAACCGTCGAACGCTTCTGGCCGATGGCGACATAGATGCAGAAGAGCTTCTTCTTGTCGTCGCCCTTGTTGGTGGCCTTCTGGTTCAGGATGGCGTCGATCGCAACGGCGGTCTTGCCGGTCTGGCGATCGCCAATGATCAGTTCGCGCTGGCCGCGGCCGACCGGAACCAGCGCGTCGAGCGCCTTCAGGCCGGTCTGCATCGGCTCATGCACCGACTTGCGCGGGATGATGCCCGGCGCCTTCACTTCCACGCGGGCGCGCTTGACGTCGGTCAGCGGGCCCTTGCCGTCGATCGGATTGCCCAGCGCGTCGACGACGCGGCCCAGCAGACCCTTGCCAACCGGAACGTCCACGATGGCGCCGGTCCGCTTGACGGTGTCGCCTTCCTTGATGCCGCGGTCGTCGCCGAAAATCACGACGCCGACATTGTCGGTTTCGAGATTCAGCGCCATGCCCTTCACGCCACCGGGGAACTCGACCATCTCACCGGCCTGGACCTTGTCGAGGCCATGGACGCGGGCGATGCCGTCGCCGATGGACAGAACCTGACCGACTTCGGAAACTTCGGCTTCGGCGCCGAAATTCTTGATCTGGCTCTTCAGGATTTCAGAAATCTCTGCGGCGCGGATATCCATCACGCAACACCTTTCATGGCGGTCTTGAGACTGTTGAGCTTGGTAAGGACCGACGCATCGATCATGCGCGATCCAAATTTCACGATCAGGCCGCCGATCAGCGAGGGATCGACCTTGGCGTTGATCACGACATTGCCGGCGGCGGCCGACGACAACGAAGACTTGATCTGGGCGAGCTGCGCGTCGTTCAGCGGCACCGCCGAAACGACATCGGCAATGGCTTCGCCGCGATGATGGCTGAGCAGCCGCTTGAAGCCGGCAATCACGTCGGCCAGCACGAACAGGCGACGGTTGGATGCCACGACGCCGAGGAAGCGGCGGACCAGATCGCCGATGCCGGCTTTTTCGGCCACCGCGCCGATCGCCCTGGCCTGCTCGTCGCGGCTGAACACCGGCGAACGGACCAGACGGACGAGATCGGCGGAGTCGGCCAGCATGGCCGAGAGGGCATCGAGATCCTTGGCGACGGCATCGAGCTGGCCTGCGTCACGCGCCAGATCGAACAGCGCTGTCGCGTAGCGGCCGGCAATGCCGGTAACAAGAGAGGTTTCCTGAGCCACGAACGACCCTTCTGCTTCATGAACCGGAGCCGCCGATCGGGACTCGCCACCAAGATCTGGGGCCAGCCTCCCGACGCTCCGCTTAAGACATTGACCGACTTAAGGATTTTACGGGGTAGCTATAGCTTTTTTACGGCCCCCCGGCGCGAAAGCCGGGTTTACGTAGCATACGGGTCTGGGCGGCGCAACAGCGAGGCCCGCACTGCAACCTACGCCTTTTGCCGCAGTTCCCCGCCGCGCCACGATCAGGCCGCCTGGCGTGCGCTCCGCGCACGAAAAGGCCGCTAAAAATCAGGGTGGTCGATGTTCGCCCAGGTTCGTTGAGGTTCGTTGGGGTCCGTTGGGGTCCGTTCAGGTCCGTTCGGGTTCGTTCGGGTTCGTTCGGGTTCGTTGAGGTTCGTTGAGGTTCGTTGAGGTTCGCCGCTCCGGCTGCGGCACCCTGCCCAGCGGCCCATAGGGGCAGCCGCAATTCAATATACCACAAAAATACGAACAAATAAAGAACATGCTGGCCGCACGGCCGGCGCAGTTTTTTCTTCCGTCCGGGATGGTGGAAAGCGCCGGCGTCAGGTCCGGGCGCCGGCCTGGACCAGCAGCAGGCTGATGGCACCCGCCGAGGTGCGGTTGGCGATGCTGAGCGATTCCATGGTGAGCTGCTGCGCCACCTGCCTGGACTGCAGGCTGGCACTTTCAGCCGCCACATCGGCATCGATCAGCAGGCCAAGCCCCTGCTTCATGGCATCGACCAGATTATCGACGAAGCCGCGCTGGGCCTCCATGGCGCGCTTCTGTGCCGATATCACCTGGCCGAGATCCATCAACTGGGCCTCGAAACGAGCGAGCGAATCCTGTGCCGTGGCAATATCGGGCGGATTGCCGCCAATCGCCTCGGACACATCGGTGGCCGAGACCACCAGCACCGAAGGCCCAAGAAATTCATCCGCATCGAGGCTCAGCGAGTGGCTGACCGAATAGGACAGCTGCGTGCCAGAGATATCGGCGATGAAATCGATCGGCGTGTTTGTGGCATCGCCGCGCAGGATGTTGCGGCCATTATAGGTGGCCTGGCCGATATAGGTGTTGACCTGCTCAATCAGGCGGGCCACGTCGCCGCGATAGGTATCGAGCTGCGGCTGTGCCAGCGAACCGTCGCCCAGGCTGGCAATCTTGGCCTTGATATCGCCGACCACGCTGTAGATGCCGCTGATCGCCGCCAGGGTCACTTCGCCGAGACCAATGCCGCCCGCAAGCGAGGATTGCACGGCAGCATAAGCGCGCACATTGGCGCGCACGCCCTGGGCAATGGAAAAGATCGCGCCATCGTCGCCCGCGTCGTTGATGCGCAAGCCGGTCTGGATGCGTTTGGAAATGATGCCGAGTCCAGTCTCTGTCGAGCGCATGGTCGACAGTGCGGCATAGGCACTGGTGTTTGTGTTCGCCGAAATCATGGCCCCGATCTCATTCTGGATCAGCGTCAACCAGTCGTCAGCTTTACGGTCTGTCGAACGGGACGATCTGTTAGGCTTAACGACGCGCGTCCGAATACTTCGGAAACGCAGAAATATTTAACCCTGATGGATGAACACCGACAAGTTGTTTTTGCGGTTTACGGCCTGAAGCGACCGAAATAGCCGGGCGTTAAGGTTAACAATTGCGGTTAACCTTAATCAGCCGGAACGCCCTGCTTATCGTGCATATGACGCCGGAAGAACCCGATCCAATGCGGCACGGCAACGAAACGGTCGCTGCGATAGCCGCTGTGGTAACCGCCGAACCGCAGGCATTTCGCCATCAGCGGCCGGGTATCCTGCCCCGGCATGGTTTCGCCACTAGTGAGATCGGTCACCCCGCCGGCATCGATAAGGATGTCGCAGTTGGCATAATGCGGTCCGGTCGGATTGAGACGGCGCCGGTAGGGCGCGTCGAAACTGTGCCCCTCGCCCGGCAGCACCACGATATCGGCCTTGCCGCCGCGCGCATTCATCCATGGCACATAGCGCTCGCAGTAGCGGCTTGGCGTTTCGTCATCGGCGGCGCCGGTGACGAACAGGACGGGGGTGGCGACATAGGCATCGCGCAGGGCATTGCGGATGCCGCAATAGCCATACAGGCCAACCACGGCATCCAGCGGCTGCGTCGCGAAGGGCCGCGCGTAAATCCGGCTGACATTGCGATTGACCAGCTCATGGACGAATTTCTGGGTCAGCATGATGGCCGCGCCACCACCCTGGGATTCGCCGATGCTGCCGATCCGGTCATAGCCCTGGCTGCGCAGCCAGGCTGCCGCGGTGAGGCTGTCGAAGGCCATATTCAGCTCGTTGCCGCCTCTGAGCGATGCGGCAACATAATCCTGATGCGTGACGGTGATGCCGCGCGGAGTCCAGTGGTCGATCACCAGCGCGGCAAAGCCGGCCTGACGCAGCGCATCGGCATATTCGAACAGGCGCAAATCGAGTCCCTGCGAACCATGCGAGATCAGCACGGCAACCCTCGCCCCGGGCTGGGCGAAGAAATAGCCGGCGCCCTCCATGCGATTGCAGATGACTGGCGCGCCGGCACAGACGACGCTGGGCCAGGTGATCTTTTCACCATTGGCGGTGCTGGCGCGGTCGGCCTGCGCGGCGCAGCCCGCCAACAACAGCAGGCAGAGGATGCTGCGCAGCGGCATCACTTACTGAGCACGCGTTGCACCGCTTTCTGCCAGCCAGCATAGAGACGCGCGCGGGTTTCCGCGTTCATGCGCGGCTCGAAGCGACGCTCGCATTGCCAGCCGTAGGCCACCGCATCAAGGCCGGCATAGAGCCCGACCGCAAGGCCGGCGAGATAGGCTGCGCCGAGCGCCGTGGTCTCGATCACCCGGGGCCGTTCGACGGCGACATCGAGCATGTCGGCGAGGAACTGGCAGAGCCAGTCATTCGCCACCATGCCGCCATCGACGCGGATGGCGGTCGGCTTTGCCGCGCCATCGGCCTTCATTGCCGCGGTGAGATCACGCGTCTGATAGGCCACAGCCTCCAGCGCGGCACGGGCGATATGGGCGCGACCGGTATCCAGCGTGAGGCCGATCAGGGCGCCGCGTGCATCCGGATCCCAGTAGGGTGCACCGAGGCCGACAAAGGCTGGCACCAGATAGACGCCATGATTTTCCGGTATTCCTGCGGCCAGCGTTGCCGTCTCGGCCGCACCGCCGACAATCTTCAGACCGTCGCGCAGCCATTTCACCGCGGCGCCGGCCACGAAGATCGAGCCCTCCAGCGCATAGGTGGTCTGGCCGTTCAGGCGGTAGGCCACTGTGGTGAGCAGGCGGTGCTCCGACAGCACCAGCCTGGACCCGATGTTGACCAGCGCGAAACAGCCGGTGCCATAGGTGGATTTCATCATGCCGGGCTGGAAGCAGGCCTGGCCGAAGGCCGCCGCCTGCTGGTCGCCGGCGATGCCGGTGACCGGAATGGCATGGCCGAGGATATCGGCAGTGGCGATGCCGAATTCGCCACTGCAATCCAATACCTTGGGCAGCACCGCCTGCGGCACATCAAAGGCCCTGAGCAGCGTGTCGTCCCAGTCCTGCGCGGTGATATCGAACAGCATGGTGCGCGAGGCATTGGTGGCATCGGTGGCATGAACCGCACCGCCGGTCAGGCGGAACAGCAGGAAGCTGTCGATGGTGCCGAAGCACAGCTCGCCCTTTTCGGCGCGGGTACGGGCACCTGGAACATGGTCGAGCAGCCAGGCGATTTTGGTGGCGGAGAAATAGCTGTCGATCAGCAGGCCGGTTTTCCGCTGCACCACGCTGCCGATGCCATCGGCCAGCTTCTGCCGGCAGATATCAGCTGTGCGGCGATCCTGCCAGACGATGGCGCGATGGATCGGCCGGCCGCCGGCGCGCTCCCAGACCACGGTGGTCTCGCGCTGGTTGGTGATGCCGATCGCCGCGATATCGCCGCCGCGCAGGCCGGCCTTGGCCACCGCCTCGCGCATCAGGCTCTGCACATCGCGCCAGATTTCCTCCGCATCATGCTCGACCCAGCCATCGGCCGGATAATGCTGGGTCAGCTCCTTCTGCGCGGTAGCGACCGGCAGGCCGGAAGCGTCAAAAACAATGGCACGGCTGGAGGTGGTGCCCTGGTCGATGGCGAGGATGTATTTGGCCATGGCCTGCTGTTGCGTCGCTATTCGGCCGCTGCGGCGCAGCCCTCGGCCTTGAAGACCCGCTTCTGCGAGGCCGGGTATTTCACCAGCATCGCCGCCGGCCGCACCGGCCGCATCACCAGGTTGCCACGGCAGTTCGGGCAGGTGCCTTTCAGCGTGCCTTCGGCGCAGGCCCGGCAGAAGGTGCATTCAAAGGTGCAGATCATGACATCGGCCGCATCGGGCGCGAGGTCGCGGTTGCAGCATTCGCAGTTCGGACGCAGTTCGAGCATCTCAGCTTCCTTTCGCGATGGAGACGGCCTTTTTGGCCAGCGCGGTGATGCCAGCCCAGTCGGCCTTCTGCAGCAGGTCTTTCGGCGCCAGCCAGGATCCGCCGGCGGCAAACACGTTGGGCAGGCTGGTATAGCTGCGCAGGTTGGCTTCGGTGATGCCGCCGGTGGGGCAGAATTTCATCTCCGGGAAGGGGCCGCCCAGGCTTTTCAGCGCGGCAACGCCGCCACTGCTCTCGGCGGGGAAGAACTTGGCGCGGGTGAAGCCCTGCTCTATCGCGCGCATGATCTCCGACGCCGTGGCCACCGCCGGCAGATAAGGCAGGCCGGTGTCTTTCGCGGTGAAGTACAGCGCATCGGTGGCGCCGGGCGAAATGACGAACCGCGCGCCGGCCAGCTGGGCGGCGGCGAACTGCGCCGGATTGAGCACCGTGCCGGCACCGACGACGGCGTCGGGCACCTCGGCGGCGATGCGCTTGATCGCCTCCAGCGCCGCAGTCGAGCGCAGGGTGATTTCCAGCACGCTCAGGCCGCCTGCCACCAGGGCGCGGGCCAGCGGCACGGCGACGGCCGCATCTTCCACCACCAGCACCGGGATCACCGGGCTGCGGGTCAGAATGGCATCCAGCGTTGCGGTACGCTCGGCGGTCTTTTCGCTCACCTTGTCCGGCATGTGTCCTCCCTGTTTTGTGGAAGGATACGCGCGGGACGGCGCCGGCTTCAAGCCATCCGGGGCTGGCGGGAAACCGGCCTCAGTCCTGCAGGACGCCGCGATGGTAGCGCCGGATCACGGTATCGTCGGGCGGGAAGTATTCCGGCTGCATGGGGGTGATCTGTGCCTGGATGCAGGACCACAGGCCATCGTCCAGCAGGTAGGTGTCGGTATAGACCGTCATCCCCGAGGTGGCGATCCCGTCGCGGCGCCGGGTGTAGCAGTTGGTGGCGCAGACCAGCGCAACAGTGCCGAAAATCTCGATCCGCTCGTCGCGATAGTCCCAGTAGGTGATGACATCGGGATCGAAGCCGGTGGCCCAGTAGGCCAGATAGGCCGCGCGGTCGAGCCGCAGGCCGTTAGGCATGATGCAGGTGAAACGCTGGTGGATGATGGCGGCCTGGGCCGCGACATCGCGCGTGACAAAATTATGAATGAATTTGGCATTGAGCCGGCGCAGGGCCGGCAGCGCTTTATGGGTCATGACGGTCTCCGGGATGACGACAACAGGCGCCCTGTGTCGCGCATCGCGGGTCAGTCAGGCAATTACATGCCAGGTCAATCGAAGAGGGACAGTTTCGGCTCTGCCGCCAGCGCGCGCGCCAGCGCCGCCGTCATCGCATCGGCGGGGAAGAAGCATTCGATCTTGATCTGCTGCAGCGTGACATCGCGCGGCATGGCGAAGGTGGTGAGCGTGACGAAGAAGGACAGATCATGCCGGCCGATGCGCAGCTGCATCGGCACCATGGGATGATCGGCTTTAGGCGCCGCAAACGCCGCCGGCATATCGGGGTAGCGCAGCAGCTCGTCGCGCAGCTTTGCCGCCGCCTGGCTCAGGCCCTGGGTAGCCTCACGCTGCAGCACCTGCAGATAGGCACTGACGAAGTCTTCCCAATTCGGCATGAACGGCCGCATGCCACCGGGATGGCAGAGCACATGCAGGGCATTCTGCGCCAGGGCGTCGGGCAGCGTGTAGTGGGGCCGCAGGGCGCCAAGAATGCGCGCAGTCGCCGTGTTGCGCTGGCGCACCTCCCAGTGCTCGTCCACCACCAGGGCCGGAAACGGTTCCTGATGCGCCAGCATGAAATCGAGCGCCTGCTGCACCGAGGCCAGCTCCGGCGCATCCAGCGCACTTGCGCTGAAGACCGGCGCAAAGCCGGCGGCCACCAGCAGGGCATTCTGCCCGGCCAGCGGGATATCCAGCACCTGGGCCAGCAGCACGACCATCTCGCGGCTCGGCTGCGAGCGGCCCTTTTCGAGGAAGCAGAGATGGCGTGCGGAGATGCCGGCTTCGGTGGCCAGGCCGAGCTGGCTCATGCGCCGCTCGCTGCGCCAGTGGCGCAGCAGGTCGGGGAATTGCGGGCGCAGCTGTGACGGGCGCGCGAAGGTTTCCATGCCGTTCATGGTAAAACGGTATGGCGGCCCAGTACACGCCGCAATTACCTGGGAGGTAAATCAGGCGGCCGTGGGGTCCAGTGCTTCGGTGGACGCACGCGGATCAGGACCATACTTGTTGGGACCGCGCGTGCCGGGAATGAAGAATAGTGCAATCCAGAAAATGGCCCCAATACCTGGTATTAGCCAGAGCAGAGCCCACCAGCCGCTGCGGCTGAAATCATGGCACCGTTGCACCATGGCCAGAATGCCAATGACTGTCATCGGAATGCCGACGACAAATGCCGCAATCTGTATGACCAAAATTACCGGCGGCAAATCCCTCTGCGATACGCCGAGTGTGTTCATATCTGCCAAGGCACCCACCGCCGCGATGACCCAAACCAAGCCCACCACCATCATAGCCAGATGGAGCAGCAGATAGGATTTGCGGTTGCGCCGACCTGACGCACGGAACAGGTCGGAGAAAACTGGCTTCGACATTCCTGCCAATGCAGCGCCGGCCGGCAAGGCCGGAGCAAATGGGTCAAGTGGGTCGGGGCCATATTTGTTAGGACCACGGGTCCCCGGGATGAAGCAGAGCGCAACAGCCAACAGGAAGCCAAATCCCGGAATAAAGACGGCAAGAATCGCCCAACCGGGCAGTGTCAGGTCACGGCAGCGCTGCGCACCGGTGAAATAGGTGGACAAGATAAATATGCCCGTCACCAGCATGGCCAGAAAACCCAGCGGCCGGATCTGGGTGGCCAAGGCTACACCCCATACGACGACATTCACTAGGATATAGATCAGCATGACCCGACCATAGCCGCCGGGACTACGCCGCCCATGTAACGGGAACAACCGCGCGATGACGGAACGCATGGTTAGCGGCATCCTAGTCCTTCAGGCCACCGCTTTTCAGGATGAAATCGGCGATCTCGGCGACGCCTTTTTCCGCCTTCAGGTTGGCGAAGATGAAGGGCCGGGTGCCGCGCATCTTCCTGGAATCACGGTCCATCACCTCGAGCGAGGCGCCGACCAGCGGAGCGAGATCGATCTTGTTGATCACCAGCAGGTCGGAGCGCGTGATGCCGGGGCCACCTTTACGCGGAATCTTGTCACCGGCCGAGACGTCGATCACATAGATGGTGATGTCGGCCAGTTCCGGCGAGAAGGTGGCGGCCAGGTTGTCGCCGCCGGATTCCACGAAGATCACATCGAGGCCGGGGAAACGCTTCTGCATGTCGGCGACGGCGGCCAGATTGATCGAGGCATCCTCGCGGATCGCCGTATGTGGGCAGCCGCCGGTCTCGACGCCGGCGATGCGGGCGGGATCGAGCGCGCCGGCCCGGGTGAGGAATTCGGCATCTTCCTTGGTGTAGATGTCGTTGGTGACGACGGCGATGTTCCAGTCGTCGCGCAGATGGCGGCAGAGCCGCTCAACCAGCGCGGTCTTGCCCGAGCCGACAGGGCCACCGATGCCGACGCGCAGGGGATTGCTGCTGGGGGGATTCGAACTCATGAGCGGAACAGCCTCGTATACTGGGTTTCGTGCATCATAGACATAAGGTCGACCATCGGCGAGGCCGTGCCGCAATCCTCCAGCGCACAGGCAATCGCGCAGGGCACCACGCTGTCGACCACCGGCATCAGGGCCACCAGGGCGCGCTGGCCATCGGTCTGGCCCAGCGGGATCAGGCGCACCGCGGCCGAGACCAGGTTGGCGGCAAAGGCATGCAGATAGGCGGCCAGCACGGTTTCGACCTTGAGGTCATGCGCCGCCGCGGCCACGCCAATGGCGATGCAGAGCGGCACCGGCTTGTCGGTCCGCACGGCGGCGAAGGCATCCAGTATTTTCGACTCGCCCCAGGCGGTGCGGGTGACACTCAGGTAGGAGCCGCCCTGCTGGCAGCTTTCCAGCGCCATTTCGGCACTGCCGCGCCAGGCGGCGGCCAGATCGGCCAACTCATCGAGCCGAGCGGGATCATCGGCCGCGGCATGCGCCTCTTTCAGCAGCACGGCATCGACCCAGCCGGCGCCATGGCGCAGGATATGACCGACCCACTGGACGAGCGTGGCGACATTCGTTACCCGGCCGCTTTCGACGGCGAATTCGATGCCATGGCTGTATGAAAAAGCGCCGATCGGATAGCTCGGCGAGAACCAGGCCAGCAGGCGATACAGCTCAGTGGTGGTGATCGTGGTCATCGCCGTGATGATGGTGGTGATGTCCGTGTCCGTGACCGTGGTCGTGGTCATGACTGTGGCCGCCGGCCTTCTCGCCGCCCTTGCCATACCGCGAGCCGAGGCCGAAAGGGTGCGAGGGATCGTGGTTGTGCTGACCGTAGGCACCGCCCTCGGGATCGAAGGGCGCGTTGACCGCCGCCACACTGGCGCCCAGGCCCTTGAGCATGTCGACGATCACATGATCGTCGCGGATCAGGATGCGGTCGCCGCGGATTTCGGCCGGCAGATGCCGGTTGCCCAGATGCCAGGCCAGACGCGCCAGCAGCTCGGGCGTCGGCGCCGAGACCTCGATCAGCTGTTCGGGCGCCGCCTGCACCTCGATATAGCCGCCGTCATCCAGCTTGAGCCCGTCGCCATGGCGCAGCACGGTGGCTTCCGCCAGATCGAGCAGGAAGGCCGTGCCATCATCGGCAGTGAGTCGGATGCGGCGGCGATGGCGGTCGTGATGCGCCAGCGTGACGGTGGCGCGGCGTTCGGCGGCTGGCCAGTGGGTGGCGGAGATGACAGTGGCGGCGCGCAACATCGCTCAGAACAGGAAATAGCGCTGCGCCATCGGCAGCACCTTGGCCGGTTCGCAGGTCAGCAGTTGGCCATCGGCACGCACGACATAGGTTTCGGTATCGACCTCGATCTTGGGCATGTAGTTGTTGTGGATCATGTCCTTCTTGGTCACCGTGCGCGTGCCCTTCACCGCCACCAGCGGACGCTGCAGGCCGAATTTGCCGGCAATGTCGTTCTGCAGGCCGGCCTCGCTGACGAACAGCAGGCTGGACTGGATCGAATTGCGGCCGAAGGCGGCGAACATCGGGCGGTAATGCACCGGCTGCGGCGTCGGGATCGAGGCATTGGGATCGCCCATCGGCGCCGCGGCGATGCTGCCGCCCTTGAGGATCATGTCGGGCTTGACGCCGAAGAACGCCGGCGACCAGATCACCAGATCAGCGAATTTGCCAACCTCGACCGAGCCGATCTCATGCGCCACGCCGTGGCTGAGCGCCGGATTGATGGTGTATTTGGCGATATAGCGCTTGGCGCGGACATTGTCGTTGTCGCCGGTTTCCTGCGGCAGCCGGCCGCGCTGCTTCTTCATCTTGTCCGCCGTCTGCCAGGTGCGGATGATGACTTCACCCACACGGCCCATGGCCTGGCTGTCGGACGACATCATCGAGAAGGCGCCGAGATCGTGCAGGATGTCTTCGGCGGCAATCGTCTCGCGACGGATGCGGCTGTCGGCAAAGGCGACGTCTTCGGGGATGCGCGCATCGAGATGGTGGCAGACCATCAGCATGTCGAGATGCTCGTCCACGGTGTTCACCGTATAGGGCATGGTCGGGTTGGTGGAACTGGGCAGCACATTGGCCAGCCCCGCCACCTTGATGATATCCGGGGCATGGCCGCCGCCGGCGCCTTCGGTGTGGAAGGCATGGATGGTGCGGTGCTTGAAGGCGGCGATGGTGTCTTCGACGAAGCCGCTTTCGTTCAACGTATCGGTGTGGATCGCCACCTGGATGTCATACTGCTCGGCGACATTCAGGCAGTTGTCGATGGCGGCAGGCGTGGTGCCCCAGTCTTCATGCAGCTTGAGCCCGCAGGCGCCGGCGGCAATCTGCTCGACCAGGCCTTCGGGGCGCGAGGCATTGCCCTTGCCGAGGAAGCCGATATTCATCGGGAAGGCTTCGGCCGCCTGCATCATGCGCATCATGTGCCAGGGGCCGGGCGTGCAGGTGGTGGCCGAGGTGCCGGCCGCCGGACCGGTGCCGCCGCCCATCATGGTGGTGACGCCGGAATAGAGCGCTTCCTCGATCTGCTGCGGGCAGATGAAATGGATATGCGCGTCAAACCCGCCGGCGGTGATGATCTTGCCCTCGCCGGCAATCGCCTCGGTACCCGGACCGATGATGATGTCGATGCCGGACTGGATATCGGGATTGCCGGCCTTGCCGATGGCATGGATGCGGCCGTTCTTCAGACCGATATCGGCCTTGACGATGCCCCAGTGATCGAGGATCAGCGCATTGGTGATGACAGTGTCGACCGCGCCGGCTGCGTTGGTGATCTGGCTCTGGCCCATGCCGTCGCGGATCACCTTGCCGCCGCCGAATTTCACTTCCTCGCCATAGAGCGGCGTATTTGCCGAGTAGCCACCCTCGCCGGCCTTGGCGGTCGGCGGCATCGAGGTGAAGTCCTTCTCCACCTCGATGATGATGTCGGTATCGGCCAGACGGACCTTGTCGCCCACGGTGGGACCATACATGCCGGCATAGGCCTTGCGGGGAATGCGGTTTGCCATCTCTACATCCCCTCTTACAGCTTGCCCATGATGTCGGCGCGGAAGCCATAGACCTCGCGCTTGCCGGCATAGGACACCAGATTGACTGTCCGCGTTTGCCCGGGTTCAAAGCGAACAGCCGTGCCGGCGGGAATATCCAGCCGCATGCCGCGTGCCTTGGCACGGTCGAATTTCAGCGCCGGGTTGGTCTCGAAGAAATGATAGTGGCTGCCGACCTGGATCGGCCGATCGCCGCTGTTGGCGATCTCCAGCGTGATGGTGGGCCGGCCGGCATTGAGTTCGATCTCGCCGTCGCCTGTGATGATCTCACCGGGAATCATGGGCGGCCTCTTAGCGGATCGGGTTATGGACGGTCACCAGCTTGGTGCCGTCCGGGAAAGTGGCCTCGACCTGGATCTCATGGATCATCTCGGCGACGCCCTCCATCACCTGCGCCCGGGTGATGACGGTGCCGCCATCGCGCATCAGCTCGGCCACGGAACGGCCATCGCGGGCGCCTTCCACCACGTAATCGGTGATCAGGGCAATCGCCTCGGGATGGTTGAGCTTGACGCCGCGTTCAAGCCGGCGACGGGCGACCACGGCCGCCATGGCGACCAGCAACTTATCCTTCTCGCGGGGCGTCAAATTCATGCCGCCACCCCTCCCCTGCTGAAGCGAACCAAATGTCAGACGGTAAGATAGCGGCGGACGTCGTCGGCATCCAGCCGGGAAGCGTCACCTTCGACCACAACCTCGCCCCGCTGCAGCAGGATGAAATTGTCGGCGAGCGCCCGGGCGAAGTCGAAATACTGTTCGACCAGCACAATCGCCATGGTGCCCCGGTTGGCCAGCTCGCGGATCACCCGGCCGATATCCTTGATGATGGAGGGCTGGATGCCCTCGGTGGGTTCGTCCAGCAGCAGCAG
>NZ_CALRUC010000009.1:0-66165 GCF_943371255.1 Ferrovibrio terrae | reverse complement strand
GGGAACGGCACGCGGCCGAGGAAGGCCTTCTTGGCCAGCCAGATCATCACATTGGAGTCTTTGCCCAGCGACCACAGCATCGCCAGCGGCTTGATCCGGCTATAGGCCTCGCGAAGGATGTAGATGCTCTGCGCTTCGAGCTGGTCGAGGGGGTCGTTCATGGAACGGGCACGGCGAGATGGTCGAAACAGTCACGCAGAATGTCGTCGAGTGGCTTTTCGGCCTGCCAGCCTGTCGCGTTGCGCAGGCGGCTGATGTCAGGTACGCGGGTTCCTGCCGGTGCAAAGCCGTTGCCAAAAATCTCTTCGTAAGGGTGAAATTCGCAGCCCTTGGGGTGATTCAGCAACTGGATCATGCGCTCGGCCAGATCGCGGATCGCGACGGCCTGGTCGCTGCCAAGATTGACCGGGCGGCCAATCAGGTCAGCCGCCTGAGGGATCAACAGCAAGGCTTTCACCGCATCAGCAACATGCAGGAAGGCTCGTCGCTGCCGCCCATCACCGTGGATCACCAGCGGTTTGTTCTGACGAATCCGGGCGGCAAAGGCGGCGATGCAAAGCCCGGTTTCCGGACGTTGCCGCGGGCCGCCGATATTGAATGGCCTTACGATCCAGCCGGGTATACCGTGTTCGGCCACAAGACCCGCGACCAGTTGCTCAAGCGCGAATTTCCCGGTGGCGTATCCCCAGCGCGATGCCAGATCGAAGCCGCAGGGATCGTCTTCACGGAGTGGTCGATCCTCGCCGGGGCCATATATTTCGGAACTTGAGATCGCAACCAGCGGTTTGCGCAGACGGCGGCAATGATCGCTGACGCTAAGACCGGTCGCGAGCATATCGTGCACCATACTGTACCGTTCAGCATGTGCCTGCAGTACCCCGATCGGGCTGGCAAGGTGGTACAGCAGATCGGCTTCGGCCAGTGCTGCAGCAAAGACTGCGTCTCCGGACGGCGAGCCGAGGCGTGCTTCCATGAAACGCAGCAGGTGATGGCCGATCGGCAGATTGGTGACCCGGCCGCTCGACAGGTCATCGACGACGATGACCTTAATGCCCCGAGCCAGAAGCGCTTCGGTAAGATGCGATCCAATGAAACCCGCGCCACCCGATATCAGAACGGTGCGCCCGGGCTCCAGAAGCGGTGGTAGGGAAATCTGCGACACGCGAGCTATTCCATTGTAAATACTGGCGGAAAATTACCACCAAAGCGCTATGCCAGCAATTACCCGTCAACGGTTAAGGTGGGTATCGTAGCGCGCTGTAATGGTGGCCATAGGTCCCTGATCTATAAGGCGCCCCTGATTCAGCACCAAAGCCTGCGTGCAGACGCGCTCCAGCAGTGATTTTGATCGCTCGGCCAACACCAGGATCGAGCCTGGGGGCATACCAGTATCGATAAACGCGATGACTCGTTCGATGAACGATGGCGTCAGGTGTTCCAGCATTTCGTCGATCAGCAGAATATCCGCCTCGAAGGCAACGGCAATACCGAGCGCAACTCGAACCTGAAGGCCCTGCGCCAATGTGGCGAGCGGCCTGTCTAGGAAATCGCCCAATTCGCCAAAGTCTGCCGCATATGTGAGGCGTCTGCGGCATTCCATGGGAGTAAATCCGAACAGCAGGCCCTGGCCGATGATGGTCTGTCGTGCCGTAAATGCAGGATCGACCCCGATGCCAGTACCCAGCAGGCTGACAATTCGTCCTTTGATGCCAGTTCGGCCCTCAGATGGCGCGAGCAGGCCGCCCATGACCCTGAGCAGGGTGGTCTTGCCGGCAGCATTTCCACCCAGTAGAGCGGTGCGTGCGCTGGGCTGAACTGAGAGGGAAATATTGTGGAGGGCACGCACGGTTGTTCGTTGCGCCGAAGTATGCCCTGCGACAGCGCCAACAAGGTTCCGCTTCAGGGAGCGATCCCCCGCGAAGAACAGTGGAAAATCGACCCCAACCTGTTGCAGATCGATCATAGCCATCGCTTAGAGCCAGTAAGCAAGGCGGTTGGCCGCATAGCGGCCAAGAGCTACACAAAGCAGGATACCCAGACCGGCCAGGACGGTGGTGAGCATCCAGGTTTCAGGGCTGGTGGGCAGGCCGAGCAGCGGCTGACGGATCAGGGCGATCAACCAGGAAAACGGGTTGAACTGCACCAGATACGCGAACCGGCCCAGATTGTACTCAAGCCACAGAATCGGGCTCAGGAAGAAGGCCAGGTGGATACCCCAGGCGATCAGCTGTGGCAGGTCGCGGAAGCGGGCGCAGAGCAGGGCGGCCAGATAGCTCATCCACAAGACGTTGATAACAAAGAGAACCAAGCCTCCGAGCAGTGGCCCTAATGCCGGCGGCGCGGCTTCAAGGAACAGCCTGATTGCAATGATGGTGACGGCGACATTCACACCCAGGGAGATGATGTTACGCACCATGACCCGCAGAACCGGCACCAGCAGGGGCATGCGATTGTGACGTAGCGTATTGAGGAACTGCCAGATCAGGCTGCAGCTCTGATGGATACAGTTGGCCAGAAAGGTCCAGGCGATTAGGCCGGTGGCCAGAAACGGAATATAGGCTTCATATTCAGGGAGTTGCTGTTTCAGCACGGTCCCGAAGAATAACCCGAGACTGGCAGTAAGGGTCGCCAGGCCGATCGTCGACCACAGAGGGCCAAGGATGGTCCGGCGGAAGCTCGACTGAACATCGGTAAGGCCGGCGTAGAGCGCAAAGCGCATCATCCCGGGCAGGGCAGGGTCTTGCATGGAATCCAGTCCAGCCATTGGCGCGCCGGGTGTAGGTGGCGATTGGCGCCGGGTCAACGATTAATAGTTGCAGCGAGGGATACAACACATAATAATTGTTATTATGCTGCAGCGCGAAGTCAACGGGCCAAACCAGAGTGTGGCTTCCATGCAACAACGCTCCACGACCGTCTGTGAGTTTTAGCCGAAGCCGCGAAACCCGTTGACAAAAAGGGGCGCGTCTTCGAGAACTAACACTGAAATTTACCGCCAGGGTTCCCTGGGGGGCATAACTAATAATCGGTAGGAGCTCTGCATGCTGCGTAAGGTTGCACTTGGCTTGGTTGGTATCGGGATGTTCGTTTCCGGTTCTGCCATGGCCTCTTCGGTGTCTTCGACCCCGAACCAGAATGTCACGGCTCAGACCGCGACACAGGCTTCAGCCCAGGCCGCGACCATCATTGGCGGCGCCATCAGCAACGCGATCGGCGGTGGCGGTGGCGGTGCAGCGAATGTTACCAGCTACCTGAATTCGCGTGACACTGGCCGCAATGCGGGCGCGGTTGATAAGCCGTTCGGCGTCTGGGTTCAGGGCGCTTATACCAATGTTGATAACGGCCAGACCGGAGCCGCCTTCGATGGCAGCATCGTCAATCTGCTCGCCGGTTTCGACTACAAGCTCAGCGATCGCCTGGTCATCGGTATCTCGGGTACCTATGAGACCATCGATATCAGCACCACGACCTTCGGCAGCGGCGCCGGCAGTCTTGAGAACGACGGTATGGGTATTGCGCCGTATATCGGTTTCAAGCTGACCGACCAGTGGACTGCCGATCTGACCGCTGGCTACAGCTGGCTGAGCTATGACAGTTCGCGCAGCGCCAACACGGTGCGTGGCAGCTTCGACGCGACCCGTTGGTTTGCCAATGGCTCGCTGAACGGTACCTACTCGGCCGGCAATATCCGCCTGCTGCCGAAGGTCGGCGTTCTGTACATGGAAGAAGACCAGGACGGCTATCGCGAAACGAACGCCAACCAGGTTGCCGGCAACACGATCACGCTGGGCCGTGCCTATGCCGGTGGTCGCGTCGGTTACGCCATGGGTACGATGATGCCGTACCTCAAGCTGATCGGTGAATGGGACTTCGAACATCCGGATTCTCTCGCGATCGGTAACGGCACTTTCACCAATGATGAAGACTTCGGTGCCCAGGTCGGCATCGGTGTGGACTTCTTCTCGGCCGGCCCGCTGAGCGGCACCGTCGAGACGAGCTACAACTCGCTGGGCCGTGACGACCTTGACGTCTGGTCGGTTCTGGGTCGCCTGCGCCTGCGGTTCTAAGTCCGCGCTTGCACCCAAAGACTTCGCGTAACGAGAGGGCCAAACCGCAAGGTTTGGCCCTCTTTCTTTTTGTACCCGCGCTGCTGCTGGTGCTTGGCAGCTGCGCGCCGGATCTCAATCCATTCATCAGCCGCAGTGCCTACGCTGACAAGATTGCCGCCGGCTGGGAGAAGCAGGTTTTTCGAACGGAGCGCTTTGATCTGGCGGGGTATGCCCGGATCACCAAGCCGGCCGACGCGGTATTGGCGGTTTTTATCGAGGGTGACGGCCTCTCCTATATCAGTCGCACGGAGATTTCCTCCGATCCAACGCCAGAGCGGCCGACGGCGCTCGAAATGGCGGTGCGACATCCCGCACCAAATGTCTTGTACTTGGCCAGACCCTGCCAATATGCCGAGGGTCCGCGACGCCGGGGTTGCGAGCCACTGTATTGGACGACAGGCCGATTCGCCCCTGAGGCGGTGGCTGCGTTGAACCGGGCTATCGATCAGATCGTGGCAATGCATGCTTTTAGATCCGTGATGCTCTATGGCTATTCCGGCGGCGGTGCTATGGCGGCGCTAGTCGCCGCACGGCGCAAAGATGTCAGTGGCTTGGTAACCGTTGCCGGCGTGCTCGATCATCAGGCCTGGACCAGTCATTTTGGTGATAGTCCCTTGCGATACTCGCTCAACCCGGCCGACGATGCTGAGTTGCTGCGCGGCATCGCGCAGCGCCATTTTGTTGGGGAGCGCGATAAGACAGTGCCGCTGCTGGTTGCCCAATCCTATCTGCGGCGCGCCCGCCTGAGCACCTCGACCCTCACCATTGTTCCACGTGCCGATCATACCTGCTGTTGGGCAGATCTCTGGCCAGAACTTGCCCGTATGATGCCGGCTGCTCACCCCAATTCGTTACAGTGATGAACAAGGAATTCCTGCTGCAGAGGTTGTCGGCTTTTGCCGTAGTGCCGGCGCTACTGCTGCCCTTGGCTTCCCTGCCGGTTTTTGAAATCGGGCAGTGGTCGCGCGCCGAACCGGTTGTCATCGCTGCCCATGCCACTGCAGCGCTGGCTGCCCTCGCCCTGGCGGTGCTGGCCATAGCGGGGCGACTCGGCATAGACAGTCTGCGTCCGGTCTGGCCGGCAGCGGTACTGGCGCTGTGGTCGCTGGCGGGGGGCTGGTGGCAGGGCAATCTGGCCAGCGGGCTTCTTGGTGCACCGCAGTCAGGACAGGGAGGCATCTGGTATCTCGATCTTGCTCTGTGGCTGATTATCGCCGGCCTAGTAGTCCGGTCGGCGCCGACATGGCGCTTCCTGACCGATCTGGCGGCCGCTACAGGCTGGGCTGTGGCTCTGATCGCGATCTGGGGGAGGTTGAGCGACAATCCGCTGCTGATATTCGTCACGGCCTATTACGCATGGCCGGCATTGGCCTTGCCTGCCATGCTGCTGGCTCATCCAGGCGGGCCGGGCTGGCCATTGCGCGTTACCGCCATTCTCGGTGCCACGCTCGCGTTACTGATCGCGGCGGACAGCAAGACCTTTGCCCTGATCGCGCTGCTCTCGGCCGCGTTCTGCACTTTGTCCTGGCGCTACGCTGGAAGGATGTCGTGGCTGCAGTCCCGCTCCTTTGGTCTGGCGGTGGTCGCCGCGGCAGCACTACTCCCATTCATCGTGATCGCGTCGGGCCTGGCGGCCCACCTTGGACCGTCCATGCGTGCCCGGGTTCTGGTGTCCCAAATCGTTCTGGCGCGCCTGCGCGAGCAATGGGATGTCTGGTGGATTGGTTTGGGCTGGGGGCGCACATCTGACGCCTTCGCCACGCATCTCGATATCGCGCAAGCGCCGCTCTGGGATCGTGCCCAGTGGGATTTTCTGGAACGTGATTATTTTCACAGTCACAATCTTCTGACGGAGGCTGTGCTGGCAGCGGGCCTGCCGGGCGCCATACTCGCTATTGCCATTCCCGCCATTCCGGTATGGCTCGCGCCATCAGCCAAGCGGCCTTATGCTATTGCCTTTGCGGGTGCATGGCTCCTTGCTCTGGGAGTCTGGTTCGAATTGGCCTTTGCACTGCCGGTCTTCGCTCTGGCTGTTGCGGCCCTGTGTCATACGGAAGCGACGGCAAGGTCATTCGCCGCCGGGCGGACGCGATATCTTGCGGGAGGGCTGGCGATCGCCGCTGCCATCGCGCTGTTCGCCACGGCAGCCATGCTGCTGCAACAGGCCAGGAGTGCCGACCAGGTGATCGCATGGCTCAAAACGCCACATGCATCACCACCGTCCTTGGTTGATCTCCGTGGCGATGATCGCATTCTGGCGGCGATTGTTTCCGATACAATGCAGGATATGAAAGATCGCGCGAATGCCAATCCGCTGGTGGTGGAAGCCGAGGCCCACCGTCTGAAATGGATGGTTGCGGCGCTTGATGACAGGATGTCGGAAACCCGGAATCCGGCATTACCAATCGTTGGTAGTAATCTGCTGGTTGATCTGGCCTTGAACCAGAACCTGTCAGTTCTGCGCGATCCACTGGCAGAATTGCTGCCGCGGTGGCCGCAGTGGCTGGATCGGGCCATGGTGCTGGCACCGGGACGTAGCGATCTGCCGATCGGCTATCTGTCCTGGCGGCTCACACTCGGGGACTATAGTGAAGTGCTGATATGGGCCCGTCGCTTGCGAGTGCGGGATCCGGATGATCCGGTCGGGCTCTATTACGAGGGTGGAGTTTTCGTGCTGCAGTCGGATCCGCAATTGCGCCAGCAAGGCCTGGTGTTGTTGCGACGGGCGCTGGATCGTGGCGTTGGGCGCTATATCCCGCTCGATGAAGATTTCAAGGCCAAGATTCGTATTCCGGCGGGTTGAACGGAAATCGACTTTTTAGCGCTTATCGGTTATTCACCTGCATGACTACTCTCAATCCTGCGCCAAGCATCACAGCACCCGATCGCCGTCTCTCGGCGATTATCGTGATTTATTACACCGGCCCGGTTTTGTGGCTGTGCATAAACAGCGTGCTGGCTCAGCCGGAATTGATTGAGCTTGTCCTGGTGGTGAATGGTTCTGATATGGAAACAATGAGGCGTCTGCGCGAGTTGGCTATTCAGCAGCCGCGCATTCACCTGATCGAGAGTGGCCGGAATATCGGCTTTGCTGCGGGGTGCAACCGTGGCGCTTCGATTGCGACTGCTGACCGCCTTGCCTTCATTAATCCGGACTGTGTGCTTGATCCGGGCACTTTTGGCGCAGTTCTGGATGTCTTTGAAGATCATCCACAAGCTTGGCTGATTGGTGGGCGCCTGCAGCATCCCGATGGGCGCGAGCAGCGCGGCGGTCGGCGTGAGATATTGTCACCCTGGCGCGCTTTTGTGGAGTTGACGCGGCTGGATCGAGTCTTCCCCCATCATCCGTATTTCACCCGACTGCATAGCCATGAGGATGAACCGGTCAGCGAGCCTGTCGAAGTTCCCACCGTCAGTGGCGCATTCATGATGATATCCCGCGCCCATTACGAGCGGCTGGGCGGCATGGACGACAATCTGTTCCTGCATTTTGATGATGCCGACTTATGTATCCGTGTGCGGCAACAGGGTGGCCAAGTCTGGTATGCCGGCCATGTGCCGATCACGCATTATCTGAGCACCAGTGATGTGTCTCGGACTTTTATCGAATGGCACAAGACGCGCAGCACCAGCTATTACTTCGTCAAGCACTTTCAGAAATCCTATCCGCGCTGGACGCTATCCGGCATTTCGGTTTTGCTGTGGCTACGCTTTGCGTTGGTCGCTTTGCGTTATCTGCCTACCGATCTGCCTCAAGCCGTGCGGCGCTGGCTGGTGCATCGTCGTGGCTAAATTCCTGCGGCGAAGGCGACAATGATCGCCGCCGCTCCGAAATAGAGCCAGGGCAGCAGATGCGGGGAAACGCCGGCGCGCAGCAGACGGTGACCACTATGATCGGTGCCGCCAATCCAGGGTTTTTGCCCGCGCCGCAGGCGGCTGATGACCACCAGCAGCGAATCGGCCAGCGGCAGGGCCAGCCAGGCGGTGCTCGCCAGCGGCCCTTGACGGGCGGCCAGCATTACCAGGCCGGTACCGAGGAGCAGGCTGCCGCCATCGCCCATGAAGCTTCGGGCGGGCGTCAGGTTGAATACCAGGAAGCCGGCAATCGCGGCGGCGGCAACCATGCCATCCGGATTACCGCCGAACAGGCAGGCTGCCAACGCCGCCGCCGCGGCGATTCCGTCAGCATGGTCCAGCAGGTTGAGCGCGTTCGCGGCGATCCAGATAGCCGGACCAATCCACCACAGTCCGGTGACCAGCATGGCAGCGCCTGCCGGCACCAGCAGCAACAGAGCTTTGGCGATTGGACTTAGGCGCCGGTGATCGTCATAGACGCCGATAGCGCAGGCCGCTGCAGCAACCAGCCACTGTTCGAAGGGTAAGGCCAGTGCCAGGCCCGCTGCCAAGCCGGGTCCGGCCAACTTCGGGATCATGCCGGCGGTATGCCAGCGGTCAGGCCGCACCTCAGCCATTGCACCACTCAGCGGCGCGATGCGGATACCCAGGTAGACGCCAGCGGCGGACAGCAGGAAGGCAAGGCCGGCAGACCAAAACATTTCGGTTGCCGGCATCTACAAGGCTCTTGTTACGATCGCGTGGAATCGGCTGGCGAAAGCCTCATGTCCCGCCCGGCTGGAGACGAAATGGCGGTAAACGGCCTGTCCCTGATGCGCAATTTCGACCACTTGGTCGTAATCGACCAAAGCTTCTTCCAGCTGTTCAAGCAGGTCGCTGCAATCCCAGCGATGGGTCAGGATGGTTTCTCCGACACGGAAGATGTCGGGCCAGGTCTCCATGTGGCTCATGTCCGGCTTGAGCAGGAGTGCGCCCGAGATGAAGCTTTCATAATCTCGATAATTGATTTCGCCGAATCCGAAGGGAGAAATCACAATGCGGCTTCGTTCCAGTTCCTTGAAATAGCCATGCCGCGACAATCGGTTTGTAGCCACCCGGTCGCCCAGCAGTTGTTTGACCTGCTGCCGCTGCCACGACACTGTTGCACGGGAATATGCCGTACTCATACGGCAGGATACTGCCAGGGATCGGCGTGCGGATGGTGAGCTGTAGCGCTGTGTTGGCGACAGTAATGCCGACCAGTGCAGTCGCCGGAAGAGGTGAGCGCGATACAATCCCATGAAGGAATAATCGGCCAAGCTGGAATTCCAGCCAATCCGAATCTTTGTGGCATCGGTCGGCGCGACTGTTGGCCAGGGCGGTGAAGGCTGTTCGTCGGCTATTCCCTGGACACGATGAGTGTAGTCAGTGTGCAGTCGGCCGCCATATAGAGGCGTGGCGTACAGGCTGCGATCGCGCAGCGCCTGGTTCTTGTAGTAACCCTGTACGAGCGGCAACACGGCGGCATTGACCCAGCCTGTGCTGTCGGTGGTGTCGAAGAACAGCACGGCGGTCTTGCCGGCCCAGACGGCAATGCGACTGAGCGCAGTTTGGCGGGTCTGGCTGTCGGCCCACTGGTCGCGGAAGGCCTTGCTGTCGACGATCAGGACGTCGCAATCTGTCAGCGCTTCATCGGCTGCGGCAAACAGCCTGACGGTCAGGCCGGCATCGCGCAGCAACCGGCGATGCAGAACAACCGGATACAGGAACGCCAGTCCATTCGGAGACGCGAAATCATCCGACAGGATATGGACGCGGGTCACGTTGGCCGGTCAGATGAAATTGAGGTGCTGCGGCTCCAGCCCTATGGGCCGATCCAGTTCGACCATGCCCTTGCGATGGGCATCGAGGGCTTCGTTGACCTTGTGTTGCAGGCAGAGCGAGCCGCACATCTTCTGGGCGTTGAATTCCGGTGAGGCCAGGTAGTTCATCACTTCCCAGTAGCGGTCGCTGGCCCAGATATCCTTGAAGCGCTGCTCGCAGATATTGCCGATGTGGAATTTCTTGTAGCGCTCGTTGAACAGCATGCCGCAGGGGGCGACCAGGCCGGAACCCGACATCTGGATCATGAACGGGGCGCCATAGCAGCGCTGATAGCTGCGCTCGTTTTTGGCCTCGATTTTCGACCATTTGACGACGACTTTATATTCGTCATCCGACAGGGCCTCGGCAGCGCGCAGGGTATCGTACAGCCGCTCATAGCCGTTGTAGTCGACGCCCAGGTCGCCATCCTCGTTGTCCGAACAATGCTTGATGACCAGGTAGTCCGGGCGCAGTTCCTTGCCCAGCTCGGCCAGCGGCATGATCTGGTCTTCGAATTCCGGCATCAGAACCATCTGCAGGCCGATAGTGACCGGCAGGTTGTTGCGCTTCTTGATGTCGACCATGTCGCGGATATTCTGGCAGACACGGTCGAACCAGTTCTCTTTCACGCCCATGATCTCGGCATAGCGTTTGCGCTCGCCGGCCGAGATGTTGACGCG
The DNA here is from genome assembly GCF_943371255.1 of Ferrovibrio terrae. GTDB lineage: Bacteria > Pseudomonadota > Alphaproteobacteria > Ferrovibrionales > Ferrovibrionaceae > Ferrovibrio > Ferrovibrio terrae_B. The sequence goes on along the minus strand of NZ_CALRUC010000009.1, from coordinate 55,679 downwards.
CAGATAGGTCATGTGCGGCAGAATCTGTTCCAACTTCGGGCGGGTCAGCACGAAGCCGTTGGTGCCGACGGCCATGGAAAGGCCGAGTTCGGAGCCGCGACGGATGGTGTCGACGAAGACCGGCGAGATCGTGCTTTCGCCATCGGACACCAGGCTGATGCCCTTCACGCCGATCTCGGCGCAGTCTTCAAGGAAGTCGTAGATGATCTTCTGATTGATCACCTTGCGGTCGTTTTCCTGCAGCATGGCGTAGCAGTAGCCGCAGGCAAAGTTGCAAGCGCGTGTCAGCGCCATATCGATGGTGATCGGGGCGATGCGCTCGCCGCGTTCCCAGGCGCGCACGCGATCCGCGTGCCAGGCGATCTTGGTGCCGTCGAGGATCAGGTCCGTATGCTCAACCATGCCGGTCACGATGTCATGCTCCTGATTCGCTGAGGCGGCGAAGCTTGTTGTGGTCTTTAACTTCTGCCAGGAAAAGCTCCAGGCGGTTGTCGACATGCCGTTTGATGCTGCGTTCCAGCACCAACATATGATCGGCCGGATTCAGGGCACGATCCCCGTCGAGTGATATGACCACCCTGACGTCGTATTCAATGGCAATAATACTGACTTCCTGCGGCGAAACGCCGTCCTTTGAGAAGGCATTCTGCAGCATCTGGCGCCGTTCCGGTTCGCTTGCCTGCATCCAGACCGGCCCCGGAACGGCATCAAACAGGTTGCGCCAGGCAGTATAGCCTGTTTTATCCCGGTAATCTGCCAGTAACTGGCGGGCCAGGTGATTGACTACGGCAAAGGCCGGATCGCTGGCCTCGGGAATGCCGATGCCGGGCACCGGGGGCGGCACGGCGTCGCCGCGCAGCCGGTATTCCAGGCGGATGGCGCCGTGATTGGCGATCTCCAGAATCGGCAGGTCGACCAGCATCTGACACATGGCTTCGGCCAGGCCTGCAGCAACGGGAGTGCGTGCCCCGTCGTGACGCATGGCCAGGACCGTGTGGTCGGTGGAAATTGTCGCCTCCAGGCGCAACCCGTCGCAGATAGCGGTCACGATGGTGTTGTTGGTGGCGGGCCGCAGGTCCGGCGCCGGCTTTGCCGCAGCAGCTAGGCTGGCGATGGCACCGGCATAGAGTGGGCCGATCTGTGCCGGTTGCTGCAGGGGCAGGCGCGTCTTCGTGGCGCTGGTTTCCGGGCGGGCGTCAGCCTGCGAGGTCTGCAGGCTGCCCAGTCCGGCAGCCACCGGCCCGCTATCACCGGGCAGACGGACCTGGTCAAATTCCAGCACCAGACCTTCACTGTCGTCGCGCAGGCTGCAGGTGCAGCGCTCGGCCGCCTGGGCCATGAAATCGCTCTGGCGCAGCTCTGCGGCCAGGCTGGCCGGCAGCCGGACGGCCAGGGTTTCGCGTCCGGCGGTGGCCGCGGCATCCAGCAAGTTGAGCAGGCTGCGGCTGATATCCTCGTCCGGGACCCACAGGTCGAGATAGTCGGTCTGGAAGCCGAAACCGCGCAGGTTGTCGACCAGGTCGGTCTGGTAGCGCGAGACCAGCTTCACGTAATCGAGGGCGGGGTCGGTCATGCGCAGAACCCGTTCACCGTCTCGGCGACGTAATCGATGTCGTCGCCGGTCAGGAACTGGTTGATCGGCAGGGTCAGGATGCGCTGCGCCTGCCGCTCGGTGGCCGGGAAATCGCCGGCCTTGTGGCCCAGGTCACGCGCGGCCGGCTGCAGGTGGATCGGTACCGGATAGTGAATGGCCGTGCCGATGCCGCGTTCGCCGAGATGGCGCTGCAGCTCGTCGCGGCGATCCACCTGGATCACGAAGGTGTGGAAGGAGTTGAATTCCGCCGGCAGGCAGGGCGGCATGAAGATCGTCCTGGCATTCAGCCGCTGACGATAGGCTTGGGCGTTGGCGCGACGGGCGGCGACCACGGCATCGAGATGAGTCAGGCGATGCGACAGGATGCCGGCCTGCACATTGTCGAGCCGGGACACCACGCCCCATTCGGCCACGGTGTTGCGGTCGATCAGGCCGTTGTTGCGCAGGCGGCGCAGGCGATCGGCGACAGCGGCATCGGACGTGGCCAGGAAGCCGGCATCGCCCATGGCATTCAGGTTCTTCAGCGGATGCGCCGAAAACGCGCCGATATGGCCGATGGCGCCGGCATGGCGGTTGTTGTAGCGCGATCCCATGGCCTGGGCGGCATCCTCGATCACGGCGAGGTTATGCTTGGTGGCGATGCGCATGATCGCATCCATGTCAGCAACGCGGCCGGTCAGGTGCACCGGCATGATAGCCCGGGTGCGCGGCGTGATCGCTGCCTCGATGGCGGCCGGATCGATATTCTGGTCGGCCTGCACATCGGCGAAGACCGGCGTGGCGCCGGCAAAGAAGATCGCGGCCGTGGAAGCCACGAAAGAATTCGGCGGGGTGATCACCTCATCGCCGGCACCGATATCCAGCGCGCGCAGCGCCAGGATCAGGGCATCGGTACCCGAGGCGACACTGACCACATGCGGCACGCCGATATAACGGGCTGCGGCCTGCTCGAACTGCTCCACCAGCGGACCGCCGATCCACTGGCCGCTGGCCAGCGCCGCGTCGATGACGGGCGCCAGCACGGCTTTTTCCTCGGCATACTGGGCTGGCAGGTTGACATAGGGGACGGTACGCATGGGTTCAGCCACGCCCGTAGAAGCTGCGAACGGTTTCGATCACGTAATCCTGCTCTTCGCGGCTCAGATGCTGGTCGCAGGGGAAGGTGATGATGCTCCTGGTATGCGCATCGGTGACCGGGAACTGGCCGGCCTTGTAGCCGAGGAACTTGAGGCCATCCTGCTGATACAGCGGAACCGGATAATGCACTTTCGCCTCGATGCCGCGGTCGATGCAGTATTTCAGCAGCTCGTCGCGCTGCTCGGCGAACACGATGTAGAGGTGATAGACGATGCGCATGTCCGGCCGGCGGGGCGGGATGCGGATCTGCCTGATCTGGCCCAGCTGGCTGTCGAAATAGGCGGCATTGGCAATGCGGCGGTCGGCAATCGACTGGGTCTGCGGGATCAGCCAGTTGCCCACCACGGCCTGGATCGTATCCAGGCGCGAGTTGTAGCCCAGCAGCTCGATCTCGTCGCGATTGCGCATGCCGTGATTGCGCAGCAGGCGCAGCTGGTGGTCCAGCTTGTCGTCATCGGTGACGATCACGCCGCCATCGGACCAGACATTCAGGTTCTTCAGCGGATGCAGCGAGAAGGCGCCGGTGTTACCCCAGGTGCCGGCATTGCGGCCGTTCTGGGCGCCGAGGATCGACTGGCAGGCATCTTCGACCACCGGCAGGCCATGCTTCTGCGCAATCGGCATCAGCTTGACCATATCGGTCATGTAGCCGGTGAAATGCACCGGGACGATGGCCTTGGTTTTCGGTGTGATCGCCGCCTCGACCTGATCGACATTCATGCAGAAGGTGTCGTCGCAATCGACAAACACCGGCCGTGCGCCGATTTCGTTGATCGCACCCACGGTGGCGATGAAGGTATTGGCCGTGGTGATGACTTCGTCGCCATGGCCGACGCCCAGCGCCTTCAGGCCCAGCTTGATCGCATCGGTACCCGAGCCGACGCCGATGGCATGCTTGGTGCCGATCAGCTTGGCAAAGCTCTGCTCGAATTGGGTCAGCGGCTTGCCCAGCGTGAAATCGCCAGTCGGCACGAAGGCCTTGAGCTGGGCCCAGAGGTCATCGGTATCGGCGAACTGCTGGGGAAGATAGGAGTAACGGACCTTCATGATGCGTCGAACCTTCAGAACGGACCCTGGAAAGAGGGGTGCGGAATATCGAGCGGCACGCTTTCGCGGCCGGCGGTGAGCTGCTCGCGTAGCGCGGCGACGCGGCCGGCATCCAGGCCGACAGTTTCGGCAATGGTTGCCGCGATGTCGGGCGAGCGGGCATAGAAGGTGGCGGCCAGGGAACGCGAACTCGGCGTGGGGTGCTCAGGCAATCCGATGCGGCGCGGCGCTGCCTTCATCTGCAGGCAGCATTGTTCCATCACGCGCGATACGATCTCGGCGCCGACGCCATAGGTGGTGAAGCCGGTATCGACCGTGACCAGGCGACCGGTGCGGCGCACCGACTCAACGATAGCCGTGACGTTGAGGGGGCGGATTACCCGCAGGTCGAAATGATCGACCTGCACGCCGGCAGCCGACAGGGCCTCGACGGCCTGGATGGTTTCGAGAGTCAGGTAGGAGTTGCTGACTACCGTGACGTCATCGCCGCTATGCAGCTTGGCCGGACCATCGAGCGAGATCGGCGTGTTGCCGGTTGGCACATGGCCCTTCACGTAATGCATCCAGCGGTGCTCGATGAAGACCACCGGGCTGTCATCGGTAATGGCGGCCAGCAGCATGCCCTTGGCATCCTGGGCCGAGGCCGGCATGACCACTTTCAGGCCGGGCACATGGGCGAACAGTACCTCGAGACTCTGCGAATGCGCCGGGCCCTGGCCCCAGCCGCGGCCGACGATCATGCGCACGACCAGCGGCACGCGATGGGCACCGTTGGAAACGTAGTGCATCTTCGCTGCGTTGTTGACCAGCTGCTCCATGGCGAGCAGGCAGAATTCGACGCGCTGATGCACGATGATCGGGCGCAGGCCGTTGATGGCGGCGCCGATGGCAATGCCAGTAAAGCCGTTTTCAGCCAGCGGCAGCTCCACCACGCGGTCAGCGCCGTATTTATCCAGCAGGTTGGCCGTGGTGCCGAAGATCGCCTTGGGATCGGCCACGCCTTCGCCCATGACGATGACGGACGGATCAGCGGCCATGGCAATGTCAGTAGCCTCGCAGATGGCCTGTGCTGCGGTGATGACGCGTTGCTCAGGCATAGACGTGATCCGTGACAGTGCTGGGGTCCGGGAAGGGCGAAGCCTTGGCAAAGGCGAAAGCCTCGGCGATTTCGGCGGTCAGTTCGACGGTCAGCGTCTTTTCGGCAGCGTCGCTGAGGGTGCCATCCCGCTTGAGGCGAGCGGCAAACGTGGTTACCGGGCAGCGTTGCTGCCAGGACTCGAACTCGGCCATGCTGCGATAACCGATGTCGTTGTCGTAATTCGGTCCGCAATGCTCGCGCCAGCGATAGGTGTCGGCAACGATCAGGGTCGGGCCATGGCCGGCACGCGCGCGGTCGACCGCGCGTTTGGTGGCCTCGTAGACCGCGATCACGTCATTGCCATCGACCTGCTCCGAAGCCATGGCATAGCTGCGGGCCAGATCGGTCAGCGGCCGGTCCGGCTGGCGGTCGCTGAGGCCGGTGTAGCAGGAATACTGATTGTTCTCGAGGAAGAAGATGACGGGCAGTTTCTTCAGTGCGGCAAAATTTGCGCTCTCATGGAACACACCTTCTTCGGATGCACCATCGCCTAGAAAAGCGATGCAGACGCGGTCCTGCTTGGTATAGCTATATGACATTGCCGCACCGACGCCGAGCGGCAGGAACGAGCCGACGATCGGAATGCTGGCAATGATGCCGGCGGCATCATCGAACAGATGCATCGACCCGCCACGACCGCCGCAACAGCCATCCACACGGCCATAGATTTCAGCCAGCATCGCCTTCAGATCACCGCCCTTGGCCAGATAATGGCCATGACTGCGATGGCTGGAGATGATCTGGTCATTGCGGCGCAGAGCGGCACAGGCGCCCACTGCGGTCGCTTCCTGGCCGATCGAAAGATGCACCGGGCAGCGCATTTCCTGTTCGGAATAACGTGCGGCGATCTCTTCCTCGATCAAGCGGATGCGCAGCATGGCGCGATACAGGTCGTGCGAGAAGGCGGCTTGTTGCGGCTGATTGATCTGGGGCGCGGTGTTCATTGCAGGTGGACCTGCTGCATACGCTTGATGTTGAAATACATCGGGTTGTTCATCGGGTCGACCAGCTTGCCGGTCTCAATGGCCGCCTTCAGGCCCTGGACCGCGTCCTCAATGGTGTGTTTCGGCGTGAAGCCAAGCTCGCGCTGGATCTTGGTCGATGATACTTGGTAGGAGCGCAGATCGTCGGTCGGCAGCACGTCGACATTCACCTTGCCCACGACGCTGCGCACGATATCGGCGATATCCATCAGCGAATGGTTCTCGTAGCCGGCATTATAAATGCCGCCGTCGATCTGTTCAGCTGGCAGCTGCAGCGTCAGCAGATACAGGTCCGTCATGTCCTCGATATGCAGGTTCGGGCGCAGCTGGCTGCCGCCGAATACCTTGATACGGCCGGCATTGATGGCGTGGTTGGTCAGGATGTTGACGATCACATCCAGGCGCTGGCGCGGGCCATAGCCGCAGACCGTAGCCGGACGCAGCGTCAGGGTGGTGAAGCCGGGCTCGCGCTCTTCTTCCAGCACCTTCTCGCACATCGCCTTGAATTTCGAGTAATCGGTCAGCGGCTCGAGCGAAAGCTCCTCGGTGACCTGGGCTTCCTTCTTCACGCCATAGACGCTGGAGGACGAGGCGTAGATGAAGCGGGTGACGCCGGCGGCCTTGGAGGCTTTTACCAGCGGGCGGAAGCAATCGAAGTTGATCGACTTGCCGAGCTCCGGATTGAGTTCAAAAGAAGGATCATTGGAGATGCAGGCGAGGTGGATCACGGCGTTGCAGCCCTTGAGCGCCCGTGCCACGGCAGCAGGATCGCGCAGGTCGCCCTTCACCTCGGTCAGGTTCGGGTTGCCGCGATGGGGCGCGAAGATATCGTCGCCATAGAGGTAGAGGTCGAGCACGGTGACGCGATGGCCGGCCGCCAGCAGCTTGGGAACCAGCACTGATCCTACATAACCGGCGCCGCCGGTGACCATCACATTCCAGATCTTGTCAGTCATAATCGCCTTCTTTGTTCGAATAAGCGTCAAACCCGGCCAGGGAGGCGCTTTACTTCAGAAGTGTCGTGAGAAATTTCAACAACGGGATTTTTTCCACCGAACGGCGATGCCCGACGATGCCAACCTTAATTGCGCCCGCCGCATTTCCGATAAAAGTCAGTTGGTCCATCTCGCCGCCAGCTGCGGCCAATGGGGCTGTCACGGCAAAAAAGGCATCCCCAGCGCCGACGGTGTCGACCACGGTTTTGGTGAAAGCAGGTGCATGGACTACGCCCTTGCCGCGCTCATACCCAACGCAGCCATGCTTGCCATGAGTGACGACCACGCGCGGGCAGTCTATGCGCGATGGCAATATCTCGCTGGCGATGGCTTCGATATCGCTATAGCGATCTGAAACTGCCAGTCTGGCCTCTGGTGCGTCGATGCAGATGTAATCTGCACTCGCATATTTTGTAATCAGATTATAGCCCATGTTTGCGCTGTTCGACTGGGCGTTTACGGCGAGAAACTTGCTGTGCTGCCGCAATGCTGCAATCAGCGACGTGCTCAACAGGCCGTGACCAAAATCGGTGACGATAACAGCATCAAATTCCGCAGCTCGGTCGGCAATCGCCCGGTCAATGCCCGCTTCAAGTTCGGCTGCCAGCGGAGTGTCGTCCATGTAATAGACTTCAAACAGCTTGCGCAGGTAGCTTTTGTCAATGAAGCGAGCCTTGCGTGTTGTCGGCGCATTGGGTCGACGATAGGCATGCAGCTTCACATTTGCCTTTAGGGAGCGACGAATCAGGTCTTCATATTCGCAGTTCTCGCCAATCGTGGTGATGATTTCCACTTCTTTGCAGAAATCGGCAATATGATTGGCCGCGGCGAAGACACCACCTGCAAATACTTCACGGTCGCCAAACAGAGTCGCGATCATGTGCTCTTTGGGCGATTTCCCCATTGCGGAGACGTAATTGTAATCATCGATGATCGCATCACCGATCATCAGGATTCTGTAGTCCTTGATGCGGTCAAGCAACGCGGTGAAATTTTCGAGTGACTTCTGATTGCGGCGCGCTTCAAGGAATTCATCCAGGGTCGGATCGAAGACCGCCAGATGGCGATTGATCAGCGAGGATGAACTGAAGGTGATGTCGTCGGTGAACGCCACGGTGCCGCCATGGTTTTCCACGGCATGGCGCTCGGTGATGATGCCGCCCGTGATGTCGTCCTTGGCATCCTGGTAATCCTGACCCTTTACATAGACGCTGGGCTTGATGGCATGGATCGACGGCAGGGCAGTGGCATCGTGCACGATGCCGACGAAATCAACAAATTCCAGCGCGGCCAGCATTTCGGCGCGCATGTTTTCGGAGAAGACTGGACGACCGGGACCCTTGTTGACGAAGGCGTCGGCGGTGATGGTCACCACCAGTATGCTGCCGTTGCGCTTGGCCTGACGCAGATGACGCAGATGGCCGATATGCAGCAGGTCGAAAGTGCCATGCGCGAGGACGACGGTTTCGCCCTTGCTGCGCAGGCCTGCGACAATGCGGCCCAGTTCTTCGAGTGGCTTGAGCTTGGCGAGCGGCGACGAGGGAATAGCAAGCGAAATGGTCACTGGGCTGCCCCGAGATACTGGAACCAGTCGGCTGTTGCGGTATGGATACTGTCGGGAGTCCAGACCGGAGCCGTGCGCCAGTAATCGATATTCGCAATCATTGTGGCGACACCGGCCTCAAACGAAACCTTGGGTTTCCAACCAAGCTTCTGGCTGATCAGGCGTGTGTCGGCGAAGGTGCAATCGGGTTCGCCGGGACGCTTGGGGATATAGGTAATGGGGCCGCCGAGCAGTTCCACCAGGCGATTGACGCTGTAGGTGTTATCCGAGCCGACATTCATGCACAGGCCGGCGATATCTGATTCGGCAGCCTGCACGACGGCAGCAACGACATCTGTGACATAGGTGAAGTCGCGCGTCTGGCTGCCGTCACCCACCACCGTGAAGGGTTTGTTGGCGAGTTTCTGGGCAAGGAAGACGCCAAAGACGGCGCCATAGGTGCCGCTGGTGCGTGCTCGCGGACCATAAACATTGAAGAAGCGCAGCGAAACCGCAGGCAGCCCATAGGTCTGTGCCCAGTGCATCACATACTGCTCGCCGACATATTTGGTCAGCGCATAGGGGTACATCGGCCGCTTGTCGGCATTTTCTGGCGTCGGATAGACATCGGGAATGCCGTAGCAGGAGGACGAGGCGGCGTAGACGAAGCGCTTAACTCCCGCTGCCCGGCTGGCTTCGAGCACGCTGATCGTGCCATCGACATTGGCGCTGTGATAGGGGATTGGGCGCTGGATCGAGGGCACGATATCGGCCAAGGCGGCCAGGTGGAAAACCCAGTCGATGCCCTGGAACAGCGGCGCAATTGTCTTGCCGTCGGCAATATCGGCCACATGCAATTGGCAGCGCGGATTCTGGCGGGCTTCTGCCAGATTGCCGTCCGAGCCGCAGGCCAGATTGTCGATGACCAGCACATCATGGCCATCGGCCAGTAAACGGTCGACCAGGTGGCTGCCGATGAACCCGGCGCCGCCCGTCACGAGGGCTTTAACCACAGCAAAAACCTTCGATTAAAAACAGGTGGCGAAGTTATAGCCGATGCCAGCGAGGGGGGGAAGTTCGTTCTGTGAACATCGTTGTGTCTCCATGCAGGCGGCTAGCCCAGAAACCCGGGATGCCGGCGTAAGTAGCTGGTAGAAAAGGTAGATTTTAGCGGCCCGCCAAGCTGAAGCGGATAGTCTTCGTAAAGAGCAGCTATTCTCTCTCTACGTGCAATATCCACGTCATTTTCTACCCATTTCCCAGCAAGGCGCTCATTCATTTCAATCGCCAGGTCGAGAATTTCTTCAGGGCTGTTGTCCTCAAGCCGAAGGCCATGGCGGGCGGCATACTCTGGCCAAACGGAGGGAGAGGATGGGCCGCCGCCATTGGCAAGCAATTCCGGAAGAGTGAAGAGCCGGTTTTCGCGTTCAACGATGTATTTCTTCGGCATCAGCAGGCCGGACCAACTGTGCAGGATGCCCATGTTGAACAGATTGGCGATGGCTGCTGGCCTGCGGAACATAAACGACAGGTCGCACAGACCGGTGGTGTCCGACAGCAGCATGGCGCAGTGCGAAATCAGATAGATATCCAGCAATTCGCTGCGGAAGCGGCTGGCATAGTCGATGACGCAATTATGCTGGGCTGAAATGGTCTCGTCCACCACGGCGCCCATGCGGAAGCACCAGTAGCCACGGCGTGCGAGTTCCTCAGCAGCCGGCAGAAAGGTTTCGATCGCAGAATCGCGGATATTCTGAGTGGGGATTTCATCGGGGCGACGGATGCTCCCGGCTTTATGAAGTTCGCGCAGATAACTGCTGGTGCGTGAAAAGAAGCAGACAAATTTTGCATCGTCCGGTATTCCGCAGTGCTGTCGCATCTGCCGCCGCGCCTCGGCAATTTGCGTCGGAGTCAGCATGAAATGCTGCGGCGTTTCAGTGTACGCGCGAAAGTGATTTCTTGCCGCATCGCGTTGAGCATCACCAAGTGTCACGACATGTGCTGCCCTGCCAGGCAGACGTGCGTTGATGGCGCTGCAGTACCGAGCAAGCGGGGATATGTGCAGGTGTTGCTCGAGCAGTGTATCTAACACGCGATTCGCGCGTGGCTCAGTATGGAAGAAAAGATCGAGTGTATTTCTCGGGATAATTCCAAGATCGCGATCGGCCATATAGCCTTCCGCATGCAACGACAGGGTACCAATCGTATGATTGCGCAGGTTGCCGAAGCGTATCAGCAAAACCGGGCGAAGAAGGCGTGAGGCAAGTACAATTGCAACCGCCGCACAGGCATATAGAAGCGCCTTGATGAGAGGGCCCACGAGGATCGCTCGTCAGAGAGATTTAGCGCAATTGGCTCAGGCTGCTACAGCAGGTTTCTTTTCTCGAACGGCTTTGCCTGCCGGTGCAAACAGCGTTGAAGGCTTGCCTTCCGGGATATTATGGTTCTTGCGCCAGATCTGCTCGTATTCATCTATCCGACGGGTTTCCATATTGATCATCATTTCGCGCAGCCCGAGCAGTTCGACAGCATTGAAGTTATGAGATATGACGCCGGTTATGCGTGTCGCATCACCCAGTGCCAGTATGTAGGTCTCAAGGTCACCATCAAACTGCGCTTCGATCTGCTTCCGATAGACAGTGAACCACTCCGACCCAGGATATGCGGTGGCGTAGAAGGGTTTGACCACGATGCCAAGCCGCTTCCAAGCTTCCATATTCTCCCGGATCGACTGGAAGTCTTCATTGGGGAAACCGATGATTTGGTTTGGAATCGGACGGATGCCGGATTCCAGAGTCCAGAAGAAGCTGCGGATATTCGATTCTGGTGTGGCCCCCTTGCCGATGGTCTTCATCACATGAGGTGAGAAGCTCTCGTAGCCATAGACGAGATGCGAGCAGCCGGCATCGCGCATGACATTCAGGATGTCCTTTGTCACCAGGGTGGCGTGACTGGTGCCCGACCAATGTATGCCGGTCCAGGTGCCTTCCTCAGCATCCGGTGAGGTATCGAGGCGCGGCGCGAGGCCATTCTCGTGCCACAGTCGACAGATTTCCTTCATCCAGGTGCGCCCGGAATACTTGTCCATTGTCATCAGATTCTCGTCTAGGAACGTGATGAAATTGACATTGTATTTGTCGTAGACATGCTTGGCCATGCGCACGACGTATTCCGGACTGTGATACCGAATAGTCCGGGTGTAGTTGCCGGGCTTATCGAACTCGACATTCTGGCTGCCATCGGCATCGGTAACGTAACGCATATCGCCAGCGATACCGAGATGATAGCAATAACGGCAAATCAGCGAGCACCCGTAACTAACATTGAGATCGATGCGGCGGGTTGCCAGCATGCCTTCTTCAGAGAAAAGCACCTGACTGTTGGGGAAATACACATCCTCGAGCGGGAAAAGGTCCCAAGCAGGATAAGGCAGGCTATCAAGGTCTTCCAGCAGATCGCGCGCGGGACCCATCAGAATCTTGCCTTGAGCATCGCGGCTGATGGTGCCTGCAATTGATGGCCAGCTAGACTCGCCGGCATCGATCATCGCCAGCAGCTCAGGAAACGTGGCGAAGGCCTCGCCGATCACACCGACATCGACCTCCGGCAGGAAGCCCATGACTTCGCGCGGCAGAGAGGTCAGCACGCCGCCCCCAAGCATGATGATTGAGCGGGGGCATTCCTCACGCGCGACTTTCACGATTGACTTGATGGAGCCATAGGCTGTTGTGATGCCGCCCAGCGCAACAACATCCCATTCATCAGCGACCAGAACCTGCCGCAGCACGTCCTCGCCCTTACGCCATGCATTGGCGTCATAAACTTGGACCAGATGACCCTTTTCCATAGCAATGGAAGCAAGCAGGGCAATGCCATACGGCACATGGCGCGGAACGTCCTCTTCGCGCACCACGGGATTGATGAATAGTACCTTTGCCATCTCACTTTACCCTTTTGGTCCGACCGCCCTACGGGTGGCCGCTGTTGGTCGCATGCTCGGTGAGGAAAGTCACCAAATTACAGAACGTAATATTAGGGCCGAAAAGAATGCCCCCTTCTGTGCAATTGAATGTCTGACATTCACCATCGGCGACCATTTCAAGAAAACACTCCCTGTACCATTGATAGGCCGGATCGCTGATAAACCAAGCCTGAACATGCGGATTATACAGACGTGAGAATAATTCACCGACCCTAGATTCTCCAACTAAATCAACGGCTTCTCTGTAGTATTGGGTGGCTGAGTAGGGGGTGCTGTCGTAATAACCGAAATCCATGCCGGTGAGGGCGACGCGTCGCTTGCCCAATACTGCATCGGCGATCATCCAGGCGGCAGATCCGACATTGCCGCCAGCATTGAGAGCTGGAAAGCCATTCAGGTCGATCAGCTCCCGAGTGCGGCTGCCCGGTTTGTCGGGATCATCGAGCATGGGATTCCACCAGTAGATCGGCATCCCTGCATCCAGAACCCGTTCAACAACTGCAATAGAAGTCGAAGTGCTGAGCGCAATAGGCATATCGCGGGCATGTTGCCGCATTAGTGCAATGATTTCCTCGTTTGCACGAACCTCATTCGCGAAAACTGGATCGAGGTCTTGGCGTCGATAATAGTCATCTTCTTCGAGATCCTGCTCGCGCAGACTGGGGTCGCCGAACCATCGCACGATCCGGGTTGGATGCGGGTCAAGGCTTACCACCAAGTCGGGGACGACCCCATTGCGTAAGCAGTGGGCAATGCCGCTGTCGGTAGAGATGACGGTGTCACGGTAGCCATGGTCACGAAGAATCTGGGCCGGGTTCTGCCGACGAACACTGGGGCCAGCGGCGATTACGACAGCATTGTCATTCTGTCGCATGCGGTTCTTGCGCAGGGCAGCCAGTGACTGGCCTTGGGCTTTGAACTGGAAGTTGCGTTTGGCATTATCAATCGCATGCTCGCCGATGCGATCCCAAGTCATCTGATCCATATCAGAGATCAGGCTACGGACTAACGCACCATCTTCGCGCAAGGGTGCATCCACGACCTGATTCATGGTTTGGCTATCGGTATCTTCTACGGTCACGATCCGCCCTTTTTGCCGTCATCGCCCCAGACGACGCGCTTCTTTGCCACATAGGCGACAGACCCCCCCAGGCGAGCTTTGGCAGCTTTCTCGAACTTCTCTTCGAGAGTGTCCTTTTTGTCTGGCTCGACGACCACTTTCGTTTTGGTCTGGAAGTTGCCCTTCAAAATGTCCTTCACAGTGGTGTTTCCTTTCACGTTTTCAGGACGCTTGGTGCGTTCCGCGTAATCAGCATGAAGAGTCGCAAGAATAACATCCGCGGCCCCGGAGGGCGATGGCAATTTAGAATGGATCTGCTTCCAGAGCATATCAGCCGTTGCCGGATCCAGGCTGTGCCTTAGATCATCGGAAAGCGCCTCAGGTGATGTGGAAAGCAGGGCAAAGCCGGCGGTGGCGAAAGGGGGGTGATCGATGCCTGTGTCATGGGCGTGATGCTGCCGGATTGCGGGCTCGGTTAACAGATAAAGCACGGTGCCGATCGGCTGCCGAGCCTGTTTCTGAAGATGAATATGGTCGGCACCGCAGGATGAAAAGCACGTAACGACGACATCGGCGGCGCAAAGCGAGACTTCAGCTTTGTGGTTGGGATCTCTTTGCAAGGCGATCTGATGAGCTGCGAAAATATCCTGCATGCGGGTCAGTTCCGCGCGGGTTTCCTTGGGGTGCGGTCGGTAGAAAATCTGACCGTAAGGCGCCCGTAGCGCAATTGCTGCAGCGAGCGCATTGATACTTCGCTCATACCCATCCAGGAACCATGCCGGCTGCCCGTAGAAGCCGATGATCGGCCGACCCGGATCGAAGGCCTGGCGAGCCTTTTTCCGAATCGCCTCGATATCAAGCAGGGCATAGGATGCATGTTTGGCGGAGCCGGCCACGACAATCGCTGCCTGGTCGAGGCGTTTGCGCGTCAACTGGGCGGCAAAGTCGTCCAATACAAAATATGTTTGTGCGGTTACGCCAAAGCCCGGCACAACCCAGCCCGGGTAGTCCTGTAATGCGTATGTTGCGATGTTGTTGGCCTCAGCGAGGAGTGCTTCATCCAGACCGATTCTCGGGCCCGAAAGGCCGACCAGAATGGCATCAGGACGATGTAATGACAGTAAGTCACGGGCAGCTTTCCGCAATGCACCGGCCTGACTCATGTCGTCATCATCGACGGCGGCCTCCGGAAAGCGCAGCGGTGCTAACCCGGCCTCATTAAGCACTAACCATGCGGGCTGGTCGGCCACCACAGTGATCTCGGTATCGGCTGCCGCGCATAAATACGGCACAATCTCGGCAAGATGCCTTGCTGCTCCGGTATCCCGCGCTGAGACCATAATACGCAAGGGCAGGTTCCCTTCACCAGGCCGAAAGACCGCCATCAACGGCAATACATTGGCCGGTGACATAAGACGAAGCGTCCGAAGCCAGATACAAGACCGTCGATGTCATTTCGTTCTGGCGCGCCATGCGGCCCATTGGAACGCGGGCACCATATTTCTGAGTAAAGGCGTCATTTTGACCGCTCTCGACGCCACCAGGAGCAATGGCGTTGACGCGGATATTTTTTTCTGCCCAGTAGGCTGCAAGCCATCGCGTCAACCCGATCACGGCAGATTTGCTTGCAGAATACACAGCAGGGTTATTGATTGGACTGCCAAGATATTCAGACCCTTGGTAAATTCTTTGATCGGAAGCGAGTAGGCCATAGATCGATGATGTCTGAATGATGGTGCCACCACCCTGCAGCAGCATCTGCTTCCCTACGGCTTGGGCGACCAGGAACATACCGTCAATATTGACTGCCATCACTTTGCGCCATTGCTCAAGGCTGTAGTCCTCAAACGGCATGAAGAAGCTCTGGAAGTTATCTGGGAAATAAGCAGCATTATTCACCAAGATATCGATACGACCGAAGGTTTTTACGGTTTCAGCCACCATTGCGGTTACGGACGAAGGATCGGACACGTCGTTTACCAGACCGGCTATGCGACCAGGATAAGTAGAGGCTAGTTCCGTTACCGTCTTCGCGGTGGCGTCGGCATTGATGTCGGCAATTGCCACCGAGGCATTGTGCTGCAAAAAACCTGCGGCAAATTGTGGGCCAAGAATGCCTGCGCCGGCTGTGATGAGGACGACTTTTCCATTGAAGTCGAAGGCGGTGTGATAATTCACGGGCGTCGTCATGCTATCCCTCTCACGGATTCGCGATACAGCCAGCTACTCTCAGCTGCTGCACGCCTGACGGCCGCCATGGTTTCGACCACAAGCAGACCATGGTGATAATCACAGGCCATGCCAGTCGTACCGTCTAGGATGGCGCGGTGTTGCAGACGATAGGTTTCATCAACTGGCGGCATTGCCTGCAGAATAACTTCAGGGCCGGAGCGCAGAGTCCCAGTTTCGAGGTCGGCGTAAAATGTCGTTTTGTCTGTATTAATAACGGCACATCGCCGTGGAGTGCGGTCGAGATAATTCAGGTTGAGCGACAGTGCTGGACAGTTTTCGGTTTCGAGCAGAATCATCTGCAGGTCATCTGTTTCGATCTCAAGGCTAGAAACGCGACCGCCAATAGCAGTCAATCGCCGCCATGGGCCAAGGAGCCACAGGGCATAGTCGATTTCGTGGCTCAGGTCGTTGAGCGCGCCGCCTCCGCTTGCCAACAGAGCGGAAGATGTCGTTTGGTAGTCACGATGCGGTCGCCAGTCTGGCAGCCAGCTGCCGCAGCAGATTTCGGCAGATAGCACACGATGGCCGGTCAAAGCACTCTGCAAAGCGGCCAGGACTGGCGTGAAGCGCAAGTTGTAGCCGATAAAATATGGCCGCTCTTTCGCCAGCATGGGATAGCTATCAGAGTCGGCAAGCGGCTTTTCGATCAATACTGGGCCTTTGTAGCCGAGCATTTCCAGGGCTTGCAGTGTGGCGGCATGAGCGCTGGTTTCATTGGCGACCACAACATAGTCGAACACCCGACTGGAGAATGCCGCGGGAAGATCGGGATGGAATCGCGGGGCATCCGCCGGCCGACGGCTGACAACTGAAACTTCCAAGCCAATCTCAGAAAGTATCCTGGCGTGACGAGCGCCGATACTGCCGTAGCCGATAACCAGCGCCTTATCCATTCAAGCCTTCCATAACAAGGCGGCAAGCGAAGACGCTTTCGGCCAGAACAGATGTCCGCGCTCAGGCTTCGGTAGATCGGCTGGATTGGTCACTGCAATCTTGAAGGCAGCATCCAGCGTCGCATCATCGACACAGCTGATGCGGCCATGATTTGGGAAGAGGCTGCCCCCGGCGTTGCGGATTTCAGGAAGATAAAGCGCAGAATCGATCAAAGGCAGGCCGGAAACGTACATGTCATCTATGACACTGGTTCCATTCGGAACCGTGCAGACGCACGCATACTTGGCCAAAGCAAGCGGATGTGCATAGGTCAGGCGGATATCGAGATCGCTAAAAGCCGATAGCTCTCGCTTGAGTTCGGCGATATCGCAAATCACATGTGGTTTGAGCAGGACGCGGGCCTGTGGTGCAACGCGGCGGATTGACTGCAGGCTGCGGATCATCTGGTCGCGACATGCCGTCGGCCCATCCAGATCTGGTAGCTCGAGATTTCCCGGATAGAACATCAGGATATTGGGCTTATCGGCGACACTGATAGGCCGTTGTTCTATGTCCAGAATACCGACGCGCGTCAGAATCTTCTCCAGAAAGTCCTGCCAATGCGGGAACCAGCGCGAAGTACCAATGACTGCCATTGGCGCATTGGTGACGCGCCGTTGCTCCTGGCGCTGCAACGGGTGGAAGATCAGTTGCCGATCGGCCTGGAAGCGATGATGTATGGTTGATTTCTCCTGCGCCAAAAGTGAACGCAGCAAGGGAATCGACATCGGATAAGCAATGCCGGGAAAACCAATAAGAGCACCGCCGCCTGCACGAACAGCCATTGCAATAAGGCCGACTGGCCAGCGCGAAAAATCTTTACGATAGAACAACAGGGTTCTGTGTTTGCGTGCCGTCAGAATTTCCTTTGCCACCTGGAGCAGGTTTAAGCCACGCTGCAGCAAGTTGCTGACTTCGTGCCCACCGTAAGACAGGAATCGAATCGTTCCAATCGCCTGCATTCCGGCCCACAGAATATAGTTCTCTTTAACCTTTGCCATGTGGTCGCGGCGCAGGAATAGGAACTCGATCGTTATGTCTGGATGCTCGGCCTTAAGCTCAAAAGCGACAGGCAAGATCATATCCAGAGAGATCAGTTTGTTTTCGCAGATAATGACAATGCGTTCTGGTCGTGCATTCAGCGGAGCGGCGTAGCGCTCCGGCCATTCCACTGTGCCAAACAGACCGGGGCGAAAGTGAACAAGCGTTGTCTCGGAAACTGCTTCCGAGGTTTCATGGCCGTAAAAGAGAGGTGCAGTTGAGTTCATAGGTTGACGAAATTTCTCAGAATCTGAAGGCCAACCGGGCCGCTTTTTTCAGGATGAAATTGGCAACCGTGTATGTTGTCACGGCCAATCACGGCGGAAATCCGCCTGCCATCATAATCGCAATCGGCGACCCGATGGGCTGGTGTGGCCGGGTCAGCCATAAAGGAGTGAACAAAGTAGACCGATGCCGATTCTGGAAGATCCTTCAGCAAAGGATTCTCGATATTGGCGGCGGCAGGCAGTAAACGATTCCAGCCAATATGGGGGATTTTATGCGGTACATTGTCCGCACCGGTATTGGGAATTGCAATAACGCTGCCCGGAATTAAGCCGAGCCCCTCATTGCTGCCGAACTCTGTACTGGTATCGAGCAACATCTGCATGCCCAAGCAAATGCCAAGCAGGGGGCGGCCCGTATCAGCGAATCGTCGAATCGCCTCAGTCAAGCCATGACGGTCTAGGCCGGCCATGCCGTCGGCAAAGGCTCCAACGCCAGGCAGGATGACTCGATCAGCCCTTTCAAGCCCTCTGGCGTCTGAACACAACGCCGGCTCGCAGCCAACATGTGATAACGCACGGGTGACACTGAGCAGGTTGCCGACCCCATAATCGATCACGGCGACGGTTTTTGTCATTACAGGCTCCTGACCGACAGGCCAGCCTGCTTTGCAGCAGCGCGGATAGCGAGCATATCCTTACGTTTGTAGTGCAGGATGTCCGCCATGGCCACGGCATCGGCTTTGCCGTCCTGAACGGCGGCGACCAGGTGATCTATGCCACCCATGCCGCCGCTGGCGATAACCGGTATCGGAACGGCTGTGCTGACTGTGCGGATAAGGTCAATATCAAAGCCCTTGCGGGTGCCCTCTTGATCAATGGAGGTGAGCAGGATTTCACCGGCGCCGAGTTTCACGGCCTGCTTGGCCCAGTCCAGAACGTCGCGTTCAGTATGTTCGCGGCCATTATCGGTGTAACACTCCCAGCTACCGTTGGACTTCCGCTTAGCTTCAATTGATAGGACAACACATTGAGAGCCGAAACGATTGGCAATCTCCTGCAATAGCTCTGGCCGAGCAATAGCGGCAGTGTTCAGGCAGACTTTGTCGGCGCCGGAGCGTAGGAGGAGCTTCACGTCCTCGACGCTGCGGATACCGCCACCTACAGTCAAGGGAATGAATACATTCTCTGCAGTATGGCGCACGATCTCGGTCAAACTGTTGCGGCCATACAAGCTGGCGACGACGTCCATGTAGATCAACTCGTCGGCGCCGGCCTCGTAATACCGGCGAGCATACTCCTGCGGGTCACCGATAACGCGCAGTCCCTCAAGGCGCACGCCTTTGATCAGATTGGGGCCTTTGATGTCCAGTCGCGCTATCAGTCGTATATTCGCCATGTCTCTGCCCGCTTAGGTCTGTGGATTCTGCGCCGTACCCTGCCGCAGGCGCCACTGGCCGTTATCGAATACCCACAGATGTGGCGAACGGAAACGGTCCGCCAGCATCATGAAATATTCGCGGCTCATGATTGGCTGTTCGAACATGCGGGAGGCAACCGGGAACTTCTCAGGCAAAATACTCAAATACTCCCACAGTTCTTTTTCAAAGCGGGTCGGGAACTCGCCATCGAATTTGTTAACAAGGGCAACACCTTCCTCGCGAGTAATCTCACCGGAGCGGATTTCCTGCGCGGCGTCGTAAGTGGCACGCCCGATGCCGAATTTGATGTAGGTGCAGTAGTAGTGCAGGTCATCGATCTTGTCGTCGATGCTGTTGTATTTGCTGTAGGTGCCCGGGGTTCGTTCAGGGCTCGCCTCGAATCCGCCATGATCAACGGCGTAATAGTAGGCGCCCTGCGGATGCCATTTCATGTAGTAGCCGAGATAATGGACCTGAACTCCAACACGCTCGAGCTGTGACGGGTCGGCCGGCAGATAGGGATCAATGTCGATCGGCTCCAGGCCGAAATGCTTTTGCAGGTCGGCAACCGAGGTGCCGCCGAGGTAGACTTGCGATTTATCGGCGGCGGCAAAATAGCTCCATTTGCGGCGCGCTGAATCGGTATCTGATTGAGGATTGCCGTACTCTGCTTCGTTCTCGCCATAGAAAACCAGCGGTATCTCAAATCGGGCGGCCATCTTTGGTGCGAGATTCTTCTGACCAAGGATGAAGGGCTGGAACGGGTGGAAAAGGTTCTCGACTGCCAGGCGCGTTAGCAAACGGTGGATTAGTCCATTCGGCGTTACCAGGATATTGTCGAAACCGGCATCGATCCAGGCGCGATGGTTGCGCCAGCCCCAATCGGTATAGAGATGTGGCGCCCAGGTCACC
This sequence comes from Ferrovibrio terrae, assembly GCF_943371255.1. Lineage (GTDB taxonomy): Bacteria > Pseudomonadota > Alphaproteobacteria > Ferrovibrionales > Ferrovibrionaceae > Ferrovibrio > Ferrovibrio terrae_B. The sequence continues at coordinate 35,437 of NZ_CALRUC010000009.1, read as the reverse complement.
GTCAGCGGGTGCATGCCGAATTCGTATTTCAGCTTGTGGGCAGCATAGAAGCTATCTTTGCCACCCGAGCCGGGCACAAGGCAGTCGTAATGGCCGTCGTTGCGGCGGAACTTGTCGCATAAAATGCGTAGTTCCTGCTCGCGTGCGGCCCAGTCGATTCCCTGCTTCTTGCGCTCAGCCACGCGGCACGCATCGCAGACACCGGACGCATCGAAGTTAATCGTCTGCTTTTTACTTGCGCGGGTATGAGCAAACTCAACGGCAGAATTTGGCCGCTGATTGGAGATGACGCAGGATCGGCAGTAATGCACGGCTTCCGGCAGGCCATAATAAGTGTCGGCGATGTTGGCGGAAGGCGTGTAAAGCGCCGGGTCGGCTTTGAAACTGGCTTTATACGGCTGCATTTTTCCTCACTGATAGATACGCTTCAAGCATGGAGAGGTCGAACTCGGTGTCGATGTCGATCGAGCGATCGCGCGGCATGATGTGACAGATCGTTTCTGGTGAAACAAAGCTGCTACGCCCTTTCAGCCAATCGCGGCGGGCCACATAAACTGCACCATTCAGTGCATAGGCAGATGGTAAATCCTGTCGTCGATAGCTGAGGGTGCGCGGGTCATCCAAAACAGGCTTCATCAGACCGGATTCACCGCGGAAGTACATCCAGAATGGACTTTTATCTGATGGTGTCACTGTGACAGCGGCCGGTGCGTTCGCCTGAACGCAGGCATAGATAGTGGCGTCGATGTCATCTGGACTGCGTAAGGGTGAGGTCGGCTGCAGCAAGACAACCCATTCAAAACCGCCACCGCAGTTTTCTACGGCATGATGAACGACATCGAGCATTGAGGCCGTATCAGTGGCTAGATTGGGAGGGCGTGTGAATGGAATCTCACAGCCCCAGTCCTGTGCGGCAGTCATAATTTCGGGGTCGTCACTGGACAGGATGGTGCGGTCAACTGTCTTGGCGGCAAGAGCGCTGGCCACAGTCCAGGCAATCAATGGTTTGCCACCGACGATGCGTACGTTCTTGCGCGGGACGCCTTTTGAACCGCCGCGGGCTGGAATTATAGCTAGAACTTTTTCCTTGCCGATCATGGTCAAATCTATCCGAAAACCCGGCTGAATTCTTCATTCGCACGTACGAAGTCTTCTGCCTTACCGATATCCAGCCAATACTCCTGGATTTTGTATGTATAGACTTGTTCGGTCTTGCCGCGGACGCGCTCGAACAAGTCTGGCATATTGAGAGAGGTACCGGAATCTATCGAGTCGAGGACTGCCGGGTTCAGTACATAGATTCCAGCACTCACCATGAAACGGTAAACCGGCTTTTCGGCAATACTGGTGAAGCGGCCCCCGGTGCTTTCGACTACGCCATACGGAACTTGGAATTCATGCTCCCGCACACACATTGTGGCGATGGAGTTGTGCTCGACATGGAAATTCACCACGTTCAGGAAGTCGAGGTTGGTGAGAATGTCGCCATTCATAACCAGGAAAGGCAAGTCCGGTCGTTCGGGTAGCAGGGAAAGCGACCCAGCTGTGCCAAGCTGTTCTGTTTCATGCAGGTAGGTAATTTCCGCTCCAAAACGGTGACCGTCACCGAAATGCTCGACAATCTGTTCTGCACGGTAATTGACTGAGATGCAGAAGCGGCGAAAGCCGAGATTGACGAAATGCCGCACAATGGTTTCCAGGATCGGCTGTCCACCCACTTCAAGCAGAGGCTTGGGTTTGTCGTGGGTCAGCGGACGTAGGCGGCTGCCTAGGCCGCCAGCCATTAATACGATCAGATTATCTTTCCATTCTGGTGATACGAATTCAGATAATGTTTCCAGGCCAATGATGCGCCCGGAAGCATCCAGCACGGGCACATGGCGCAATATGTGGGTTCGCATAATCGCCAACGCTGTGTCGCGGCTCTCGCCTTGACGCAGTATCTTTGGCTGACGATTCATGATCGTCGAGACCGGCTGGTCCAGTGGAATGGACTTCAGGAGTGCGCGACGAATATCGCCATCGGTTACCACACCTAACAGATGATAATCAGCCGTGGCGACCAACGCAAATTGCGCTGTGCCGCTGTCGATGGCCTCAAGCGCGCGGCGTATCGTTGCATCGGGTGGTATAACGAGGGAATGCCAGTTAATCATCAATCTTAATCCGCAGGTCGACGCTCGCGCGGTCTAGGCGCCAGCGCACAGGATAGTGAAGACGAAGCTCCTTGGGTGGCATTTGCCGGCGCAATGTGGAGCGACGGTTGCCTAGGTTATTAAACATGGGCGGGACCGCGAGTTTCATTTCGGGTTGAAGCAAGTAGGACAGATAGTCGATCAGCAGCGCTAGTTTTTCCTTGCCAGGAAAGCTAGGTAAAGACCAAGCGCAGTCTGTTGTTCCGGCATACAGCTTCAAAAGTTTATGCGCCTCATGTGCCGTTAGCAGATTCTTCTCCCGGCCGAAATCTATCAGTTCAACAGCATAATCGAGATAGAGATAACGAACGGCAAGAGAGAGAATCTTCAGAAGCTTGCTGCGCGCGAGCTGGGAATCAGCAGAGAGTCGATCAGCATAAAGGTCATAGAAGTCGCGAAAATAAAGGACATAAGCCGAATCGATTGGGCCTTTCTTTCCGCCGAACCGCGCGCCGACGCTACGCGAAGCCCGCGAAGTCTGTATGTCGAACAAGATAAATCCACAGTCGCGCAGCAACCGGTCAAGGTCGGAGAACTGCGTGGTGTCGCTCGAGAATGAAATAAACTTTATTTCAGAAACAACAGCGAGGCACTCCTGTTTTAACAGAGACGCAGCCCCCTGAAGTATGGGGAACTCTGTTCCTTCGGTGTCGAGTTTTATGAAATCTGGCGCCGGTAAATCTGCTGAACGCTGTAAGTCGTCCATGCGGGCACAGCGGATTTCAACTTCCTCGACATCTGTTTCTGTGCTGTCTGACACGAGAGAATTGCGGTTCAGGCTGGAATATGTGGGGACTGCTTTATGCACATGAAGGGTCGTGGTGCCCGACCGGTCGCTGAGTGCAACATGATGCAGTTTGACATGATCTGTCCCGGCATAGCGCTGCGCCAGCTTCTCGAAGCTGGCAAGAACCGGCTCAAAGCCATGAGCAATCCAGCAACCGGCGGTCGCAGCGCTATAAAGTGGGTAGATCTCACCGGCAGCGCCGACATCATATATGACCAGCGGACTGATATGGAATTCACTATGGAATTCAGATCCGAGAAAATGATCGAACCGCATGATCTCTGTATTCTTTCTATAGTCCGATGGTTGCAGAAGGCGAAGCCGGCGGACGGGTGGTCTTTACTATAAACTCGGCAAACTGCAGGTCGAATGGAGTGTCAATATCCAGGCTGCGCTCGCGCGGCACGACTACTGCCTTGACGCGTCCGTCGAAGATGTCGTTGGCGGTCATAATAAGTTGCGGCTTTACGGCATAGGCAACCGTAGTCAGATCGTATACAGGTGGGGCATCCTGGCGGTTGGCAATGATGCGGCCAGTTTCTACGGCAATCTTCACGCAACCGTCTTCATCGAAGCGAACCATGTTGAAGTACGGGTTGCGATTCGCTTCGGTGACAGTAACGACGGCATCGCAGCCGGTCTGGATTTTTGCAATGCAGCGTTCGAGGTCTTCGGGAGAGCGCAATGGCGATGTGGTCGGAACTGCCAGAAAAGTGTCGAAAGGGCCATCGGATGTCTGCACGAAATTAACCGCATGCCGCCAGGCGAGCCATTCCGGGCTACCGTCCTGCGCGAGATAAGATGGTCGTATGAACGGGACTTCGGCACCGAACTGGCGTCCCATGGATGCAATTTCATCATCATCAGTCGAAACGATAACTCGGCCTACGGATGGGCAGGAGCGAGCGCTATCGATTGCCCAGGCTAACAGGGGTTTTCCGTCAAGAAGGCTCAGATTCTTGCGAGGGATGCCTTTGGAGCCGCCGCGGGCGAAGATGAATGCGATCGCCTTCATACCGCCGTCTCCTTTCTTACAACCAGACCGGCACCAACATGCGCGCCAACCGGCATTGAAGTGGTGACAATGGTGCCGGCTCCGATTTTAGCATTGGCACCAATCACAACACCCTGCACAACAACGGAACCGCTGCCAATGTGCGTCGCGGCACCAATGCTGACGCCGCCACAGAGTACAGCGCCCGGTGCAATATGAGCATGATCGCCTATATCGCAGTCGTGATCGACACTGGCGGCAGTATTGATAATCGCATTCTGGCCGACGCGGGTGCCCGGCTGCAGGATGGCGCCGGCCATAATCTGGGCACCAGATTCGATGGTACAGCCAGAACCGACAATGGCGGCGGGATGTACAAGACTGACAAATCGCCAGCCGGCAGCGGTCAGGCGCTGATAGACAGCAATGCGGCGGCTGGGATCACCGGTGGAGCCTATTCCATTGGCCAGCAGGATACGTGCCTTGTCATGATGATCCAGTGCGTCATCGCTGCCCAGACAGGAAATGCCCAGCGGCCCTGCGCTGCCGGGCGATAGTGACGGGTCACAGACGCCCAGCACTGTAGCGCCGGTGCACTGTAATGCATCAATCACCACACGGGCGTGTCCGCCAGCCCCGATTACGATTACGTCAGCAGGCATGGGTCGATCTGTTCGTCGGCGACATAGTCGCGGTTGCTGGTAACTCCGATGAGATCCCACAGGTGGGCTGGATCAATTCCGTTTCCTGGTCGCTTGAGGCCCAGCTGGTTGAGGCTGATGGCCGCTCCGGCGGCAATGGGAGTGGCTGCCACCACGCTGCGGCGGGCGATCGAACGATTGGACAGTTCGATCGGGCGCGGCTGCTTATCGCCATCGCCCATGGCCATTTCGACATCGCGGATACCGCGGACCATCGCAATCAGTTCATCTGGCTCCAGTGAAGCCTTGTGGTCGGGACCGGGTAGGTTGCGGTCCAGGGTGAAATGCTTCTCGATCACTCGTGCGCCGCACGCCACCGCGGCAAGCGCCGCGGTAATCCCCTGCGTGTGATCGGAAAAGCCAACCGGCAGGTCGAATCGTGTTGCCAGTGTGTGCATGGCTCGCAGGTTCGTATCGGCAATCGGTGCTGGGTATTCAGTCGTACAATGCAGCAGGATCACATGCTGCGCCAGGAGTGCATGGCGCTTTGACAGGGCAGCCTTGAAAGCAGCGATGCTCGGTTGTACTGAAGCAGCTTCGCCATAGCCGAATGCCAAGGCACCGAGTGCAACCGCCACTTCGTCGAGATCGCTCATCCCGGTTGATAAGATGATTGGCAAGCCATGGCGGGCCACCGCCAGAAGCAGCGGAGCATTAGTCAGGTCGCCGGAGCCGATCTTGATCAGCGGCAACCGCATATCGGCAGCAAGGAAGTCCAGGCTCATGCCATCGAACGGGGTCGACAGGAAGGTAATCCCGCGTGTTCGACAATGGGCAGCCAGTTGATGATGAGCCTCGTGGCTGAGTTCCAGGCGGCGCAGCATCACCAGTTGAGATTCGTCAGCGCCTGTTTGGCGCTCCTGATAGGCCGCTTTTGGCGCGGATGCTGTGGCCAGTGCGTCGGCACGGAAGGTCTGGAATTTTACCGCGTCCGCACCGGCATCAGCGGCGGCATCAACAAGTGCCATGGCGCGTGCCACGTCACCGTTATGATTAACGCCCGCCTCCGCGATGACAAAGACCTGCTCCGGCAGCTGCCACATGATCAGATTCTCACTTGAGGAAGATCGACAAAGCTTTTACGGAGCAAGCCCGCTAACGGCTGAGTCATGAGAATCTGATGGATGCGTTCGGCGGCGCCACCACGACCATAAGGCGGCTCGCACTGCCTGGCTTTCTCGCGGAAGGAAGCCGATAGCGCTACGTGGATACTGGCGGCAATCGCGTCGGAATCAGCCGGGCAGTCCAGAATTGATGCGGCGCGTAACCGTCCGGCCTGCCGCTCACCGATATTCACGGTCGGTATACCCATAGCAGGCGCTTCGATGATACCGGATGAGGAATTGCCGACCACTGCGTCAGCTGTATGCAGCAGTGAGAGATAGCGCCGCATGCCGAGAGATGCAAAAACCTTGGCGCGCCCCACATTTCTCTCGGTCCAATTCGCAATCAGGCGATTGATCGCCTGACCGCCAGGGTCAGCATTCGCTTTAGTGAAAACAATGCGCGCTTCCGGCATGGTGTCCAGCGCAGAAAGCAGAGCTTGGCATCCGGTCAGCGGCGATTCTGCGTCCAATGTTTCGGGATGATACGTTACAATCAGCATTGGAGACTGCAATCGGAAGTCCAGATCTTTTCCCAGTGTTTCAGGAGGGATCAGGTCGACCTGGTTGATATTGTCTATGCCAAGCGCACCAACAGCAAAGACACGGTCTGGTGCTTCGCCCATCTGCAGAATGCGGTTGCGGTATACTTCGGTTGCCGGGAAATGCAGATGCGCCATCTTGGTGATGGCGTGGCGGATTGCGTCGTCGATAACGCCTTCAGTGAGTTCACCACCATGGATATGCGCCAGTGGGATGCCCAGCACCAGGCAAGCCGAGGCAGCGGCCAGCAATTCGATGCGGTCTCCCAGCACGACAACGATATCAGGATGCAGGGCATGGAGAGTCTCGGCCAGTGCCGCCAACCCACTGCCGACCGCTTGCGCTGTCGCCAGGGTTTCGCCGCCATCGATAGGCATGGGCACCTTGGTGATCCTAAAACCGTCAGCTTCGATCTCGCGATAGGTCAGGCCAAGGTCTGAGTTCAGATGGGCGGCTGTCGCCAGAATCTGCAACTCGATGGCAGAATCCGCCTGCATGCGCTGCAGCAAGCCAGAAAGCAGGCCGTATTCGGCCCGCGTACCGGTAATGACGCAGATGCGGCGGCGTTCGCTCATTGCACGGCCAGTTTCGGGCTGCTGGGCAGGCAGATCACCCGCGCGACCAGATCTTCGGTGCAGGACAGGTCGGCACGCGGTGCATCGCGATACATTGGCAGGCGATGCATCGGTTCCCATAATGGGCGTGCCATCAACCCATGGTCTTGAAGGGCCTGGAGGAATTCATCGCGTCGCTGCGGCTGTGTCAGTTTAATCGTATTGAGCCAGTAATTGCTTTGCGTGCCGTCCGGTTCATTGATGAAATCAAGCCCGTCTATTTCAGAACAGGCGGCACGGTAGCGTGCAGCCAGGGCGCGCTTACGGGCAACAAAATCCGGCAAGCGCTCTAACTGCCCCAGCCCGAGAGAAGCATTCAGATTGGGCATGCGGTAATTGTAGCCAAGCTGATCGTGCATGAAGGCCCAGCGATGCGGCTGTTTAGCGGTGGTGGTAATGTGGCGAGCACGTTCTGCCAATACATCGTCATCAATCAGCAATGCACCCCCGCCGCCTGTGGTGATGATTTTGTTGCCGTTGAAGCTGAGCACTGACATCAGACCGCCGGCTGCGGCCGGGCGATTGTTGCGCAGACTGCCGAGTGATTCGGTGGCGTCCAGGATCAGGGGAAGGTTGAAGCTCTGCGCCACTTCGGCAATACGGTCATCGCTGCTGGGGTGCCCCATCACGTGTACGGGGACCACTGCCGCAATGCGTCGCCCGCTCTGCCGGTTGCGCAGCCCTCCGCCCTCAGTTACCGCAATTTCCTGCAGGCGTTTGCGCAGGGCTTCGGGGTCGATGCCGAGCGTATGCTCTTCGCAATCGACGAGATGCGGGATGGCACCGCAGTAGGCGACTGCATTCGCCGTAGCGGCAAAAGTGAGGGCGGGAATGATGACTTCCTCATCACGCTCGACACCAGCCAACATCAGGGCGGCATGTAGTGCTGCCGTACCTGACACCATCGATATGGCGTGACGGCGATCGCATGTCGCTGCAAGCCGCGCCTCAAATTCCCTGACTTGTGGTCCGGCATAGGAAACCCAGCCGCTTTTCAGGCATGCCGCAACCAGTGCCTGTTCATGCTCTCCAAACTCGGGTTCATGCAGGCTGGCAGGTAGGGCGTTTGCCGGCAGAACGGCCGTCAATGCCTCTAGCGCAGCGGGAATGTTGAGTTGATTAGAGGACATAACGACCAACCCGGTAGCGCCTGAGATTGTCAGGGTTCTCAAACCACGTCACAGTTTGCTTCAGTCCCTTCCGGAAGCCGTCGAGGCCGCCATAATCCGGTTGCCAGGCCAGAAGTGTCTTGGCCTTGGTGTTGTCAGCCCATAGGCGCTCGACTTCGCTGCCGGCCGGCCGCAGACGCGCTTCTTCGGTTTCAATCTCGATGGTTGTGCCCATCGCTTCGGCAATGGCATGGGCTGTATCGCCAATCGAAATTTCGTAATCACTACCGATATTGATAACCTGTCCGATCGAGGCGGTGCTCTCAAGCACTGCAATGAAGCCTGCCGCAGTGTCGGCCACATAGTTAAAATCACGCGTCGGTGTGACCGCACCAAGCTTGATGTGCCTGCTGCCATTGGCAATCTGAGTAATGATTGTGGGGATGACGGCGCGGGCAGACTGGCGGGGGCCGTATGTGTTGAATGGCCGGATCACACCGACTGGCAATTCAAAAGAGGCATGGAATGACAATGCCAACTGGTCAGCGCCAATCTTGCTGGCGGAATAGGGCGACTGTCCCTGAAGTGGATGCTCTTCCGTGATGGGTACGAAGCGTGCTGTGCCATATACCTCACTGGTGGAGGTGTGAACCACTTTAGTCAGGCCGAGGTCGCGAGCGGCCTGCAAGACGTTGAGCGTCCCGCTTATATTGGTTTCGATGTAAGCCTGTGGAGCGCGATACGAGAAAGGGATGGCGATCAGAGCAGCCAGATGCAGTGCGGAATCGCAGCCGCGCATGGCTTCGCGCACGGCGAAAGGATCGCGGATATCACCGGCGACGACATCGAGGTTATCGCGGATTTCAGATGGGGACTCATCCAGCCACCCCCAGCTGTCAAACGAATTATACATCACAAAGGCGCGCACATCGTATCCACGCCGAACCAAAGCTTCGGTCAGGTGCGAACCAATAAAGCCGTCTGCACCCGTGACAAGCACTTTTCCAGTCATGGCGCATTACCTTCTGTAGGCTGGAATAGTGGGGCGAATGATGTATTTCTACTGATGGCCTGTGCATCCACCAGCATTGCAGGCAATCGGTCCCAGTCGGTATGGGCGCGATTGTCATCGTCATACCAGCCTGGAACAAACCGGATTCGCTGCGATAGCAGATCAGCTGCAACCGCATTCGGAGGGCAGTGCCCAAACTCAAAGGTAATGACTGGCTTTCCGCTGAACAGAATGTCCCGTAAAACGGTGGTGTGCAGATAATCCATGATCACCATGTCTGCTGAAGCCAGGGCCTCTGCGAAGCTGCCGGTGGCTGCAGAAACCCCCAGTTCCTGTGTAAAGGCTGTAGGCGCTGCTGAGGGCGAATCCGGGTGCGCACGGAACAGAACGTTATAGCCAAGGCGTTTCAGCTGGCTGAACAACCGCGCCTGCCAGTCGACTGCGACGGTATCGAATTCGATCGGCGTAATGGTCATCTTCTCGCCACGATATTGATTGGCCACGAACAGAATGTTCCGCATCGGCCCATCATGTGCAGGCGGCGGTAAAGACCCAGGCCTCTTGTTCGCTTGTATGAAGTCTATCTGGGGCCAATGATCCTGCATGCGAAAGGATTCGCGGCGCTGCGTGCGATAACCCTCGGCCTGCACGGCACTGAAAGTAATAAATGCGTCAGGCGTAACAAATTCCGTCAGATTAGCATCTGGCGCGTCAAAAAGGCCGATACCCGAGCCATGATCATGGCTAAGACACTTGCCGCCAACACGACGGACGGCAGTGTGCAGAATACGGCGGAAGATATAGCCACCGGATCCGGTCCAGAGCTGGGCTGGGAGGCGGTTGGGATGTTTCGCCAGCGATTGCAGATACCAACGGCAGACAGGTGCCGCTTCGTTCAGCCAAGCCCGCATATGTACAAGCAGACTTTCAGGCAATGCATCGCCGGCCGAGCGTGCGGCATTGACGAAGCCGTTGAGGATGGCATCGATGGTGGTTGGCTGTAGCTGGTAAGGCCGGAGATCGGCCGGCAGGGTATCGCTGGCCTCGCCGAACCAGTAGCGCAGGGACACGAGCACCGGCTTTTCTCCAATTTGCCGGGCATGCTCTCGCGTCAACGGACAGGGATTGGTCGCGATAATACGGTTGCGGAAGTCGACTGTTTCCGGCCAACGCCAGGACAGGCCGTCATCCTGCAGCAGACCATAGACTGGCCGCAGCAGCGCACGCCAGTGGGAAGCCGGAAATCGGCCACGCAGGAAGCCGATCCGATCGCGCTGGGGCTGCCAGAACTGGGCATCATCAGTGTGGTTGGACCGCAGCCAGCGTGCGGTGATCTGCTCGCCGCGCCGGGCGAAACGACCAAGAAGCACCGCGGCGAACCAACCGCGCAATGCCTCTTGCACGAATTCCATAGCCAGGATCGCCAGAAGCTCGCCATCCTCGTTGCCATTCGCGATTAGCGTGCGGACTTCAGCGGCATAGGCGGTCATGAACTGATCGCGGAAGATACCATGCTCACGCCAGGAGACCGGCCAGGCAAAACCCTTAACGCCCTCGTCGGTGATATCGAGGCTGGTCACGTCGAGCGAGCGTATGCGGTCCATTCTCATGCTGCCCCCTCAACCGGGTGCCGGCTGCATAACTGACCTGAATCAAGTTGGTAGACGTGATGCGCAGCATTGACGATGGCAGTCTGATGCGAGATGGCCAGGATTGTCACCTGCTGAGACAGTTCGCGCAGGGTCTGACAAATTGCAGCTTCGGTCTGGGGGTCCAGAGCCGTCGTGGCCTCGTCCAGGATCAACAGTCTTGGTTTGCGGACCAATGCGCGGGCCATTGCGATACGCTGGCGCTGGCCGCCAGAAAGCTGCAGGCCGCGTTCGCCGGCCGATGTATGGATGCCCTGAGGCAACCCGGCAATGAAACTGCCAAGGCCGGCGGCCTGCAGTGCGGCAATGGCATCGGTTTCCGACAGGGCCGGGTCTCCGAGGGTCACATTGACCAGGATCGACTCGGCAAACAGGCTGGTTTCCTGCGGCACGTAGCCGATGGTTTCGCGCCAGTCATGCAGGTTGATCTGGCGCAGCGATACCCCGTCCACCTGAACGTCGCCGGCGAGCGGACGATACAGACCGATCACCAGATCGGCGATAGTCGTCTTGCCTGAGCCCGAGGGACCGATCACCGCTGTGATCTGGTTTGCGGGAATGGTGAGGGACATATCCTTGAGAACGACACGGTCACCGTAGGAGAAGTCGACATGCGCGAGAGTAATTGCGTTGCTGAGTGCAGGAGGGGGATTGCCTTCGATCGGCTCCGCTTCGCTTTGAGCAAGCTTGGTGGTCTTGATGAGTGACCAAAGCGCACTTTCTCCGGCAACCAGGGACTGGCCAATCTTCTGGAAGCCCCCCACCGTCTGTGCTGCTCGCCAGAACAGCAGGGCAAGCACCATGATTTCGGTTATAGGAGCTACTCCGGCACTCAGAATGATATACAGGCCGCCCGCCATCACGACTGTGGCGACTGGTTCCTGCAGGCTGCGCACAGCGCTGGTTGCGACAACCTGGCGTTCGAGAGCTGCATTCAGGCCGCGCGCTTCGTGCTCCAGCAAAGGCAGGAAGCGTTTTTCCAGCGCCATCGATTTGATTGGCTTGATGCCCTGGATGGCGTCGACAAAGCGAGCCATCAGCGAACTCAGAAACTGCGTCTGCCCTTCGCCTGCTGCGCGCGCGATGCGAACGTAGCGGCTGAGCACGGAAATCATTAAGAAGCCGGTCACCAGCGCCCCCAGTGCTACCGGCAGGGAAACCAGCATGGCAGCACCGATGTAAATCACTCCCTGGATGATAATGACCAGCATATTGACGGCATAAAATACGGTACTGGCGGCCCGTTCCGGCTCGCCGCCCACGGCGTTGGCCAGACGGCCGGTCGGCTGGCTGACGAAGTAAGACCAGCGCGCGGCCAGCATGCTGTTAATAAAGTCCAGACGCAGGTCGGTCTGAACGCGGGCCATCATGTGCCCGACATACTTCATGCCGAACCAGGTGAGTGCGGATTTGAGCAGAACGATTGTCACCATGAGGCTGAGCAGGACCTCAAGCGATGGGGTTAGCCCCACCCGATCCAGGGCGTCGGTGAAGATGGCGGCAAAACGGCTGCTCCCCATGCCCTGTCCCACGGCAAGGCTGAGTAGTGGCAGCAGGGTGAGGATACCAAGGCCCTCGAGGATATTGGCAATCAGTAGTGAACCGATCACCGCGCCTGCTGCCATCGGATAGCGAAAGATGAATAAACGCAGGACGCGAAGGAGATTCTTCAGTGGCAACCGGCGGCGCAGGATTTGCAGGAATGACGGCATGGGTGCTGAATGCTCAGTGTTCGTCCAGGCCGATCTGCTTCGCTTTGCGGCGGGCAAACAGCCAGGGAACGGTGTGGCGCAGATGGTCGACCAGAATTCGCTTCGGGTTTTCGCGTATGAAGTCATCAACGGGCATGTAGCGCGTGCAGGTCTTGCAGACTTCAGGTAAGTCACCCTTCAGCCAATCCTTGCGGTAATTGGCCAGTTTCTCGCCTTTCCAGATTTCATCCAGTGACTGTTGCTTGATGTTGCCGATATTGATTTCACTCTCAAGGTCGGTGCAGATACAGGCGCCGACATTGCCATCCGCCAAGATATGCATGCGCCGATAAAGCTCAAAGCAGGGCGACTGCTTTTTCACCGAGACCGGCAGTGCCTCCGCCATATCGCAGCCCTGCGGTAGATCCTTCTGCTCGATCCGCCCCGACCAGGCGTCGTAAGATTCGAGGAACGAGATGTTGCTGCCACCGAACATTTCTTCGAATTTCCGGTATTCCGGTGTTTCCGACCACTCACCTTCGTCGCGTGCCACCCGCAGATGCAGCGTGACCAGTACTGGCGAACCAAGCTCGCGGTTGCGCTTGCCGATCATCTCGATATTGCGCAGGACCGTGTCATACTTGTCTTTGCCGTAATAGTGTTTGTAGCCCTCGCGGCTGCCCACATAGGTGGAGATTGCCAGGCGGGACAGTCCGGATGTCAGCAGCGCATCGGTTTCAAAGCGGTGCAGCAGGATGCCATTTGTGTAGAGCATGATCGACGTGATTGACGGCTGCGCAGCGGCATAGCGGATTTTGCGCAGCAGATGCTTGTCGACCAGGGGATCGCCCACGGTGGGGGTATAGTTGATTGAACCGCCGCCATGAGCGGCGAATTCGTCGATCGCTTTCTCGTAAACCTCCCACGGCATCACCGTTTTGGGACGCTCCATGTAGCGATAGGCGCAGAAGGTACAGTTGGCGTTGCAGATATTGGTGGTTTCGACGCCAAAATTGATGAAACGGCTTTCCATCAGGTGGCGGTAGAACGACACAGGCACCAGCCGCAGGCTGTTGGCAACCAGCCTTCGAAGCAGGTTCAGTCGGGGCGCTCGAATGAGGGTCTTGCGGCGCATATGCGGCCCATCTGGTCGCCTGCGGCCTCATACTGGAGGGGCGGCGGAAAGAACGGAAAATCCTAGGCGCAACAGGAAATTACGGCTAAATCCTACCTTGTTCGTCCCGTGAACGTCAAGAGCTGGATTGCAGATGTGAAGTCACCGGAAGATTGGGGTTTTCACTTAAGTAGTTGATAATAAAGAGATTCATAGCGTTCGACAACGCTATCCCAGGAAAACGCCTCGGCTCGGGACCGGGCCTGGCCGGTCAGGTGCTGCCGCAGGGCAGGATCCATCTTCACCTGGGTCATGGCAGTGGCCAAGCCCGCCGGGTCAGAGGGGGAGACCATCAGGCCGTCCTGTCCATGACGAATGATATCCCGGCAGCCGGGCGCGTCCGTGGTGATGATGGGCAGGCCGGCCGCCATGGCTTCGACCAGCACAATGCCGAAGGTTTCCATCAAGGATGGAAAGGCGAAGGCATCGCTCATTTGATAGAGCTGCACCAGCGGGTCGGATGGCAGCAACAGCTGGTCAGCCTGTGGACTGCCGATCTGTTCCACCAGCAGTGTCTCGGCTGCGATTCCGAGCTGTTCGGCTTCTGCCTGCAAGGCACTGGCCCCGAGTCCTGCAATTACAATGCGAAAATCAGTGGTGCCGGCCGCCTTCATCAAAGCTCCGGCCTGCAATAGCAGGCGATAATTTTTCTTTGGATGGTTGCGGCCAACAGCAAGGAATACAAAATCGGTTTCTGCAATGCCATGGCTGCGGCGGGTTGCCATGCGATTGCCGGTCTGACTCAGGCGTTCGAGGTCGACACCATTGGGAATCTCAATGATGCGGTCCTCGGCGACGCCCAGCGCTCGATACTCCTCTAGTACAGACGGTGTGATGGCAACGAGTTTGTCAGCTTGCGGCAACCAATGTCGTACCAGCGCGTCAACGGCGGGATCAAGGCGCGCGCCATAGCCAATGGCCGGCTGTCTTTGGATATCCTCACCCGCACAGCGCACCAGATGCGGGACGGCGCGCCATCGCCTGGCATAGTGAATCAGCGCAACGCCTGTGGGCCAGCCCATCGTACAATGCCAGATATCGAAATCATATTTTCGATATGCCCATTCGAACCAGGCATCAAGCACGGCAAAACCCAGAACCGGCATGCGGCGCAGCAGCCCAAAGGCTTTGGGTGGAAAAGCGATAACTTCATAAGGTAGAGACCAGCCGCTGCGTAGTGCCTCAACATGCGGCGTCTGCGCTATTACCACCGGACGATGGCCGCGTTTCTGCAGGCGCAGTGCAATATTGTGCAGGCCCACCTCAACACCGCCGAGTCCGGGCAGAAATGTGGATGTTGGCAGCGCAACAGTCAGTGGCCGAGTCATGCTGATGCCTTCAGTACGGCCGAGACATCCAGCTGGCCATCGCGCGGCAAGCGAGCCGTGGCCTGCAGCAGGCGGTGAAAATCGGCATCAATGCGGGCCGCTGATGCAACATCGGCAATCTCCCGGGCGCCTTGAGCCAGGGCTTCGGCGGGAAGTTCGGGAAGCTGTCGGGCAGCTGTCACCCATGCCGCGGTTTCAAGCGGGCGGAGAAAGCCGGTGCGGCCATCATCAATCCATTGGCGGAAAGCTGCTTCCGCGGCATTGGCCAGAACCGGAACGCCACAGGCCAGACTCTCCAGCATTGGTGTGGCCAGGCCTTCATCGTAATTTGGCAACAAGTATGCATCAGCGAGCAAGATATAATCTTCGGCAGTCACAAAGTTTGGCACCAGATGCACCCGAGTTTCCAGGTTCAAATCCAAGATGCGCTGACGCAAGGCGACCATGTAGGCTTCGTCACGCGACAGTAGAGGGCCTGAAGTGACCACGGGGCCAGCGAGAACCAGTTTGAAGCGCTCTGGCAGTTGCGCCAGCATATCCAGCAGAAAGATCTGGTTCTTCTGCGGCATGAATTTTGCCACCATCGACAGTACACAATCCTGAGTATTGAACGGTGTCAGACGTGTACGGAGGTCATCGCGGCGCTGCGGTTGGGGGAAAAACCGTGTCGTATCCACGGGATTAGGGCGAACCCAGACATTATCTGTGAAGCCCAATTCCCGGCAGCGTTCACCGAGGGCGGCCGAGATGGCGATAATCAAGGTGCGGCGCTTCAGATTGAGAAGATTGCCGTAACGCAGGCCGGGTAGACTCTGGCGGGGATCGGCCCGCGCGGTAACCAGTTCGATCACGAGTGCGGCATTGGTCAGTCGCGCCCAGAGAATGGCAGCCGCAGTCGAAGCTGACATGCCGAAAACATGCAGCAGGTCGTATCGGCGTCCAGCTAGCCGCAGCAGAGTCTGTACGGCTTCGAGCCATATGCTCCATGCCTGAGCAAGGCGCTGGCGCCAACCGCTCTCTTGCAGGCTCCGGAACCGGCAGGCGATACGCTCGACAGGAACGTTGTCGTGGCTGTAGCTCGCGTTTCCAGGGAATTCTACGGAATTGGTCAGAACTTTCCAGCGCAATGCGGCGCCAGCCGCGGCCAGGCGGCGATAAGTATTGTGAATGCGCAGGCCAGCGCCGGCATATTCAGGGGGGAATTTACTGCAGACAATCTGGACCTTCATGCGTCCGCTTCCGGTGTCAGGCAGCGGTCGATCGTCACCAGAAGATTCAATAGTACCGAGTGGTCATGTCGGCCTGCCGCATGGTCTGCGATGCTGTCGCGGATTTTTCCGCTGTCGAAGATATCCAGCATTTCCAGCGCCGGCGATTCCGGCAAGGCAGCGACCAGGTCCCGGATATGCGGATTGTGTTCCAACGACGCGCGCGCCGGCGGCCATGAACGTTCCCACCAGGGTGGCATGGCGCGGAACCGAGGCCCAAGCGCTCGGTTTGCGGCAGCGCGAGCCCAATGGATCGCAGTTTGCATTCCGAGGCTACGCCGCGCCGTGATGTTCGTGTTGGCGTTACGAATGCTCATCATGGCCGGGTTACACAGATCAATTGCCTGCATGAGGATGGCCCAATTCGCCTTGTCTTGCGGCGAAACTGCGAAGGCCATGTCGAAAAGGCGGTTCTCCAGTGCCGGGATCCGGCAATCCGCCCAGCCGCGAATCGAGGCGGCCATTGGGAAGGAATAGTGACGGGAGAAGTTATGCAGATGCATGTATTCCCACTGGCCATAGGCATCAGCTCCGGCTGCGCGCGCGCGTGCCATGATGCTGTTCACCGAGTCATGCATACGCGCTTCCAGATCAGGCCGTGCATTCTTGCGGATCACCGACCACGGGTCGGATGTTTTGAGCCGATAGCTGACACCACGGGTGAACTGCCCGGCCGGATCGTGGCCAATCGGCTGCAACTGATACATCAAGGTTTCGCGGCCAGCGATGCGCAGTGGTTTTTTGGGTTGATACAAGCCGGCGAAGAACACATCCAGTGCTAGGCCCAGGAAGATGCTATCGGCTTTCGGCAACACAGCGGAACTGTAAGGGGCAAACTGGAATTCCGGGTAGATCTGCATACCTGAGAGCCAGACGCTGTCCTCGACCAGATCATTCAGCATGTCGTGTGGCCGCTGCACAAAGACATGCTCGGCTCCCGCGGCAGCTGCCAGTTCAGCAGCAACTTCAAACTCGTTGTTTCGGGTCAGGCAGGTGGTAAAGCATGTCGGCATAACCGGCGCGGCGGCCAGCAGTGCGCGACTGTCCAATCCGCCGCTCAGCATCAGACCATAGCGTCGACCATCCGACATATGCATCGCCATGGCGTCTCGCAAGGCGTCGGCCAAATCCCCAGCGAGGGTCTTGCGATCTAGTGCAGAGGGAGCAAAAGACGGCATCCAGTATTTCTGGACCCGAGGCGCAGACATACCGCGTGTGAATGTCAGGATCGATGCGGAGTCAAGATACTGCGTGTTGCTGTCATAGGTGTGGGTGCCGAACAAGCGACGGAAATGCAGGAACTCAAAAACCGCGGCCGGATCTATGCGTGCTTTTCCATTGCGCAGCAGAGGGTCAAGCACGGCTTTGAAAGACGTCGACAATTGCAGCGTGTCGCCATCCTGTCGGAAGTAAAAGGCCAGCGATCCGAAGCGATCATTGATTACCGATAGGGTCGCTGTCTCGGGATCGTAAATCTGGATGAGGAAGGATCCATTCAGCCCCAGGGCGAAGCCGAATTGATCCTGCACGCTGTCAAAGCTGCGCAGAATGGCAGCATCATCAATTCGCCCCTCGGCAATCGGGTTGCCCCAGATCACCAGAACTTTGCCACGCCTCCGGTATAACCTCGCCTCAGGGTGGAGATTTTCCGCCCGGATGTTCAGACGGCCATCATTGAAGAGATCGTTTCCGGTCTCGGCCGCCGCCGGCGCGTCCGGCCTGAATCTGACCGAGAGCTGGAAGCGGCGCGTGGACAAGCGGTCAGGTCCGTTTCTGCAGAAGAACCGTGCGGGCGCCGCCGATCTTGCAAATGAAGTCTATAGCGTCATCGTTGCCGACATTTTCATAGATCACGCGCTCGACGTCGTCGGTGCGCACGCTTTCCACACCGCGATAACCACGGGCATTGATCAGTGCGGTGCCGCGTTCCGAGGAGGATGCGAGGTAGCGCACGTGGTAGCCGAGGTTAAACAGCTTGCGTAGCGGAGTTTCCATGTCGTGCTCGGCGCCATACCGGGACAGATGTGTCTCGAAAATAACCATCGGCGCCAGTTCGCCAGCGGCCACAGCGTCGATCATGCCGTTGAAGACTTCGACTTCATGGCCTTCGACATCCATACGCATCAGATCCGGTTTGCCATACTGCTTGGCCAGTTCCGGCACGGTATAGGTACGCACCTGCACGCTTTGGCCGGAAAGGTGTTTTGCGCCTGTGCCGGTAGTGTGGAAGGTATTGAGATTTGACTGGTGCGCGAGGAAAAATTCGCGATCGCCCGGCTGATCGGATACAGCTCCGGCGATCACCGGTACGCCGCTATGGCCATTAAGGGCCAGATTGCGCTGCAGGAGTTCGATGTTGGATGGCGATGGTTCGATAGCCACCATTCGGCCGGTCGGCCCAATCAGCGCCATTTCCATCAGCACGTAGTAGCCAATGTTTGCGCCGATATCGAGCACGCTCATGCCCGGCTTCAGCACCTTCTCCAGGATAATCTTATGGTCGATCTCGCGGGTTCGGAACAGCATCAGCGACCTGCAGATACCGCGATCTTGCATGTCGAGCAGCATGCGGTAATTGTGAATCGGCCGCTCGATAAAGCGGCGATTCAACACGCGGTGCTCGATATTTGCTGCCGCCAGATTGAGTACGGCATTGGCAAGTATGGCCGGACCCCGGGTGCGAAGGGTCAGGAGTGCATTGGCAAGCATGATATGTCCTTGTCTTGCGGCAAAAGCAGGTATTCCCGCAAGCGGAATTGCTCGACCGGAGTACCGTCGATTTCAAAGCAGCGATAGCCTTGGTTGGCGATCAGGGCGATGAGGGCATCCACGCTACTGCCAAGCAGTTTGAGCTCAGTCGGGTGAATGCTAAGGAATATAGTCGGGCGGTGGCGACGCAGTGTTTCGGTTGCACCGCTTAGGACACCGTACTCGGCACCCTCAACATCGATCTTGATCACATTGGGTACGAGTCCGAGCCGGCTGCAATACTGATCCAGAGATATCTGGCGGCGCGTAGTCTCCACAAACTGATCGTGGTCGCGCTTGATAGCTAATCCATTGCGGCCACTCACCCAGGTTTGTTCGAAGAAGGGTACTGCATCCTGTTCGTCGCTGCCGATCAATGCATCAACAATGACGACATTGTTGGCCTGATTTGCAGCAACATGAGCGCGCAGGTACTGCAGGTTGGCGGATGACGGCTCAAAGCAGTGAACCTGGCCTTCGGGGGCTAGGACAGTGCTCATTGGCAAAGCTACCAAGCCGATATGACCTCCGATATCAAGCACGCAGCGCGCGCCGCGGCAGGCTTCGATGCAGGCGCTGAAGCCACCGTTATGGGCGTCGCCCCAATGTTCAAAGTTGCTGAAGGCGAATTCGGGCTGCAGTTTGAACGGGCCATAGGGACCAATATGCTGCGGCACCGTGCCGAACCAGCCGGTGCGACAGGCGCTGCGGTACAATTCTCCTAAGCGAACCCAAAGCGGCGCCATGAACTTCAGTGGCCCATGGCGCAGGCGGCGAAGCGTCGCTATTGCACTCATGCTTTTTCGGCTTCTTCGGTATCTGGCAGCTTGGCGGCGTCATTAGCAACAGCAGCGGCCGGTTTGCTGCGTGATATATTCAGCATGCGTGGCACCAAGATGCGATCTGGTGCGACCTCAGTTGCCAGCCTGTCGTAAGTAGCCTGCGAATTGCTTAGTGCGGTCAACAGAACTGCATCCCAAGGTCCAAGTTCACTCAGGCTCGGTTTTGACGCCAACCCGGCCAGGCTGCCGCCCTTAGGGTCGGCAATACCAATCACTTCAATGCTCTGGTCACGACTGCACAACAAAGCCACTTCTGCCAATTCACTTACTCCGTAGAGCGCAATGCGGCGCCAGCCGCGCGTGTTGCAGTCGCGCAGCAGCAATTCGCATTGACGTCGGGCGGCGCGGAAAAACCCGAAGGAGGAGTGAAGGTATTCGCTAGTGAGCCGGCTCTTCTCACGAAAGCCCTGAGCCGTGAGATAGTAGGCGTAACGGCGCGGCGGGGCTGAAGTGATTTTGATCAGGCCCTTGCGGATGCAGCGCTTGAGATAAGCATTGGCCAAGCCGAGGGCTATGCCGAGCTCGCTGGCAATGGTGCGCTGCGTGATCAACTGGTTGCTTTCCACCGATGTCAGGAGCGCCAGCACGATTTCGGCATCGCTGCGTCCAGGCAGTGTCTTGTCGTCCTCGTCCATGGGCCCAGTGAAGGTGGCAGGAAGTGGTTTTGGCGATCTTATTTGGTTCATTATATGAACGTCAATCAAACGATAACGCCTTGGCAGCGCGCCACATTGGTCAATGTGCAATATTATTAATATATTTCAATGACTTAAAATTTAAGTATTGCACGCTGACTGGCTTAGTGGCCGACAATACTTCCGCTCAGATCGTAGGCGGTGGCCTTGTCGATCTTGACCTTCACCATGTCGCCGACTTGGACGCCGGCAGCATTCTTGACCTTCACCAGACCGTCGATTTCAGGGGCGTCGGCGAAGCTGCGGCCAATGGCAGTGGTGCGCTTGGCCTCGTCGATCAGCACATCCAGGGTGCGGCCGACAAAGCGTTTTAGCCGCCTGGCGCTGATCTTTTGCTGGGCGGCCATGAATCGCTCCCAGCGTTCCTGTTTCACGTCGTCGGCCACATGGCCTGCCAGATCATTGGCGGCTGCGCCTTCAACATTCTCGTATTTGAAGCATCCGACGCGGTCGAGTTGCGCTTCTTCCAGCCATTGCAGCAGGAACTCAAAGTCCGCCTCGGTTTCACCGGGGAAGCCGACGATGAAGGTGGAGCGGATCACTAGGTCCGGGCAGATTTCGCGCCAGGCGCGGATGCGCTGCAGGACCTTTTCCTGATTGCCTGGGCGGCGCATGCTCTTCAGGACGCGCGGCTCGGCATGCTGAAATGGGATGTCGAGATAAGGCAATATTTTACCTTCGGCCATCAGCGGGATGACCTCGTCAACATGCGGATAAGGGTAGACATAGTGCAACCGCACCCAGGCGCCGAGGCTGCCCATAGCATCTGCCAGTTCGGTCAGGCGTGCCTTGACCTTTCGCTCGCGCCACTGGCTCTCTGCGTGCTTGATGTCGACGCCATAAGCTGAAGTGTCCTGCGAGATGACCAGAAGTTCCTTTACGCCGGCCTTCACCAGACGTTCAGCTTCAAACAGCACATCGTTGGATTGTCGGCTTTTCAGCTTGCCGCGCATGGAGGGGATGATGCAGAAGCTGCAGCTGTGATTGCAGCCCTCGGAAATCTTCAGGTAGGCATAGTGGCGTGGCGTCAGTTTGATGCCTTGAGGCGGCACCAGATCAACGAAGGGATCATGCAGCGGGGGGACCGCTTGATGCACGGCTTCGACCACGGCTTCATACTGCTGCGGCCCTGAAATCGACAATACGTCAGGGAACATGCCGCGGATTTTTTCGGCTTCCACGCCCATGCAGCCGGTGACGATGACGCGGCCATTCTCGCGCATCGCTTCGCCGATCGCTTCCAGCGATTCCTGCTTGGCGCTATCGAGGAAACCGCAGGTATTGACCAGCACGACATCGGCCGAGTCATAGGAGCCGGAGATGCTGTAGCCTTCGGCGCGCAGCTTGGTGATGATGCGCTCGGAATCGACGAGGGCTTTGGGACAGCCGAGGCTGACAATGCCGACTTTGGGGGCGGTCGCGGTCCCAGCGGATGTGAGGGGGGCAGGCTTGGTCATGACCGCGGCTTATACGCTTGATTGCGCGTCCTCGCTAGCCCATCAATAACCCTTTAATTACAATACTTTATGCACATAAAGCGGTTTGAACAGCCGCAGCCATGCGCAGCAACCGGTGGTCATGGCCATTGCGCGTCACCAGCATGATGCCAACCGGCAGGCCGCTGACCGGGAGCGGCAGCGAGATGGCGCAGAGATCGAAGAAGTTTGCCATGCTCGGGTTGCGCAGCAGCAGCAGGTTGGCGGTGGTGAAGGCAGTCTCGTCATTGGCCAGATCGGCGATTTTCGGTGCCGTGATTGCCGTGGTCGGCAGCACCAGGGCATCGAGATCGGTCAATCGGGCATCCATGGCGCGGATCAGTTCGGCCCGGCGGCGCTGGGCGAAGACATAATCCATTGCTGGAATGGTTCGGCCGCGTTCGATCCGGCCACGCACCAGAGGGTCGAAATCTGCCGCGCGGCTTTCGAACCAGTCGCGATGGATATGGGCGGCCTCAATGGCGGCGAACGGCCCCTTGCCGGTCGCCTCCAGCATCGGTGCCAGCAGATCCAAAGGCTGGTCGCTCAGAGAGACGCCGCTCTTGCCCAACACTGCGAGGGCAGCGTCAAATCCCCGGGCCACGGCAGCATCCAGGTTGTCCAGCAGCAGGCCGCGTGGAACGCCGAGCCGCAGGCCGTTCAGGGACACAGCGGGCAGGGGTGCCAGCATTTCACCGGCCATCACCGCATCAGCAATGGCGCAATCGGTGACAGTGCTGGCCATCGGGCCAATGCTGTCAAGCGAGAAGGAGAGCGGAAACGCGCCCGTGGTCGGGACGCGATACTGGCTCGGTTTCAGGCCAACGATACCGCACAGTGCTGCCGGAATACGAGTAGAGCCGCCAGTATCCGAGCCAATGGTGATCTCGGCCATGCCGTCAGCAACCGAAACGGCGCCGCCGGAACTTGAGCCGCCGGGAATGCGGCTGCGGTCGGCCGGGTTGCCCGGTGTGCCGTAATGCGGATTGATGCCGACGCCGGAAAAGGCGAATTCAGTCATATTGGTCTTGCCGATGATGACGGCACCGGCAGCCCGCAGGCGGGCAATCGCCGGCGCCTCGACAGTCGCCGGGGCGGCATCGCGCAGCAGCTTGGAACCGGCAGTGGTGGCCTCACCGGGTATATCGAATAGATCCTTGATCGAAATGATGCGGCCATCCAGGGGGCCCAGCCCGAGGCCGAGCCTGGCCCGGGCATCCGCCGCGTCGGCGGCGGCACGGGCGCCTTCGGTATAGAGCCGGATCATGGCCCGATGTCCCTCACCTGCCGGATCCGCGATCCGGGCCAGACAGGCTTCCAGGCGATCCCGGCTCGAGCCGGTGGCGGCGGGTTTGGTCATGCGATTCTCCGACAGATAAACTCCGGCACTATCGCCCATTTGAATTTACGAGCAAGAGCTAGCGGGATGCGCCGCGGTGGCGCATATTTCAAATCATGAGCTTCGTTGCGATCTACGCCCGGGTGCTGGCACTTCTGAAACCCGAGCGGCGCCTGTCGGTGCTGCTCGCAGTGGCCAATATCGGTCTCGCGGGTGTCGGTTTCATTGAACCGATCCTGTTCGGACGCATCATTGATGTGCTGTCAAATTCTGCCGGCCTCTCGCCGGACGAGAGCTGGTCGCAGACCATCGAATTGCTGATGATCTGGTGTGGCGCTGGTCTCGCTGGTATCTTTGCTGGCATTATGGTCGCGCTGCATGCTGATCGGCTGGCCCATCGCCGTCGCCTTGCCGCGATGGGCCTCTATTTCGAGCATGTGCTCAGCTTGCCGGCCGCGTTCCACTCAGCCACACATTCCGGCACGTTGCTGAAGGTCATGTTGACCGGTGCTGACAACCTGTTCGGCCTCTGGCTCGCCTTTTTCCGCGAACATCTCTCCACTTTTGTTGCCGTTCTCGCATTGCTGCCGTTGTCGCTTTATCTGAACTGGCGGCTTGGCCTGCTGCTGATCGGGTTGATTGTGGTGTTTGCACTGGTCAGTGCCATCGTGGTTGCCAAGACCGAAAAAGCCCAGGGCCAGGTCGAGGCCTATCATTCCGAACTGGCGGCCCGGGCTGGTGATGCACTGGGTAATGTGGTGCTGGTACAGAGCTTTGTGCGTCTTGCCCTGGAGGCACGCGAGCTCGCGCTGGTCATGGAGCGCCTGCTCAAAGCTCAATTCCCGGTACTGAATCTCTGGGCACTGATGACAGTGCTGAGCCGCATGGCATCCACCATCACGATCATTGCTATTTTTATGCTGGGCAGCTGGCTTCACCTGCATGGTCAGACCACCGTTGGCGAGATCGTGAGTTTCATGGGTTTTGCAACCATGCTGATCGGTCGGCTGGAAGCGGCGATGGGATTCGTCAGCCGCATGTTCTTCCAGATGCATTCACTCGGCGAATTTTTCCAGGTGCTTGATACTGAATCCGCTGTGCGTGAGAAACCCAATGCTCGTGATATTGGTACTCTCAAGGGTACTGTGGTCTTTGACCACGTCACGCTGTCCTATGATGACAAGCGCCCGGCGGTTACTGATCTCAGCTTTGAGATCGAAGCCGGCAAGACTGTGGCCCTGGTCGGCCCGACTGGCTCGGGTAAAAGCTCGACTATGGCGCTGCTCAGTCGCCTCTGGGATCCACAATCAGGCCGTATCCTGATTGATGGCACCGATATCCGCGATGTGACGCTGGAAAGTCTGCGCCGCAATATCGGTGTTGTATTCCAGGACAGTGCGGTGTTTCACCGCTCGATTGCCGATAACATCCGCGTCGGCCGGCCTGAAGCCAGCGATGCCGAAGTCGAGCAGGCGGCCAAGATGGCTGAGGCGCATGATTTCATCCTGCGTCAGAGCTATGGATACAACACCGTGGTCGGCGAGCGCGGTGTAAATCTGAGTGGCGGCGAGCGGCAACGACTGGCGATTGCCCGCGCTCTGCTAAAGAATCCGCCAGTGTTGATCCTCGACGAGGCGACCTCGGCGCTGGATGCAGCCACCGAGGTGCGGATTCAGAAGGCACTGGACACACTCATGCAAGGCCGAACCACCTTTATCATTGCCCATCGTCTGGCTACGGTCCGGCAGGCCGACTTAATTCTGGTGCTACAGAACGGTCAAATTGTCGAACGCGGTAGTTTTCAGTCTCTGGTGGCCGCCGGGGGGCTTTTTGCCGATTTGGTAAAGACACAGTTTGGCGGAGCGCATTGAGTGCGCGGGCTCTGGCTTTACTTTTACAAACGAACATCTGAATATATTCACGCAAAAAATATATCTGCTGACTGCGGCTTAATACTCCAACCTATCCCACGATGACTCCCCCCCCCGCAAGGCCATTGCGCCTGACCGTTGTGATTGGTTCGCTGGAACGCGGCGGAACGGAGCGGCATCTTTTGCAGGTTTTACCGGGCTTGGCGCGTCGCAATTTCTCGGTCGAAGTCTTCTGCCTCAGCCACAAGGGCTCGTTGGCCGGCGACCTGGTCGAGCACGGCGTAGCAGTGATCGGGCGGGATCACAGGTCCAGCCAGCGTGCAATCCGGATGGTGCAATTGTTGTTCAGCACTTTTTATCTGGGGCTGCGCCTGCTGTTCCGCCGCCCCGACTTTGTCCACTTCTTCCTGCCGGCAGCTTACATTCTCGGTACGCCAATTGCCTTTCTCACCCGCTGTCGCATTCGCGTGATGAGTCGGCGGAGCCAGAACAACTACCAGCGCGCGCAGCCCTGGATCGGTAAAATCGAGCGCACCTGGCATCGCTGCATGACGGCTGTGATCGGTAACTCGGAGAAAGTGGTCAGCCAGCTTGGTGAAGAGGGTGTGTCGGCTGATAAACTGCATCTGATCTACAATGGCGTCGATCTTGCAGCCTTTACCGCCGGGCCGTCACGACAGGCAGCGCGTGCCAGTCTTAACATCACCGAGGGTACTCTAGTTCTGGTTATCGTTGCGAACCTGATTCCCTATAAAGGTCATCAGGATTTGTTGCAGGCCCTCGCACTGGCCAATGCGGATCTACCGGAAGATTGGGTGTTGCTTTGCGCTGGTCGTGACGATGGCATCGGCCCGCGTCTGCAGGATCGTGCGCGATCGCTTGGCCTGGCGAGCCATGTTCGCTGGCTCGGATCGGTCGAGAATATTCCAGCACTTCTGCCGGCCGCGGATATTGGCTTGCTGGTATCGCATGAAGAAGGTTTTTCAAACGCCATTATCGAATATATGGCTGCCGGCCTTCCGGTGATCGCCACCGATGTTGGCGGCAATGGCGAGGCTGTCGGCAGCGGTGAGACAGGCTTGATCGTGCCAGCGCGGGATTCTGTCCATCTTGCTGAGGCAATACGCAGGCTGGCTGATGACAAGGATATGCGCCTGCGTATGGGAGATGCTGGGCGCGATCGCGCGCAGGAACGCTATGCCCTGGGCACCTGCGTCGAGGCTTACATCAAGCTGTATCGCGAGTTGGCCTAGCGCCAGACGCGGCGCAGCCTGTCGGCTTCTGCTGGCGGGGGCTCTGGTGCGGCAACGGGCTTGGGAGTCGCGTCGCGCACAGCCTGGCGTTCTTCCCAAGCCTGACGCAGTTTCTCATGCCCCTCGATGCTTTGTACGGTCAACTCACACTCCGTGGCGATGCTCTGCATCACCATCTTGTCGAGTTTGGCGTAAGTCTTCATGCGGGTAATAACGCAGTCCTCACGCTTGGGCGTGACGCCTGGTGTATAAAAATTCGCATCAGCGTTGCGCGCGGAAGGACGCAATGTGTAGCCGATATAGCCCAGTATCAGAATGACGGCGACCATTCCGCCCGCAGTGATTAGGCGGCGGCGGTCAAAACGTCGCAGAAGGGTTGACGTAGCGATGGTGCTTTCCTCGGGAAATGATACCGCAGCATAGCGTAAAAATACCCCGAGACAGGTTAAGAATTGTGAACGGCCATGGGCTTTGGATTGGCAGATTTCCAATCAACCCGCTGTATGGGCAGCCAGATTTCCCTTTTTCAGCCGGCCAGGAAAGGCAGGGTCAGTCCTTGCTCTCGGGCGCAGTCTACGGCCAGGTCATAGCCGGCATCGGCATGACGCATCACGCCGGTGCCCGGGTCATTCCACAATACGCGTTCCAGGCGTTTTGCCGCTGCCGCAGTGCCGTCGGCAACAATGACGACGCCGGCATGTTGGGAAAAACCCATGCCCACGCCGCCGCCGTGATGCAGCGACACCCAGGTGGCGCCGGAAGCGGTGTTCAGAAGTGCATTGAGCAGTGGCCAGTCGGAAACGGCATCAGAACCGTCCTTCATTGCCTCGGTTTCGCGGTTGGGACTGGCGACCGATCCGGAATCGAGATGGTCGCGGCCGATCACGATGGGCGCCTTCAACTCGCCCCTGGCTACCATCTCGTTGAAGGCAAGGCCTAGGCGATGGCGCTGGCCCAGTCCGACCCAGCAGATGCGCGCCGGCAGGCCCTGGAAGTGGATGCGCTCCCGCGCCATGTCGAGCCAGGTGTGCAGATGCGGATCATCGGGGATCAGCTCCTTCACCTTGGCGTCGGTCTTGTAGATGTCTTCCGGGTCACCAGACAGCGCAACCCAGCGGAACGGACCAATGCCGCGACAGAACAGTGGCCGGATATAGGCTGGTACGAAGCCAGGGAAGTCAAAGGCTTCGGCAACGCCTACCTCCTTGGCCATCTGGCGGATGTTGTTGCCGTAATCGAAGGTCGGGATGCCCTGTTTCTGGAAATCCAGCATGGCACGCACATGGGCCGCCATTGAATCCTTGGCGGCCTTGATCACACTTTGCGGATCGACATCCTTGGCCTTTTCCCATTTTTCCAGTGTCCAGCCGGCGGGCAGATAGCCGTTCAGCGGATCATGGGCACTGGTCTGGTCTGTAACGGCGTCCGGGCGGATACCGCGCTTGACCATCTCGGGCAGGATTTCGGCCGCATTACCCAGCAGACCCACCGAAATCGCCTTGCCGGCTGTCTTGGCTTCATCGAGCAGAGCGAGTGCTTGGTCCAGCGTTTCGGCCCTCTTGTCGAGATAACCGGTACGCAGCCGCATCTCGATTCGAGATGGCTGGCATTCAATCGCCAGCATCGAAGCGCCGGCCATGGTGGCGGCGAGGGCCTGTGCACCACCCATGCCGCCCAGGCCGGCGGTTAGAATCCAGCGACCCTTCAGGTTGCCGCCATAATGCTGGCGGCCCATCTCGACGAAGGTTTCGTAGGTGCCCTGCACGATGCCCTGGCTGCCGATATAGATCCAGGAGCCGGCCGTCATCTGGCCGTACATCATCAGGCCCTTGCGGTCGAGTTCGTGGAAATGCTCCCAGGTTGCCCATTCCGGCACCAGGTTCGAGTTGGCAAGCAGCACGCGTGGCGCATCTTCATGGGTACGGAACACGCCGACCGGCTTGCCCGATTGCACCAGCAGGGTTTCGTCGGGCTTCAGTACTTTCAGGGCCTGCTGGATCTGGTCGAAGGCCTGCCAGTTGCGGGCTGCCCTGCCGATGCCGCCATAGACCACCAGTTCTTCAGGCTTTTCGGCCACATCGGGATCGAGATTGTTGCGCATCATCCGATAGGCGGCTTCGATCTGCCAGTTGCTGGTATGCAGGTCGCTGCCATGCGGACTGCGGATGACTCGGGTGTTGTCGCGACGGTTATCGGACATGGCGGCCTCTTAAAGGTAGGTGCGCTTCGACGTGCCGTCGGCGCGGTAGGAAAAGCGGGTGGTAAATCGATGCGCGTGACCGGGGTGCCACAGCATCGCGGCGGTGACGATTTGGCTGCCCGACCAGGTGCGGCGACGCAGGCGCAGGCAGGGCTCGTTCGCGCTCATTTTAAGCAGTTTGCGGATTCGCGCATCCGGCATGGCTGCCTCGACGATATGCTCGACTTCGGTTGCGGGTGCCGTCTGCATCAGGAATTCATTGGGTGTGATGGCAGTGAAATCGGCATCGAGATAACCGGGAGCGGTGGCTGGATTGACAAATCGATCCTCCACCTGCAGCGGGATGCCATCGGCCATATGCACCAGTACGGAATGATAGACGGGGGCGTTGGCATTGAGGCCGAGATCGCGGGCGATATCCTGGCGCGCCTTCTCGGCGTTCAGCAGTTCGACGCGTGCGACATGGCGCTGGCCACGCTCGGCGATTTCCTCGGCAATATTACGCAGCTCGACAAGGTTGAAGATCGGCCGCTTCTCGGCAACGAAGGTACCGGTGCCCTGCACCCGCACCAGCAGGCCCTCATGGGTCAGTTCGCGCAGCGCCCGGTTCACCGTCATGCGGCTGACCTTGAGCTGTTTGACCAGGGCGCTTTCCGATGGCACCTGGTCGCCGGCGCGCCAGTCGCCGCCCTCGATATGCTTGACGATGAATTCCTTGACCCGGCGATACCGCGGCGTCGGCCCGTTCTGCGTGGCTGCTGACCCGGACATCGGTTTCCCTGCCCCTGAAATGTGACCAGGGCCAGTATAAGTTCAATTGTATATACAAGTCCAGCCGGGCTGGATCAGGACCGCCAGCCCGGTTGACCGATGGTCACGGTTCCGGCCAGGGACGCAGGGCCGGGCGCATCTGCTCATAGATATGAGCCATGCGCAGTACGCCGGCATCGTCAAATCGCCTGCCGGCGATCTGCAGGCCGATCGGCAGCCCATCGTCATCATAACCGGCGCAAATCGAAGCCGCCGGTTGTTCCGATTGGTTGAACGGCGCGGTGAAACGGATGTGCTCCGATTTGAATTGGGGGTCGTTGCCGGGCGCGGCTTCCTCGGCGTCGTAGGCGGTGATCGGCGAAGTCGGGGTCAGCACATAATCGTAGGGTAGGGTGGCGGCGACCGTGGCTTCACGCAGACTGAAGACCTGGCCGAGGGCCCGCATGACATCGACGGCGGTATAGCCCGCCGCCGAGCGACACCAGGCCGCGATATAGGGCAGCACCTTCGCCTGGCGCTCTGGCGGCATGGCGGCGAAATCGGTATAGGCGCGCGACTGGAAGAAGGTGTTGAGGCCGTCGGCCATTGCCGGGGTCATGAAGGACTTGATCGGCTCGATGACCGCACCGGCCGACTCGAACAGCTTGGCGGCTCGCTGCACGGCATCCTTCACCGCCGGCTGAACCGGGATACCCAGGCCCGCGTCGAGCAGCAGGCCGATCTTCAGGCCTTTCACCTCGCCATCCAGCAGCTTGGGATAGTCCTGTTCCTGATAAGGCAGCGACATGTAATCACGGCCATCCGGCAGGGTCAGGTGGTTCATCAGCAGAGCGCTGTCCATCACCGTGCGCGTCATTGGACCGGTGACCCGTCCGAGATAGGGCGGATTGATCGGAATACGTCCCAGGCTCGGCTTCAGCGCGAAAATACCATTATAGGCGGCGGGCAGGCGCACGGAGCCACCGATATCGGTGCCGAGCGCGAGCGGGCCATAACCGGCGGCGATGGCGGCACCGGCGCCGGATGACGACCCGGCAGTATTGCGTTTCAGATTCCACGGATTGCGTGTGGTGCCGTGCAGGCTGGAAACACCCGACGCCAGCATGCCGAAATCCGGCATGGTGGTCTTACCGAGGAACACGCAGCCGGCTTCGCGCACGCGGGCTGCCGGGGGCGCATCCACACTGCTCGGCGCCAGAATCGCGGCTGCCGTGCCCACCGGCGTGGGCACGCCCTTGCTGGCGATATTCTCTTTCAGGGTAATCGGCACGCCGTCCAGCGGGCTGAGTTGCTGGCCCTTGCGCCAGCGCTGCTCCGAGGCTTTGGCCTGCGTCAGGGCACCCTCGGCGTCAATGACATACATGGCATTGATCTTTGGTTCCCATAGTTCAATGCGCTTGAGCGCTGCCTTGGTCGCTTCCACCGGCGAGATGGCGCCGGTGCGGTAGCCCATCCAGAGATCATAGGCACTCAGGTTATGCAGCTCGGTCATAGCGGCCTCGTGGTAAACGATTTTTTTATATGTTTAGAGACGGTTCACGCCACACCAGCGCGCAGTGAAGGTGGCCAGAACGCTGGCAACTTCCATCATGCTGTCGATCGACACCCACTCGTCGATGCCATGGATATTGGCAGCTGTCGGGCCATAACAGGTGGCCGGGATATTACCGTAGAGATTGAAAAAGCGCGCATCGGTGGTGCCGGTGAAGGCATTGAACGCGACATCGCTGCCCGTGACGCTGCGATGGCAATCCGCCAAAGTGGTCACCATGGGCGTGTTGATGTCGAGCACGAAGCCTTCCGCCTGAAATCCTTCGTAGATTACCTTGTATTCAATGCTGTTGTTCTGTGGGTGCTTACGGTGCGCCTCAGCGAAAAGTTTTTCGACGGTCTCGCGGACCTCTGCCGGGGTGATACCAGGATAGAAGCCGAGGCGAATGTCGGCGCGACAAGCGGTCGGCACCGAGGAAGCCCATTCACCGCCCTGAATTTTTCCGAGATTGAAATTCACCGGATGTTCGTGCGCATGGTACTCGGCATGGCGACCTTCCGGCGCGTTCCACTGATGCTCCAGTTTTTTCAGCTCGCCGAACATGTAGAGGGCGAAATCAATAGCGGCGACGCCGGTATGGGCCACCGAGGCATGCACTGGCTTGCCGGCCACTTCCAGCGCCAGCCACATCACGCCCATCTGGGCATGCATGATACCGTTGAAAGGTTCAGGGATGATCGCGGCATCGGCTCGATAGCCCTGCACCAGGCAGGCGAGCGCCCCGTTTCCAGTGCACTCCTCTTCCACCACTGACTGCAGGATCACTTCGGCGGCCGGTTCGACCCCGAGTTTTTTCAGCGCCTTCATCGCGATGATATAGGCGACGATGCCCGACTTCATGTCGCCGCCGCCGCGGCCATAGAGCTTGTCACCCTCGATCCAGGGTTCAAACGGCGGCTTGGTCCACAGGGCTTCGGCGCCGACCGGTACCACGTCGATATGACCGTTGAAAATCAGTGATTTTCCGCGCGTGCCCCGGCGTGGCTTATGGATGCCGACGATATTGTGGCGGCCATCATAGGAGACGATAGACGGTGAGTAACCCGGATGGCTTTTGAGTTTGGCTTCGTCGATGGCGAATTCATCGATCTCAAGGCCCATTGCCTCGAAAACGCTGCGTACCAAATCCTGCGCACTTTTCTCGTCACCCAGCAGCGACGGGCAGCGCACCATATCAGCCAGCAGATCGGCGGCCTCACTGCGCAGGCTGTCGACCGCATTCTTGATATCCGTCAGGTCGACCTGATCAAGAAGTGCTGACATCGCATCCTCCACGCGGGATTCCAGGGAGATTGGCCTAACTGGCCAGTTCGGCCTCCAGCCAGTCGCGGCCCGGTAGGGCCGCAAACAGCTGCTTGGTGTACTCATGTTGCGGCGAAGCGAAGAGTTTCGCAGTTTCGGCAAACTCCACGATCTTGCCGCGCTGCATCACCGCGATACGATCACACAGCCGGGCAGCTACGCGCAGGTCATGGGTGATGAACAGAATGGCAATGCCGAACTGGTCGCGAATGTGCTCCAGCAGGTCGAGCACCTGGGCCTGCACCGAGACATCGAGCGCCGATACAGCTTCATCGGCGACCAGGATTTCCGGCTCCATGGCCAGGGCGCGGGCAATCGCCAGACGCTGGCGCTGACCGCCGGAGAACTGGTGCGGATAGCGGTCCAGCGCATTGACATCGATGCCGACGATATTCAGCAGCTTGCGGGCGCGTTCCAGCGCTTCAGCGCGCGAGACGCCGTAGTTCAGCGGACCCTCAATGATCGACTGCGCCACGGTGCGGCGCGGGTTGAGGGACCGATAGGGATCCTGGAACACCACCTGGATGCGGCGGCGGAACGGGTGCAGGGCGCGCACGCCAAGATGGGCGATGTCGGTATCGTCCAGCATTACCTTGCCGCCGGTCGGGTCGATCAGGCGGGCGACACAGCGTGCCGCTGTTGATTTGCCTGAACCGGACTCGCCGACGATACCAAGTGTCTGCCCCTTATACAGGTCGAGCGCGATGTCGTCCACGGCACGCACTTCGCGCGTACCCTTGAACATGCTGGTGGTGACATAGATTTTCTGCAGATGCTCGGCGCGCAACACCGCTTCGGTGGTGATCGGCGTGGCTTCGCGTGGTCTCAGGCGAGGCACGGCCTTGATCAGCATCTTGGTATAATCGTGCTGCGGCCGGTAGAGCACGTCTTCGGTCTTGCCGCTTTCCACCACCTCGCCATAACGCATCACCACCACACGGTCGGCGATATCGGCAACGACGCCAAAATCGTGCGTGATGAACAGCACGCCGGTGCCGCGCTCGCGCTGCAGGTCGCGTAGCAGCTTCAGGATCTGCGCCTGTGTGGTGACGTCCAGGGCCGTGGTTGGCTCGTCGGCAATCAGCAGGGCAGGCTGAAGGGCCAGTGCCATGGCGATCATCACGCGCTGGCGCTGACCGCCCGAGAGCTGATGCGGATAGGAATTCAGCAGGCGTTCCGGATCGGGCAGATGCACATCGGCAAACAGCTGCTGCACCCGCTCTTCGGCACTGATACCGCGGCCCTTCCAATTATGGGCCTTCAGCAGTTCGACCACCTGCTCGCCGACCCGATGGACCGGGTTGAGCGCGGTCATGGGTTCCTGGAAGATCATCGACATGCGGCTGCCACGTAAGGCGCGCAGGCGGGCCTTGGAAGCCTTGCGCAGGTCTTCGCCTTCCAGACGGATCTCACCGCTGACAATCGGCAGACTGCCCAGCCCCATCACGGTGCTGGCGGTAACCGATTTACCAGAACCGGACTCGCCAACCAGGCAGACAATCTCGCCGGGCAACACCTCGAAACTGATATCCTGCACCGCCAGGCTGCGGTCGCCGCCCTTGGGCAGGGCAACGGACAGGTTTTTGACACTGAGGACCGGTGCGGTCTTGGGCTCTGACATGGTTCAGGCTCCCAGCCGCTTTTTCATGCGCGGGTCCAGCGTGTCGCGCAGGCCATCACCCAGGATGTTGACGGCCAGGATGGTGACAGCCAGGAAGCCGCCGGGGAACAGGATGATCCAGGGCGCGCGCTGAAACACGCCGCGACCTTCGGCGATGATATTGCCCCAGGTGGGAATTTCCGGCGGCAGGCCGGCACCGAGGAAGCTGAGGATGGCTTCCACCAGGATGGCGGAAGCGCAGATGTATGTTCCCTGCACGATCAGCGGCGCGAGCGTATTGGGCAGGATGTGCTGGATCAGGATTTTCACCGTCGGCGTACCGAGGCCGACGGCCGCCTCGACATAGGGTTCCTCGCGGATCGACAGCACGACGCCGCGCACCAGGCGGGCAACGCGGGGGATTTCAGGGATCACGATGGCAACGATCACGGTGAGCAGCGAGGCGCCGCTGAGCGAAACCAGTGCAATGGCCAGCAGGATGCCGGGAATTGCCATCACACCATCCATGGCGCGCATGATCGGTCCGTCGAGCCAGCGGATGTAGCCCGAGACCAGGCCGATCACCAGGCCGATGGAGATGGCGATACTGGCCACACAGGCGCTGACCAGCAGGGAGATGCGGGCGCCATGCACCACACGGGTCCAGACATCACGGCCCAGCATGTCAGTGCCCATCATGAACTGGTCCGACGGGCCGCGCAGGCGGAAGCGCGGCGCAATGCTGCCGGGGTCATGTCCGGTCAGCAGCGGTGCCAGCAGGGCGACGATCAGCAGCACCAGCAGGATGCCGCCACCGATCAAGACAGAAGGATTGCGAAAGGCCGCATGACGAAAGACTTGCCGCATGGTCAGTAACGAATCCTGGGATCAAGCAACACATAGGCGATGTCGATGGCCAGATTGATCAGCACATAGACACCGGAGAACACCAGGATGATACCCTGAATGATCGGATAATCGCGGCCGAGCACGGCATCCACCACCAGGCGACCGATACCGGGGATGTTGAACACGGTTTCCGTGATCACCACGCCGCCGATCAGCAGGGCAAAGCCGATGCCGATCACCGAGACGATCGGGATGGCGGCGTTACGCAGCGCATGGCGCACCAGCACCACATGCTCCTTCAGGCCTTTGGCATGGGCGGTGCGGATATAGTCCTCGTTCAGGACCTCCAGCATCGCCGTGCGCGTGATGCGGGCGAACAGCGCAATATAGATGAAGCTGAGCGTTACCGTCGGCAGCGCGATGCGCTCGAGGAAGGCCGGCAGGCCATCGCGCAGCGGAGCAAAGCCCTGGGCGGGGAACAGGTCGAGCTTCATCGAGAAGACATAGACCATGATATAGCCGAGCACGAAGACCGGGATCGAGAAGCCGGCCACCGACAGTGCCATGATGCCACGGTCAAACCAGCTGCCCTGCTTCCAGGCGGCCAGAATGCCCATCGGCACGGCAACCACGATGGCAAAGATCAATGTGGTGAGCGCCAGTGACATGGTGGGTTCCACGCGTTGGCCGATCATGGTGGCCACCGGCTGTTTCGACAGCACCGACTTGCCGAGATCGCCCTGCGCAAGCTGACCGATCCAGGTGATAAACT
>NZ_CALRUC010000008.1:0-68849 GCF_943371255.1 Ferrovibrio terrae | reverse complement strand
TGCGTCATCGCGGCGAAGACCAGATAGCCGCCCGAGGTGTGCAGCACACCCTTCGGCTTGCCGGTCGAGCCCGAGGTGTAGAGAATGAACAGCGGGTCTTCCGCTCCCATCGGCTCCGGCGCGCAGGTCGCCGGCACCTTGGCGGCTTCGTCATGCAGCCAGACATCGCGACCGGCCATCATGTCGATCTTGCCGCCGGTGTGTTTGACCACCAGCACCGTTTTCACATTCGGGCAGGTCTTCAGCGCCGCATCGGCATTGGCCTTGAGCGGCACGCCGCGGCCACCGCGCAGGCCCTCGTCGGCGGTGATCAGGAACTGGCTGTCGCAATCCTGGATACGGTTGGCCAGACTGTCGGGCGAGAAACCGCCGAACACCACCGAATGCACCGCGCCGATGCGCGCGCAGGCCAGCATCGCATAGGCCGCCGCCGGGATCATCGGCAGGTAGATGGTGACGCGGTCACCCTTCTTGACGCCCTTGGCCTTCATGATGTTGGCCATGCGGCAGACTTCGTCGTGAAGCTGCTGGTAGGTGATATTCTCGGATTTGTTCGGATCGTCGCCTTCCCAGATGATTGCGGTCTGGCTGGCGCGCTTGGCGAGATGACGGTCGATGCAATTGGCCGAGACGTTCAGCACGCCATCGCCGAACCAGCGGATATGCAAATCCTTCTTGTCGAAGGAGACATCCTTCACCTGGGTGAAAGGCTTGATCCAGTCGACACGCTTGCCCTGCTCGCCCCAGAAACCGGCCGGGTCTTTCACCGACTGCTCGTACATGGCCTTGTATTTGCCGGCATCGGCCCAGGCGCGCTTGGCCCAGTCGGCGGCCACGGGGAACAGTTCGTTATCAGCCATGGTGCGGCTCCCTTCATGCTCTTCCGGCCGGTCGAGGTGTTTCAACCTGCTGGCCGGCGGCGTTTCCTCAGTCGGACGGGATGATGCCCGCTGACGTGGAACGGGACAAGGCGGGCTGCCCCGGCTTTCGACCAAAGCATAGCCCGATCAAGGCCTAAGTCTAAGGATCAGAGGTCGTTGGCGACGCTGCTGCCGGCCGCTGCGGGCAATCCCGCGATGGTGGTTTCCAGACCCTGCATCAGGCCCTGGAACTGTGCCCCCAGCGCCGCCTGCGCTTCATCCTGCGCCGCACGCCACAGCGCCACGCCGGCGCGATAGGCAGCCCGGCCCTCGCGGGTGGCCCGGACCAGCTTGGCGCGACCCTGGCCGGCCGGCGCCACCTCGACCAGGCCGGCGGCAATCATCGGCTTCAGGTTGCGGCTCAAGGTGCTGCGATCCAGATCCAGCGCCGCGGCCAGTTCGGTGATGCTGGGCGGTCGGCCATTCTGCTTCTCGCAGGCCGCTGCCATGCCGACCAGGCTGTATTGCGGCAGGCCCAGCCCGATCGGGGCCAGACGGCTGGTGTAGAGCGCGCTGGCCCGGCGGGCGGCGGCACGCAGCTGGAAGCACAGGCAAAGCTCGCGACCATCGGGCATCGGCGGCGGCAGGGTGAACATTTCCCCGGCTGCTGGCGGGGCGGAAGACGGGGCTTGCGGAAGTCTGCTCATAACGTGTATATACACGATATACGGCAGCCCGACAAGCCATCCTCCCGGTTTCCACCGGATCGCCGGCGCCACCGTCACTTCCGGCCTCCCCCTTTTTGACTGCCGGCCCAGAAACCGCCCGAGACAGGACCCCGCCATGTCTGCCGCCCCGCTTCCGACCGCCGCACCCGCCCGCTCCGCCGATCTGCATCCGCCCCAGGGCGGTCGCTATGCGCCGATCCCGCTGGAGACTTTGCGCGAACTGGCAGGCATCGACCTGTTCCGCAAGCTCATGAGCGGTGAACTGCCCGGCGCACCGATCGCCGAATTGATGAACATGTGGATTCATGAAGCCGAACCGGGCCGCATCGTGTTTGCCGGCCGGCCGGACCTGCAGCACTATAATCCGATCGGCAGCGTGCATGGCGGCTATGCCGGTACCATGCTGGACAGCTGCATGTCCTGCGCCGTGCAGTCGATGCTGCCCAAGGGCACGGGCTACACCACGCTGGAATACAAGGTCAGCCTGGTGCGTGCGATCTCGCACAAGACCGGCACGGTCTATGCCGAGGGCACCGTCATCCAGGTGGGCAGCCGCGTCGGCACGGCGGAAGGCCGTATTGTCGATGCCGCCGGCAAGGTTCTGGCCACCGGCACCACCACCTGCCTGATCTTTCCGATCTAAAATTTGGCCGACCCGAGCTTCAGCGCCGCCAGACCGGCTTGCGCAGCTCGGCCCAGACATCGGCCCGTGTCAGGCCCAGGTCTTTCAGCGCGGCATCGCTCAATTCGACAAGCTGGTCGCGTTCGCGTAGCCGCCGCTGCGCGGCGACAATCTGAAGGATGATTGTCGTCAGCAGACCTTGCGGCTTCTGCAGCTGGTCTGCGGTTGCGCCCTGGTCGCGTGCAATGGCGATCATGGGCTGAGACACGATGATCTGAGGCATGGCGAGGCTCCTTTTTTATGATTCGGTATCGCAGTCCTATCCGACGGCGATGACGCTGCAGTGACGATAAACCGACACACTGACATCTGATGTCACCAGCATGCGCCGCCAGGCTTCGTATCGCCACGCGCAACGCTACGGCCACGGCCGAACTGTTGCAGATGGACGACAGCAGATGGCCGGCCTAGAGTCGCACCATGAGCAGCAACGATCCCCATGTGGCAAAAATCGCCGCCCTGATTGGCGATCCCGCACGCGCCAATATCCTGAAGGCGCTGATGGATGGCCGCGCCCGCACCGCCAAGGAGCTGGCGCAGATCGCCGGTGTCTCGCCGCAGACCACCAGCGGCCATCTGGCCAAGCTCTCCGATGGCGGCCTGCTCGGCCTGGCGAAGCAGGGGCGGCATCGCTACTTCCATCTGGCCAATGCGCAGGTCGCAACCGCGATCGAGAGCCTGATGGCCCTGGCCGGCGAACGGGCAATGCCGAAGCATCACCACCACACCCGCGTGGCCGGCGCATTGCGCGCCGCACGCACCTGCTATGACCATATCGCGGGCAAGCTTGGCGTCTGCCTGTTCGACCAGCTGATCGCGCGCGGGTGCCTGCTTCCCAGCGGAGAAGATGAATTCGTGGTAACAGCGGCCGGCCGGCAGCTGTTCACCGCCATCCAGATCGATGTGGATGCAATCGCGCAGGGAAAGCGCCGCTTCGCCCGGGCCTGCCTGGACTGGAGCGAGCGCAGCCCGCATCTGGCCGGCAGCCTGGGCGCGGCCCTTGCCGACCGCTGCTTCGATCTCGGCTGGCTGGAACGGCGCCGCGACAGCCGCGCGGTGACGCTGACCCGGGCCGGCGAGGCCGGGCTGGCCAAGCTGTTCGACCTCGGCCCGGATCAGCTTGCCGCCGCCATGGCCGAGGCACATTAAGGCCGGAAACTGTTGTAACCGCCTGTTCTGTTGGCTATCTTCCGCCCGAACGCCCATACGGCGCGCGGGTGTAGCTCAATGGTAGAGCAGAAGCTTCCCAAGCTTACGACGGGGGTTCGATTCCCCTCACCCGCTCCAGGACTTAGCTGATCAAGCGATTGGCAGAGCTTACGACGCCGCCTTCTTGCTTCTTGTCCCTTAAAAAATCAAACGCCAAGCAAGCAAAGCTATGCCGTTTGGGACAATCTGGGAGACTACAAAAAAATCCGGCACTTCCAAGAGTGGCGCTTACACAAACACCGGACATCGGCAGTCGAATATTCACATCTCCCTGACGAAATCCGCCGCGCGGGCCCCGGCGTGATACGGAGCATCTATGTCACCAAGGACGTCGTACCCGGCTTCACGCTGCGTGCCGCGAATGGTG
Organism: Ferrovibrio terrae; assembly: GCF_943371255.1. GTDB lineage: Bacteria > Pseudomonadota > Alphaproteobacteria > Ferrovibrionales > Ferrovibrionaceae > Ferrovibrio > Ferrovibrio terrae_B. The sequence goes on along the minus strand of NZ_CALRUC010000008.1, from coordinate 65,003 downwards.
GCGACCGGACCGAGCCGGAGATTTTCATTTTGCGCGGCCGGGTTGGACCTGCCAAGCAAACGGTCCGAGATTAGCACCCGGCACTGGGCTGCCGAGTCTTGGGGCAAAGGCTAATTAGATGTTTCTTCGGGCCAAGTGTCGACCGGCGATATAGCCGAAGGTCAAGGCCGGACCAAGCGTGATACCCGCGCCCGGATAGTTACCGCCCATGACGCTGGCAGCATCATTGCCAACCGCATACAGACCCGGGACGATATTCCCGGCCTGATCGACAACCTGTGCTGCGCTGTTGGTCGTGATGCCCGCGAAAGTGCCCAGATCACCCATATAGATTTTCAGGGCGTAGAAGGGGCCGCGCTCGATTGGCGCAAAGCAGGCGTTGCGCAGATTGCTGGCGTCGCCCAGATACCGGTTATACGAGGTTGAGCCCTTGCCGAATTCCGTATCCGTCCCGAGCTTCGCATCGGTGTTCACCCTGATCACCGTCTCCGTCAGCACGGCCGGGTCCATATCGAGCTTTTGCGCCAGCTGCGCGATCGTTTTTCCCTGCACAAGATAACCAGACCAGAGATGCTGCCGGTACGGCACCGGGAAGGGCTTGGCGAATCCAAGGCCATATCTGCGAAGCGTCTGATGATCACAGATCAGATAGGCCGAAACCTCAACCTCGCCCTTGCATGTCGCCTGCATCGCCTGGCCAAAATCGTGATACGAGTTCGCCTCATTGACAAAGCGACGGCCCTGATGGTTCACCGCGATGATGCCCGGCTTGTAGCGGTCGATCAGATGCGGAAATACGCCGTATGTTCCATTCCGGTATGGAACGCGCGACACTGGAATCCAGGCTGCGGCATTCGACAGGGTTATCGTGGTCTGGCCGCCGATCGCCGACGCGATGCGCCAGCCGTCGCCGGTATTTCCGGGGGGTGCCGGGGACCAGTGTTCAGCGCCGGTCGGTGCGTGCGGGAACAGCAGCTTGCGCAGAGTCGGATCCTGTGGAAAACCGCCCGTGGCCAGCACGACCCCGCGACGCGCCATCAGTCTGATCTGCCTGCCACCAAAGGTGACTTCAACCCCAGTCACGGCATCGCCATCCAAAATCACGGCATCTATCGGACAATCGGTGACGATAGGGACGTTCAGGTCGAACAGGGTCTTTGCCAGCCTGGCCGCCAGCGCATTACCATTGGTCAGACGCATGGCACGGCCGTAGCGTAGCATCTCGTAGGCATGCTTGCTGAGCCGCTTGACCACATAGATGGCGGATTTCAGTGATCGCGTGACATTGAAGAAGTGCTGAATTTCCTGGCTCGCATTGAACATCATGCCGACGAAGGTGATTTCCTTCAGCGGCGGACGGAGCCGCCTGATTTCCTTTCCGAGTTCGAGGCCGGAGAATGGCGCCGCCACCACCGATCGCCCCCCGTCCACAGCACCCGGCACTGCCGGATGATAATCCGGAAACGCCATCAGCGGGTCGAACCTAACTGCCGTTTTGTCCAGAAAGAACTGCGTCGCCTCCGGGGCCATGCGCAGAAAAGCGTCGACACGATCGGCATCGTAACTGGCAGAAGTTTCGTGCTTCAGGTAAGTGCGGGCACCTTCAATACTATCTGAAAATCCCATGGCCTTTGAGATCGGATTTCCCGGCAGCCACAGCACACCGCCGGACCGCGCCGTGGTACCGCCGAACAGCGGCTCCTTTTCGATCACGATGACATCGAGGCCAAGCTTCGCGGCGGTCACAGCCGCAGACATGCCGCCAGCGCCCGAGCCGGCGACAATGACGTCGTACTCGGTTTTCTCCAAAGCCCCTTTCGTCACTTAAGTTCCTGCCCCTTGAACTTGCCGGTCAGGAACTTGTTCGGCTTCAGGAAGAAGGAAATGACGAGCGCGCCGTTGGGCGACCGCGCCAGATGCCGGTTGCCTTTCGGGCGCCAGACATAGTCGCCTTCGCGACATTCGCCCTCGTCATCAACGATGCTGCCACTCAGGACATAGGTCTGCTCGATCTCGACATGCTCGTGGAGCGGCAGCTCCGTACCAGGCTCCCAGCGAAACAACGCGGTGAGAAGTCCGGTTTCCTTGTCTTCCAGCAGAATCTTCATGTCGATGCCGGGGGTCGGCGTCGGTTTCCACGGAAGCTGTTCGACAGCGACATAACGGGATGCAAGTCGAGCCAGCTTCTCTTCGCCTTCCAGGAACGGTGTATTTGCCATTTGGATCTCCGGTCGAATGATTACTTCAGCATCAACAGGGCAGCTTCCCTGGCGGTCTGGCCGATACGGACGCCCTTCGCCATGGCATGCTTGTTGGCCGCGCTGATGATGCCATCGAAATAGGTGCTCTGGCCGTCGCCCATGCGGGCCGTCAACGCGTCGACCGAGGCACCGACGATGCCATCTTCCTCGATCGCCTCCAGCGCCGATATGCCGGAATCGTTCTTGCCGATGCCGCCATCAGAACAGATAAAAGCCCAGGGCCGGTGATTACGGAAATATTCGATGACACTGCGGCCGGTATGGCCTGCGGTGCAAAGCACATTGCGGTCCTTGTCTTCAGGTAGAGCAAAAGCGATTGAGTCGGTGCAGACGATGCTGCGGCCCTCCTCGTTGGTATGGACTACGAGACGGCGGGCAGTATCGAATTCCTTCGGGGTCCTTGACCCCGTCAGAATGGCTTCGACGGCTTCTTTGACCGTCATACCCGGGGCCAAGCCCAGTCGCTGCGCCTGATCGTTGACCCGGCTGATGATGCCGTTCTCGTACTGGTCGGTACCGTTCCCCATCTCGGCCGTCATGGTATCGACGGCGGCGGCAGGAACGTTCAGGGCTTCGTAATACCAGAGGCCTGCAATTCCGGCACCGTCCTTGCCGATAGCACAATCGAGACCGATAGCTGCCATCGGTTTTGCCGACATCACCATGCGGGCGCAGAGCACGCCGGCATAGGAGGCCGCAACGATCACCGAACCCGGCTTCGGATTTTTCGCGGCGACATAGGCTTCCACATGCGTGGCCGAATCGAAGACGTAGGTCGTCCCCTGGGGGTGATCGATGACTTGGGGGAGATGCAAGGCGGCCATTTTTTGTTTCCTGTTGTCTCTACGAGCCGTGGTCCGGCTTATTGCAGCAGCAGATGAAGGCCTGTGGCGGTGAAGCCGCCGTCCACAACGATGGCTTCACCGGTGATGTAGCTGGCGCCGTCGCCCGCCAGGAACAATGCGACCTTGGCGATGTCTTCGGGCATGCCGACACGGCCGAGCGCCGTCTTCCTGTTGCGGATCTTGATGGTTTCCGGACTGTAGAATGGTTCGGTCATCGCGGTGCGGATCATGCCTGGGCAGATGGCGTTGACGCGGATGCCATACTGACCCCATTCCACGGCAAGCTGTTTCGTCAGGGAAATGACGGCCGCTTTTGATGGGCCATAGGCAATTGCGCCCGTTTGTGGCACGAGCGCCGCAATCGATGCGATATTCACAATGGCAGCGTCACTGGCGACTTTCAGGTTATTGAAAAGAACTGCACAGAGCTGGAACATGCCGGTCAGGTTAACCTTGAGCATCAGCTCCCAGTCCGCGAGGGAAGCTTCCTCGGTTTTAGCGCGACGGATGATACCTGCGGCGTTGATCAGAGTATGCAGCGGCCTGTCGCCAATGGATTGGGCGACGGCGGCGCGGATCGCCTTCTCGTCCCCGATATCGCACTTGATATACGTGATGGCGGAGTCGGTGCTCTCGGGCGGCGGATTAATATCGAAGATCCAGACATTCGCACCGGCAGCGTGGAAGCGCCGGGCCGTTTCCAGCCCGATGCCACTGCTGCCACCGGTTACGATCACCGACCTCTCCGGGAATGGCGCGCTGGCTGACCGAGCATTCATTATTTCCATCCCATTCTTTGGCGGCTTTACGCCGTTCCGTTGTCACCGAATAGGTGAGAAGGCCGTCGGCACCAGTATTCTGTTCGACATCCTGTCGATCAGCGGAGTCACGGCCGCAACGTAGTCGCGCCACTCCTTCTCCTGCATCAGGAGAGACCGGCGCCGCGTACGCTCTTCCAGGCTGTCATAGCCCCACATGTGCATGGCGACGTTCAGCTCGCCGATTTCAGACAGGAAATAGCCAATCAGATTGCCCAGGATGCGCGTCTGGATCTCCAGGCCGCGCTGCTGGTAGAGCGCCATAAACTCCCCGGCTTTGCCGGGCTTTAGGGTGTAATTGCGCTCTTCAACAATCATTCAAATGCTCCAATCCGCCAGTGGCTTTGCGGCGGCCACAGTGACTTCACCGATGCAGCCCGACGCTCAGGCGTAACGACTTTATACTAACGTACGTTTGTTTTATCGTAAAGCGGAATGCGCCCGCGTGGAGACGACGGAAAATCACCAGGCCGTTCGGCGACGGGCGACGGCTCGCTTGTATTGGATCGGCCAGTTGGCCTCGACGCCGAGCTCTTCGGCGGCATGATTCGCCCAATAGGGATTGCGCAGCGTGGCGCGTGCCAGGAAGACAAGGTCCGCGTCGCCCACGGCAACGATCTGCTCGGCCTGGGCCGGATCGGTGATCATCCCGACTGCACCGGTGGGAATACCCGCCTCCGCGCGTATGCCGCGCGCGACCGGCACCTGATAACCGGGGCCGATAGGGGTTTTCTCACCCGGCACAACAGCGCCGGTCGAGCAATCGATCAGATCGGCTCCCGCCGCCCTGAACCATTTGGCCAATTGCACCGACTGCGCCATGTCGAGACCGCCATCGACCCAGTCGATCGCGGAGACGCGAACGAACAGCAGCCTGTCATCCCCGAGCGCTGCGCGGACAGCCTTGATGACCTCCAGCGGCCACTTCGCCCGTCCCGCCAAGTCGCCGCCATATTCGTCGCCACGGGTATTCGACAACGGCGAGAGAAATTCGTGCAGCAGATAGCCATGCGCCATATGCAGCTCAATCACGTCGAAACCGGCATTTACGGCGAACCCTGTCGACGTAACGAACAGATCCGTCATCTCCCGCAGCTGCGCTGCGGTCATTTCATAAGGAACCTGCCAGTCCTTGTCGAATGACAATGCACTCGGCCCCGGGATCGGCCATGCACTGCCGTCGGTCAGCGGACCATTCCCTTCCCAAGGCTTGAAACGCGCACCTTTGCGGCCGGCATGACCAAGCTGGATTCCGGCCTTGGCGCCGTGTTCGTGAATGAAGTCGACAATCGGCTTCAATGCATCGGCATGCGCCTGACTCCACAGCCCAAGATCGCCGGGCGTGATGCGGCCTTCCGGGCAGATGCCCGTCGCTTCGGCGATGATCAGACCGGCGCCACCGATCGCACGTGAACCCAGATGGACCATATGCCAGTTGGTGGCTAGCCCGTCGGTCGACGAATACTGGCACATGGGTGACACCACAATTCGGTTGCGAAGCGTGACACCACGCAGCGTGAAAGACTCAAACAAACGGCTCATCGTGTTTCCCCGGCATTCTGTTTCTTAACCAGCTTCAGCGGACGCCACTCAAAGCAGCGTATAGCCGCCATCTACCACGAGCGTGTGGCCCACGACAAAGGACGCCGCATCGGACGCCAGCCACATTACGGATTCCGCTATTTCTTCAGGACGCGCCAGCCGACCGATCGGGCAGGATGCCTTGTAGCGCGCTTCGGCTGCTTCTCGACTACCCTCCAAGGCCGCCATCAGCGGCGTATCCACGCCGCCGGGCGCGACGGCGTTGACACGAATCCCATCGCGGATGGCTTCCAGCGCCAGCGTCTTGGTCAGGCCAATGATGGCGTGTTTGGAAGCCGTGTAATGTGCAGCGCCCGGCGCGGTCACAGATCCGAAGATGGAGGCGATATTGACTATGCTGCCGCATTTGTGCGACCGCATCGCCTTCATCTCAGCGCGGACGGCAAGGAACACGCCCGTGACGTTCAGATCCATAACCCGACGCCATTCATCTGTCGGCATATCCACGATGTCGACGCGTGCACCACGGATTCCTGCATTGTTGAATGCGCAGTCAATCCGTCCGTACTCTTTGACGACAGCGTCAATGGCCGTTTCAACGGCCATTTCGCTGCTCATATCCACCGCAAACGCCGAAGCCCTCCCCCCCGCACGCTCGATTTCCACCTTGGTCTCCTGAGCCGCGGACCCGTTGATATCAAGCAGCGCGACGGCGGCGCCCTCGCGGGCAAATCCGACGGCAGCGGCACGACCGATGCCGGCACCGGCACCGCTCACCACAACGACTTTCTCAGAAAAGCGGGCCCGGCCGGACATGGCTCAGGCCGATTTCTTCAGCCGCGCCATCGTCTGTTTGGCGATATATTCCATTTCTGCGCCGGCGCTGTCGAAACCCTGCGGCTTCGACATATCGGTTATGTTTGCCCACTCACCCGCAATCATCTCGGGGGTCAGGTCCTTGCTGGTGTCGAAGAACACGCCGGGACTGCTCATGACCTGAACCCGGGCGACGTAGCCGGCCGAAGCAGAAATGGTGTGGCCGGATACGTTGCATTGTTCGCTGGCCAGATAGGCCACGGCAGCCGAGACGAATTCCGGCTTGAACAGCGGAAGCATCTCGGCCGGCATCACATTTTCGGTCATGCGGGTGGCAGCCATCGGGGCGATGGTATTGACGAGAATGCCGTACTTGGCCGCCTCAATGCGGACTACGTTCATAAGGCCGATGACGCCAGCTTTGGCAGCCCCATAATTCGACTGGCCGAAGTTTCCGAACAGACCTGCATTCGAGGTCGTCATGATGATGCGGCCATAGTTGTTCTTCTGCATGACCGGCAGCGCCGCGCGCGTGCAGAAAGCCGCACCAAAAAGATGAACCCGCGTCACTGTTTCGTAGTCGGCCGGATCCATCTTCGCCAAAGTCTTGTCGCGCAGAATGCCGGCGTTGTTGATCAGGATATCGAGGCGGCCGAATGCATCCACCGCTGAAGCGACGATATTCTCGGCAGCTGCCGCATCGGCAACCGAATCATAATTCGCGACTGCCTTACCGCCCATCGCCTTGATCTCGTTTGCGACCATATCGGCCGCGCTACTGGACTGTCCCTGACCATTCAGAGAGCCGCCGAGATCGTTGACCACAACGCTGGCGCCGCGCGATGCGAGCGCCAGGGCGTGACTGCGGCCGAGTCCCGTGCCGGCACCGGTCACAATCGCTACACGGCCGTCAAAACGAATTGTCATGCTTAGAACTCCCAGGGATTATCAGCCGGCTTCGGCAAGGTTTAAGGTGTTGCGCAGATCGCGCTTCAGGACCTTGCCGCCTGAATTCCGCGGCAATGGTGTATCGAGGATGGTATAGGTCTCGGGCTGTTTGTAATCGGCCAGCCGTGCGGCGCAGTATTCAAAGAGCTTCTCAGCCATCAGGCCTTCAGTCTTCGCCGTTATGAAGGCGTGGACGCGCTCGCCCAGCACCGGGCAGGGTTTGGCAACAACAGCACTCTCCAGTACATCCGGATGCCGGTTCAGCACGCCCTCCACCTCGACGCTGTAAATCTTGTAGCCGCCGCGGTTGATGACGTCCTTGATGCGGTCGGAGATGTAGAGATACCCGTCCTCATCGAGCTTGCCGATATCGCCGGAATGCCAGAAGCCGGCGGTGAAGTTGGCCTTGTTGGCCTCGGGGTTATCCAGATAGCCCGGCACGATCATTGGGCCGCGGATCCAGATTTCACCGGTTTCACCTGCGGGCAATTCGTTGCCGTCCGGTCCGACGATCCTGATTTCGGCACAATGGACCGGCAGGCCGATGGCTGCGCGCTTGCTGGTTGGCATATCGGGTGGTGACAGAGCCACCGGCGAGCAGCACTCCGTGGCGCCATAGCCATCAATCAGGCGTAGCTGCGGCAACCGGTCGGCAAGATCCTGGATCGTCGCCATCGGCATCGGTGAACCGCCGAAATGACCCAGCCGCCAGTTCCTGAGATCGTAGGCCGAGAAATCCGGCTGCAGCAGGCACAGGTTATACATGGCCGGAACCATGACCGTATGCGTGATGCGCTCATCGGCTGCGAGCTTCAGGAAGGCCGGCGCCTTGAAGGCGCGGGACATGATGACAGCCCCGCCTACCCACAGGAACGACATGATGGCAAGCAGGCCGGTGACATGGCTGGCGGGAACGACAAGCAATGTCCGTTCCCTGCCCTGGCTGAGGCCGAGAATGAGTTCGAAGTGGATGACCGAGTGCGCGAAATTCAGATGCGTGAGCATCGCGCCTTTGGGCAGGCCGGTGGTACCGGAGGTATAAAGAAGTGTCGCAAGGGCTTCCGGATCGGTGACCTGAAATTCCGGAGACGCCGCCCCGGTTTGATCGTCCGGCCAATGAATACCGTCGTCCGAAACCGGCACAAGTGCGGACAGGTTCGGCACATCCTGCCTGTTCGGCAATTCGCCGGATAACGTCGCCTCGTATAGCAGAATGCGAGCATCGGAATGAGCCACGACATGCGCGATTTCCGGCCCCTTCAGGCGGACATCCATCGGCACGGCCACGGCACCAAGGCGCAGGATACCGAGATAGACGGAGACGAACTCGATGCGATTGGCGAGATACATCGCCACCCGCATCCCGGGGCGCACACCAAAATCCCTGAGGCGAGCCGCAACTGCACCGGCAGCCTCGGCCAGTTCGCCATAAGTCAGACGCTGCCCGTCCCCAACCAGGGCCTCGGCATCGGGATGTTTGCGGGCGGCCGATGAGAATATGCCGTAAGCGGAGTCAGAGCGCGGCCGGAAGCAGTTCACCACCCGGCCATCGAAATGGGTTTCCTGCTGAATCTGGTAGCGGGGCTGGGCCGGCCAAGCGGCTTTCGACCGGGACATCGCTTGCAGGGGCGGTGTCGGCAGAACCATGGCCGCCTGATTTTCGGTCGGGGACATCGAGCCCTTCTTATATTTACTTACGAACGCTTGTTAGTTTATATTCCGACCAACACTGAGTCAATGGAGACATCGGAAACAGAATGGCTGCGGAAAATTCCGGCAAAACACTGAGCCGCAGGGATGTCGATTTCAATCTCTTCGATGTTCTTCAGATCGACAAATTGTTGTCGCGGCCGCTCTACGCAGATCTGGACCGCGAAATCTTCAACGCCGTCCTGGACACGGCCGAGACCATCGCCGCCAGCCACTTCCAGAGCTTCTACCGGAAATCCGATCTGAACGAGCCATCGCTTGAAAACGGTGCCGTTCACACGCTGCCCGAGCTCAAGGCCGCGATTGACGCATTCACCGATGCCGGCTTCATGTCGGCGCACGCACCGGCCGATGAAGGCGGGCAGCAGCTTCCCGTCACCATCATCCAGGCGGCCTATGCCTTCTTCCAGGCCGCCAATATCGGCGCCTCCATCTACTATTTCCTGACCGTGTCTGCCGGAAACGTGATCCGCGCCTACGGTACCGATATGCAAAAGACGACGTTTCTCCGTCCCATGCTGGATGGCCGTTTCCTCGGCACGATGTGCCTGAGCGAACCACAGGCGGGTTCGGGACTGGCCGACATTCGCACGCGCGCCATGCTCCGTCCTGACGGCACCTACAGCCTCAAGGGCAGCAAGATGTGGATCTCGGCCGGCGATCACGACATTTCCGAAAATATCGTTCATCTGGTACTGGCCAGGATCGATGGTGCCCCCCCCGGCACCAAGGGCATCTCGCTGTTTATCGTGCCCAAGTTCGATGTCGGCAACGACGGCAGGCCCGGCAGGCGCAACGATGTCCGGGTCACCGGCCTGAACCACAAGATGGGCTATCGGGGCGCGGTGAACACGCTCCTGAGCTTTGGCGACAACGACGACTGCACCGCCTATCTGCTCGGCGAGCCGCATCGCGGTCTGGAATACATGTTCGTGATGATGAACGAGGCGCGTATTTCCGTGGGCCTTGGCGCCACGATGCTGGGCTATGCAGGATACCTTCACAGCCTGGACTATGCCAAGCAGCGCCCGCAGGGCCGCCTGCCCGACAACAAGGATCCGCTCTCGCCGCCCGTGCCGATTATCCAGCACGGCGATGTCCGCCGCATGCTCCTGCAGCAGAAGGTCTATGTCGAAGGTGCGCTTGCGCTTGGCCTGTATGCGGCCTGCCTGGTCGATGAAGAGCGGTCGACCGGCGATACGGCAGCACGGGAAGACGCCTCGCTGCTGCTCGAAATGCTGACTCCGATCGTCAAGGCCTGGCCGAGCGAATACTGCCTGGAGGCCAACAAACTGGCGATCCAGGTTCTGGGGGGCTACGGCTATACGCGCGACTTCCCCGAAGAGCAATATTACCGCGACAACCGCCTCAATCTCATTCATGAAGGCACCAACGGCATCCAGGCGATTGACTTCGTCGGCCGCAAATTGCGCATGAAGGGTGCCGCCGGGATCGAATTACTGGGCCGGCGGATGCAATCCGATATCACTGCAGCTGAAGCCGTCGGGCTTACGGAATTCGCAGTCCAGCTGGGTAATGACCGGGACCGCGTTTTCGATGCAACGCGCGCCAATTTCAAGCACGCCGTGCCAGGCAAGATGGGAACCTATCTCGTCAACTCTTCCAGCTACCTGGACATGTACGGGCATCTGGTCGTGGGCTGGATGTGGCTGCGTCAGGCTGCCGCGGCCAAGCGCATGCTGGATGCCGGCTGCGGCGGTGACACCGAAGCTTTTATGCGCGGCAAGCTGGCGGCCTGCCAGTATTTCTTCCGGCACGAAATGAAACGCATCGATCACTGGCTGCCCGTCGTTGCCGCAAACGACGCGACAGTTCTCGACACTGCCCCCGACTGGCTTTGAGCCGAACCGAGACATTTCAATGTTCAGCTATGACACTGCCCTCTCGCGTCGGTTCCCGGAGCGGGAATTCTCCTACAGCGATTCCGACACCATGCTCTATGCGCTGGGTGTCGGAGTCGGCTTGATGCAGGATGACCCATACGCCACCCGCTACCTTTATGAGAAAGGTCTTCAGGCCATCCCGAGCCAGACCACAGTCGTAGCCTGGGAGGACACCTGGCTGGAGAAGATCGAACTGGATCTGACAAAGGTGGTGCATGGCGAGCAGCGGATCACACTGCATCAACCCCTGCCGACCTGCGGCCGCATTCGTTCTCAATTCAGGATCAGGGACATCTTCGACAAAGGCGCTGGAAAGGGCGCTATCATCCTGGCCGAAACCCGGTTGTTCGACGCCGCCAGCGGCACGCATATCGCCACCAACCTGTCGAGCGTCTTCGCCCGTGGCAATGGCGGCTTCGGTGGGCAGCCCGGCCCCGTCCCGCCAATGCATCCTGTGCCCGATCGTGTCGCCGACAGATTTCTTGTCAGCCAGACGACATCGAATCAGGCGGCACTCTATCGTCTGAGCGGAGACATGAACCCCCTGCATATCGACCGGGGCTTCGCTGAATCGGCTGGTTTCGACCGCCCTATCCTGCATGGCCTCTGCATTTTTGGGATGGCGACCTACGCCCTGACCTGCATGGCCTGCGAGGGTGATGCGAGCAGGATCGCACATATCGAGATGCGGTTCTCGGCCCCGTTCTTCCCGGGCGAGAGCCTGCGTACCGAAATATGGGTGGAAGCAGACCGGATTGCCTTCCGCTGCCTCGCGGAGGGCCGAGATGCCGTGGTTCTGGATCGCGGCAGCCTGATACTCAGGTAAAAGCAGGCGGACACCCATGTCAGGCCGCCCGCTTCAGTCACCTCAAATTGGCTTGAACACCGGAACCTGCGGGCCATCCTTCGACTTGGCGAAGGCGACCTGAACATTCTGGCCGATCTTTATCTGGTCGAGATCGCAATCGACAAGGTTGGTCAGTACCGTCAACCCTTCTTCCAGCGTGACATAGGCGATGGCGAACGGTTCCGGCGCGCGGCGCATCACGCTGTAGGAATAGATTTTCCCCTTGCCCGAAACCTTCTTCCAGGTGGTCTTGTCGCTCATGCAATGTGGGCAGTGCGATCGCGGATAGAAATGTGACTTGCCGCAGCTTTCGCAGCTCTTCACCAGGAATTCACCGCGCTCGGTCCCATCCCAGAAAGCCTTGGCTTCCGGTGTGATGGCCGGCGCAGGCAGAACGCGCTCAGTCATGTTAAATCCTCTCCAGAATCAGGGTTCCGCTCGCGTGCCGGCTGCCCAGCCATCCACCCATCCCCTGCGCCAGCGCCAGGTCGCAATTCTTGACCTGAACCGCCGGGTGGGCTTCACCGCGCAGCTGACGGACGGCCTCGATCACCTTCGTCATGCCGCCGCGATTGGCGGGATGGTTGTTGCACAGGCCGCCGCCATCGGTATTCACCGGCAGCTGGCCGACACCGGAAATCAGGTTGCCGTCGGCAACGAAAGCGCCGCCCTTGCCTTTCTCGCAGAAGCCGAGATCCTCGAGCTGCATCAGCACGGTGATGGTAAAGCTGTCGTAGATCGACGCGTATTTGATGTCCTTCGGCGTCACGCCGGCGGCCTCGAAGGCCTGCTTGCCGGACTGGACAGTCGAGGTATAGGTCAGATCGACCTGGCCGCCCTGGTGATGCTTGATGGCTTCACCGGCACCACGCACCGCAATCATAGGCCGCTTCAGCGTCCTGGCAACTTCCGGGCTGACGACAACCAGGGCGCCGCCGCCATCGCTGACCACGCAGCAATCCAGGCGATGCAGGGGATCGGCGATCATCGGCGATTTGAGGACGTCGTCGACCGTGACCACATCCTTCAGCATCGCATCCGGGTTGTGCTGGGCGTGATGTGATGCCGCCACCTTGATCCAGGCCAGCTGTTCGCTGGTGGTGCCGTAATCGTGCATATGCCGCATGGCGCACATGGCATACTGGTTCAGCACAATGGAGCCGTAGGGAAATTCGAATGGCAGTTCAGGCAGGTTCCAGTCCGGTGCCGGGTCGGCGCGCAAACCCGCGGCACGGGGGCGACCTGCCAGCGTGATCAGGGCCACGCTGCACTTGCCGTTGGCGATGGCCTCCATCGCGTGGCCGACATGCAGAAGATAGGCCGAACCGCCGGGATCGGAATTGTCCATATAACGCAGACGATTCAATCCGATGTATTCAGCCATCGAGAGCGGGCCGAGACCGGGCGCCTCGGTGTCGCAGAAGAAGCCGTCGACGTCATCCAGGGTCAGGCCGGCATCCCGGAGCGCCCCAATCGCCACATCCGCATGCAGTTCTGCCAGCGACTTGGTGTCGGCCTTGCGTGTCGGATGTTCGTAGGCCCCGACGATGTACGCTTTGGCTGCTTTGCTCATTCCGATACCGTTCCTCTCACGACAGTCCGCGCCGTGCCCGTCGACCACGAGCATATAGATACATACTAATGTTTGTTTGTATCGATAGAATGCGCATAATGTCAATGCGTTGATTCGCGGCCGGCACCAATCTGCAACGACTTAAGGTCGTGCACGGCTGATCTTGATTGATCGGGCGGCGGGGTTCTGCCTATACACTTTTTCGAACCGAGGAACACACAATCTCATGCGAATTGCAGGATCTAACGGGCAGACCACTCAGCGCGCGTTGCGACGGGCCGCGATTGAGCTGATTTCACAGCACGGCTATCACGGCATCAGCCTGCGTCTGCTCGCCGAACATGTCGGTCTCCAGGCCGGTTCGCTTTACAACCACATCAAGAGCAAGCAGGACTTGCTCTTCATGCTGCTGAAGAGCATCCAGGAAGATCTGGTCGTGAGCGCGGAGCAAAAAGTACTGCCGCAGCGTGGGACACTGTCCCGGCTTACCGCCTTCGTCAAACATCACATTGAATTCCATACGTCACGTAAAGCCGAAGTCTTCATCGGCAATATGGAGCTGCGCAGCCTTGAACCAGACAACCTGAAGGTCATGATCGACCTGCGGAAACGATACGAGCTGATTCTGCGCAGCATCGTTCTGGCCGGAATTGAAGAGCGGATTTTCGACGTCACGGATGCAAAGATCACCACCTTTGCAATCCTTGGCATGCTGAACTCGATTCCGACCTGGTACGATCCGAAAGGCGAACTGACCATTCCCGAACTGCAGGATCGCTATGTCGGCCTTGTGCTCAACATGCTGCACAAGTCCGAAGTCGTTCCCGCAAAGAAGGCAGCCAAGAAGTAAGCGCACGAACTACCGTTTGTTTGTCCACGACCTGCGCGGAACTGGCTATTTCCGCCGATATATGCCGTCAAGCGACATACTGATATGCCATGGAGAACATGCGCGGCGGAACGCCCTTGATGAAATGGCGGATATCGTGGCGCACGGCTTTTCGTGCTTCGTCGGATGCGAAATAGCGCTCGACCAACGCAGTCACGCTCGGAAAATGGAACTCAGAGAAGCCGCCGAAATCCACTTCCGGCGAGATCAACCCCGTTAAAGTAAGCTGTTGGGTGTAATAATTCGCGCCCGCATGTGCATGCAGCGCCAAATCGCCATGGATGTCCCGCCAGCTGCGCAGTAATGCGGAGCGGGGGAGATCTTCGTAAAAATGCAAAGGGTGCAGCATGTGGATGCCTGGAACTTCTCCGGGCTGCCATAGCTGCGCCGAGCCCTTCTTCAGCGTTGCCTCGGTTCTGAAGCCGCTGAAAGAGGCGAACCGGCTCTGGCGCCCGAATGCACCAAGATTCGTGAGGAAGGCTTTATCGTCAGCATACTCGGCCTTGATTGCGAGATCGAATGGCGGCGCGAAGTCATTGCCCTCACGATACAGGTTCATTTCTCGCGGCTCGTCGATGCCGGTCATGATAATTGCTTCAGATGGTCCGGAGGCCCGCCGGAAAATGTCTTCGACCAATTCCGCACGCAAACCTGACCTGGCCGCCGCTCTCGAATCGGTCGAGCCATCCAGCCGAAACAACGCTATCTGCGGCACCGTCTGCCTCCGCGCTTAAAAAAACTTGACCCGTATCGACTTGGAACGTTAACAAACTAACGGTTGTTAGTATTTAAGTCTAGGGCGAGCGTTTCAGGGCCGTCCGCTACCCACTCATGCAGGCCAGGAGACAGAACCCATGCCGATCTCAGAACACGGGCAGAAGACATATCGTCGACACTCGCTGTTGCGGCGCAATCCGGCGCTGTCGCGCGAAGCCTTTAGCACACACTACGAAACTACCCATGGCCCGCTTGCGTCCTCGCAAGAAGGTTTTCGCCAGTTTGCCAGTCGATATGTTCAGAACCATGTCGAGCGTCTTCCGGATGACTCAGAGCCCTTGTTCGATGGCGTGACCATGACGACCCAGGTTCCGCGAGGCGATTACAGTAAGGGATTCTTCAACCACCCTGACTACGCAAACGTTCAGGATGACGAGCGTTACCTGTTCGATATCGCCGAAACTGTATCCCTGCTCGGTTGGGAGGAGGTCGTCGTTGATGGCCCGGCGACCCAGTTCAAGGCGCTGCTGCTGATGGCTTCGTCCGCATTCACACAGGACAGACTGCGTACCGCCAGCCGTATCGTGGCAAACCACCTCGATGTGAACACGGCGAGCGCGCTGGGCTTCAGTAAGAGCACATTCAGCTGCGACCTTCTCATCGAAGCCTGGTTCAACGAGGCCTTGGTCAGGACCGCTGCCTACCGGGAATACACCAGCCCGGCGGAAGGCCTGCCGCAGATCTTCCTGCCGGTGCGCGAAGTCATGGTGTACGGGCCTGAGAAACCTTGGATTCACCCGAAACATCCCTGATGACGCAGCGTCCTCAGGCATTCCCCGCTAAAAAGGCAATTGCATAGGCCACGGATTTATGGATACTAACAAATGTTCGTTCTTATCTGACCTGCCTATGCGGATATTCCGCCTGGCATGATCAGATGTAAAAAAACACATCCAGGGAGGAAATCATGGATTTCTCGATCAGCCGGAGTGTGACTGCACTCGCGGTAGGCGTCGCAATCTCCGTATTCGCAATTCAAACGGCAACCGCCCAGGAAAGCTGGAAACTTGCGACCTTGATGCAGCACCCCGCCTTCGGTGCCACGCTCGACGATGAGTTCGCCGGAGCCATAACCAAGGCAGCCGGCGGTAAAGTCGTCATCGAACGCCAGTTCGTGGGCAATGAGCAGGAGATGGTCAGCCAAGTTATTCGCGGCCGTCTGGAAATGGGCGGCACGTCGGCCTTCGGCTCCAGCGTCGCCGTTCCGAACGCGACTGTCATGAGCGTTCCCAATATCTGGGACTCGGATGCCCAGCGTCGCTTCGTCACCGACAAGTATGCTTTTCCGGTTCTGGCCAAGCAGTTCGAGGAAAAGGGTCTCGTCCTGCTGGCCGTGCATGAGGCGGGCTACAATGGCGTTTTCTGCAAGATGAACTGCAGCGATCCGGCCTCCCTGAAGGGCCAGAAAGCCCGTGTATCGCCCGCCGCAGCGTCAAAGATGTTCTGGTCGGCTCTGCATACCAATGGTGTTACTCTGCCGATCAGCGAACTCTGGCCCGGCCTGGAGCAGAACTTGGTCGTTGCAGGTGATCTGCCGTTTGCATTCTACATGACGACGCCGGGCGCGCAGTCCGCACCGCATTTCGTTGTCACCCAGCATCTGCATCATCCCTGGCTCTACTTCGCCAACAAGGCCGCATGGGACAAGATCGACAGCGCCACCCGCCAGAAGATCGTGGCCGGCCTGCCTGATTCGAACTCGGTCCGCGATCGCTGGTTCGCCGACGAGAAGACCAAGATGAAGGACTTCCTGTCGAAGAACGGCAAGGTCTATGAGTTGAATGACGCCCAGAAGGCACAGTGGCAGGGGCTGGTCAAACCCCATGTCGATGCCTTCGTCGACAAGCTCGGCCCGGGTGCGATGGAACTGTACAGGGCCATCGAGAAGGGCAAAGAGGAATTCAAGAAGCAGAAGAGCTGAACCTCTTCACGCCCCGGACTTTCACGAGCCCCCGCAGTACTGCGGGGGCTCTTTTTTGTAGTCTGACAACGTTAACGTTCCGGCAAACCGCAGCAGAAGCTGACAGGAGAAACCCATGTTGAAGTTCTATTTCAACGGCTCGCCCAATCCCACGAAAGTGGCCCTGTTTCTGGAAGAAGCGGGTCTGCTTTACGAAGCGGTTGCCGTCGACACCAAGAGGGGCCAGCAGTTCGGCTCCGAATTTCTGAAACTCAATCCGAACGCCAAGGTTCCGGTTATCGACGACGGCGGAACCATCGTATTTGACAGTAATGCGATCCTTCTTTATCTCGCCGAAAAGCATGACATGTTCATGCCGGAGAGCCGGTATCGCGGCGATATGCTGTCCTGGCTGATGTTCGTCGCCACCGGAATTGGCCCATACAGTGGCCAGGCTGTACATTTCCGCCACTTCGCGAATGATGCCTCGCCCTATTCGTCCAACCGGTACCAGTTCGAGGCGGAGCGTCATTTCAAAGTCTTGGATGACCACCTGACCTCGAACGAGTTCCTGGTCGGCGGCCGTTATTCATTTGTCGACATGGCGGCCTGGGGGTGGGCGCGTATGATGGACTTTGTCATGGGCGATGGCGCGTCGTCTAGGTTCCCGCATGTACAGCGGCTTGTGGACCAGATCGGCGCGCGCGACGCCGCCATCCGCGCCCTGGCTCTGAAGGAAAGATTCCAGTTCAAGCCGGCTTTCGACGACGAGGCCCGCCGCCACATGTTTCGGCATCAACACCAGAAGAGCTGAAGTTTTCGAGTTTAACGCGCGTGAGCAGGCGTTACCCCGATGCAGAGCCCGCTTCCGGCGCTTACTTACCCAGGAATGCCAGAGATATTTCCGGGAACATCGCGGTTATGAGCAGAACGAACAGCATAATGCCGATGAACGGAATGACAGACCGGCATATGAAACCGAACTGCTCCTTGAACACCACCATTGCCACGATCAGGTTGATCGCCACCGGCGGGGCCACATACCCGATCTGCAGGTTCACGATGGTGATGGTCCCGAAGTGAATGGGGTTGAAGCCGTAGGCCACGCCCAGCGGGTGGAGCAGCGGAGCCAGAACCACAATGGCCGAAACTTCGTCCATGAGGGCGCCAGCCAACAGGAGCAAGACGTTGACGACGAGCAGCATGCTCCATTTATCGACAACATAGCCTTGCATGAAGGTTACAAGCGCGGCAGGCACTCCGGCATAGTCGAGAATTGTATTCAGACTGCCTGCAATCGCGACCAGAGGCAGCAGGCTGCCAAGGAGCTTGATCGTCTCCAGCAGGATGTTTCCGAAATCCTTCGCCTTCAACTCACGATGCACGAAAAACTCGATGAGCAGCGCGTAAGCGACGGCCAGCGCCGCGGACTCCGTGACTGTGAAGTAGCCGCTGTAGATGCCTCCCAGTAGAATGACCGGCATGAGTATTGCGGCTGCGCCCTGACGCAGGGCGGTGGCCAACTCAATCATGTCGATAGCTTTCGTCTCCATCTTTCTGTTGACGAAATATGAGTAAAGGCTCAATCCGCCGGTCAGAAGCAGGCCGGGTCCCCATCCAGCAAGGAAGAGATCCGTGATCGAGACCTCGGTCATGATCCCGTAGACGATCATCAGGATGCTGGG
This sequence comes from Ferrovibrio terrae, assembly GCF_943371255.1. Lineage (GTDB taxonomy): Bacteria > Pseudomonadota > Alphaproteobacteria > Ferrovibrionales > Ferrovibrionaceae > Ferrovibrio > Ferrovibrio terrae_B. The sequence goes on along the minus strand of NZ_CALRUC010000008.1, from coordinate 46,488 downwards.
CGGGATGATGATGCCCAGCGTACCGCCAGAGCAGAGAAGCCCCAGGGAGAAACTCTTCGAATAACCGGCTTTCAGCAATGCCGGATACATGATGCTGCCGATCGCCATCATGGTTACCACCGAAGATCCGGAGATCGCCGAGAAGCCGGCAAGCGACAGCACGGTCGCAATGCCCAAACCACCAGGGATATTCGTCGTGAGCGCCGCCATGATGCGGGTCAGACGTGCTGCGATTGAGCCGCGCGCCATGACCATGCCAGCGACGATGAACATCGGAATGGAGAGAAGGACTTCACGGTCGACCGTGAACCAGATGTCCTGAATCAGGAATTCCGGTTTGCTCTTCGCCATATAGGTGTGAATGAACGCAACGGCGACAGCGAGCGTAAGGATAATGTTTTGGCGCAGCAGAATCAGGGCAACAATGATGCCTGCCAGTATCAGTCCAGTCGTCACGCTACGCCCCCGCGTTTGTTGGTGAGCCGGAAGAGCTCGCTATTGCTCGATTTCTTTGTCTTCGGGACGAACCGCAGGAAACGCCGCGTAACACAGGTACCGGAGCGCCGAAACGCCGAAGAGATAGGGAAGCACTATCTGGATGGGCCAGATCTTGATGTCGAATACCGGTTCGGTATCGCCAAGATCATAGGTACTCCGCACGAAGACGAGCGCGAGGTAACCCAGCAAAATGCAGAGCGAGGCGGAGAGAAAATCGCAGAAGCGGATGACCAGCGGTTCCCATTTCTCAGGGATGAGCTTGTCGACCACGCCCACTCGCAGATGCCCGCCGGTATGCACGACGATCGCAAAGCCGAGGAGACCGCCGACCGAATTTGCGAAGACCGCGAAACGCTGGGCACCGAAAATGCCGTTGCCCCCGATTTCGCGCGCGACAACATCCGCCAACAGCGCAATGACAACGAGCATCAGCGACGTGCAGGCAACGAAGACCTCGATCCGAAAAAGCCATGAAAGGCCGTGCCTTACTCGGTTTTCCATTATCCCTCCCCGGCAACAAAGCCGTGTATATACTAACGAACGTTTGTTTTAAATGCAAGCACTTCTCAGTACTCGCGCCCGGGCACTTTCAGCCAGCACGCCCCGAACCTCACTCCCTGAATGCCAACCATCGGCCTCTTCCTTCGGCTGCGCCGAATGTTCGGGCCCGGCCGCTGAAAAAGATAGGGACGGAATCCTGCTTCCGATTGCGGCCGGTGGGGCGCTTTGCACACGGCCTCCACGAGATGACTTGAATAAACAAAAAAACCGCACAGGCAAACCTGGCGGGGTTTTGATTTGGCTGCGGGAATGGGATTTGAACCTACGAACCATCAGGTTATGAGAACTATGGCTTCGGTGCTGAGCTGCCGGCCTGTGGCTGGTCACCTTACTGCTTCGTGAAAAATATTCTCGGGGGACAATTTGGAATCCTGCAGGCAAAAACGCAGTTGAAATGTCCCATGGCAACAATCGAAATCGTAGAAATGGCCAGTCCCGCGCCAAGCTGCGGTGGTAACAGTGGATTAAGGTATGTGAGGGGCAATGAGCCTAGCCGTGCAGCTCCAACAAATCAGCGCCGGAAGAACGGGATCGTAAGCGCGCGCGGTGGCGATTGCCGACCAACCAGTCCCGATACAGCCAGCAGAGCCAAGGCGTAGGGAAGCATAACGAGCAGTGCGACAGGCACGAGTGCAATGCCCATGGCCGGCAACTGGAACTGCAGTGAGGTCGCCGCCCCGAATACCAGGCACGCCACGAATGTGCCCAACACCCGCCAACGGCCGAAGATGACCGCTGCTATGGCGAGATACCCCACGCCGCCCGTCATGTTCTCGGTGAATGAGTGGATGTCGGCGATTGAATAGATCGCTCCACCGAAACCAGCGAGGATGCCAGTAAACAGAATTGCCAGCCAGCGAATGCGGGGCACCGCAACCCCACTTTTGTCGGCCGCCTTAGGCTCGTCTCCCGCCGCTCGAATAGCTATCCCCGCAGTTGACCGATACAACAGCCACCAGACCAGTAAAGCGAGAACTGGAGCAAGGTAAACAAGGCCTGTCTGCTGGAAAAGTGCTGTTCCAAGTATTGGAAGGTTCGAAAGTGGCTCGAAATTCAGCTTGCCGAAACCCTCAATTGAGAAGCCCGGATCGCGCCCAAAGATGCCCCGAGATGCGACCGTTGTGGCCCCAAGCACGACTATGTTGATACCGATGCCGACAACTATCTGATTCGCCCTGAGACTCACACTGAAGACGGCCTGAACCGCCGAAACCACCACCGCAAACAGTACACCCGTCAGCAGGCCTACCCATGGTGACCCGGTGACAAATGCACCCAGTGCGCCGCCGAATGCTGCCGCCAGCATCATTCCCTCAAGGCTAAGGTTCAGAACCCCGGCCCGCTCGCTGACAAGTTCTCCGACCGCCGCAAATATGAGCGGAGCGGCCAGACGGATGCTCGATGCGATGAATATGGCGAGCAACTCAGCAGTCATATCGCGTGCCTGCGGCTTCCGGTGGCAAGCTCGAGGCCCGCGATGACGATGATGATCAGCCCCTGCATAACCAGGACGACGGCGGACGGCACACCGGCCGCGATTTCCATCCCGATACCGCCGGAACGAAGGAATCCGAACAGAAGCGCAAACAGGATAACGCCTCCCACAGAGCCGCGGGCCAGAAGACCAACAACCAGTCCGTCGATGCCGTAGCCCGAGGAAAATCCCGCCTTCAGATTATATTGCTCGCCCAGGATCATGAATGCGCCCGCAAGGCCCGCACATGCGCCGCTGACAAAGAGCGTCCCCAGGACCATGCGCGTGATGTTCAGGCCTGCGCGGCGAGCCGCCAAAGGATTGTAGCCTGTGGCCTGCAGACGCAGCCCCACGGGGGTATGCATGAGGGTCAGATACATACCAAACCCGATCAGGAGAGCAATCAGCACGCCGATATGGGTCGGCGCCGATATCATTGGCAACATGCTCGCCACAGGCACATCGACAGACTCCGGCAGCGAGGTGGAGTCAGTTCTAGGCTGGCGCAGCAAGCCGTCGCTATGGACTGCCCAGTAGACCAGCCATAAAGCGATGAATGAGAGCAGCAGCGTGCTGATGACCTCATTGGTGCCGCGCCTCACCTTGAGCCAGCCCGCCAGCATGGCCCAGGCTCCTCCAGCCAAAGCCCCGACTCCGGCTGGAATGAGGATAGCAAGTCCGAATGGAAGCGAACCGACACCGGTTTTCAGTGCAACGGCGGCAGCAGCCATACCTCCCATCGCAATCTGGCCTTCGCCCCCAATATTTGTCAGGTTGGCCCGAAAGGCATAGATAAACCCCAGTCCGACCAAGGCCAGGACCGTCGCACGGTTCAATGAGGCGCCAATAGCGTATTTGCTTCCGAACGCTCCTTGCACAAATGCGCTGAATGCAACCGGTGAAGACGGCGCCATAATGACGATGAGTAAGCCGCCTATAGAGATGGCCGCCGCCAGTGCCAGAACTGACGGAACAGCTGCGCTAGCCATGCTTCGGATATCCCACCTCATTGGACACCGTGTCCGGACATCAGGGCGCCTATTTCAGTTCGGTTGAACACTGACCTCGGCATCTCTCCGACGATCTTGCCGCGATACATCACAAAGAGGCGATCACAGTACGCAAGGAGGTCTTCGAGCTCACTGGATATGACCAGGACGCCCCGCCCTTTCGAGGCGGCGTCCGCGATATGGCCGTAGGTCGCCATCGATGCACCGATATCGAGCCCCCGCGTCGGCTGCGAGGCGATGACAGCCGTATTCGCGTACAAGGTGAGCTCGCGGGCGAGTATGACCTTCTGTTGGTTTCCGCCAGACAGACTGGAGAACGTTGCACTGGGTCCGCTGCATCGAATATCGAAACGCTCGATAAGCTCCTCAGCCGCCCGATTCATGGTGGCGCGGTTCAGGAATGGCCCCCGACAGAACCGATGCAACTGACCGAGAAAGAGGTTTTCCGCCACCGACAGGTCAAGAATGCCGCCAACCGCATGCCGATCTTCCGGAATGATGGCGACACCAGCTTCCGAAATCTGCCCCGCCGTGACAGCCGTGAGCTCTCGCCCTCCCGCAAAGTACCTGCCACCCGAGAAACTCAAAAGTCCGGAGAGAGCAAGACCCAGCTCCGTCTGGCCGTTTCCTTCAACCCCGGCAATCCCGACGACCTCACCCGGGCGCACCAGTATGGTAACCCCGTCGACCTTTCTGGTTCCGTCCTCGCCCGTTACCGAGATGCCATCCAGCATCAAGGCAAAATCGCCTCTGGCCTCTGCGACGAGACCTGGCTGCGGCCGTGTTTGCTTTGGCACAGTCTGAATGCTTTGCGCTGCGCCCGGCCCGATGATGGCCTCGGTCAGTTCCTGGCGCCCGATGCGCCCCCCGGTGGAGTGGAATGTCACCTTTCCCCGCCGGAGAACCGTAATCTTGCGCGCGACCTGCTCGATCTCAGCCAGTTTGTGCGTCACCAGCAGAATGCTTTTGCCTGTCGCCGCCATGCTTTCGATAAGCTGTAGCAGACTGGAAATCTCGGCTGGCGGCAACACCGCAGTCGGTTCGTCCAGAACCACGACCTTCGGGTCATGAATGAGGCATTTCAGGATCTCAATCCGCTGTCGCTGTCCGACTGAGAGATTCGAGACGAGTGCGTCTTCCTCCAGATCGATGCTGTATCTGGCTGCGATACTTTGCAGCCTGACCAGCTCCGCCTTTCGGTCGAACCGCTTGAAACGCTTCGACAGACACAGGTTTTCAACAATTGTGAGCTCTGGAATTAGGCTGAAATGCTGATGCACCATCGCAATGCCGGATTGCAAGGCATCCGACGGGCCTGAAGGACTGAACTTCATACCATTCAGATGCAAATCGCCACTATCGGCTTGAACCAGGCCGAATACGACATTGCACAGCGTCGATTTCCCGGCCCCGTTCTCCCCGAGAAGGCAGTGAATATCTCCCATTTGCAGGTCGAGGCTGACGTCCTGCAACGCCTGGAGGGTGCCGAAGCGCTTGCTGATCCCAGCCACACGCAGGATAGGGGCGGCGGCGTGCACTCCGCTAACTGGAACGTCAGACTGCATCGCCACCGCCAGCATGGGACTAGCCGTCCAGCGTCGTAATCTGGCCGGAGATGATAGCCTTCTTGAGCTCTTCGACCTTTTTGGCGACGTCCGGCTTAGGAGTGCCGCACAGAACCATATCGCTCGCATCCGGTCCGGCCTTCAGGCCGAAGCCGTGCGAACCGGGCTTCCAGCTACCTTCGGCGTTTGCCTTGACCGCCTGCTGGATCAGATAGCCGACGCCGGTCCGGGAATAGGCGATGTAGAGGGGATCTGCTCCGCAATTCGGAAGCGGACCGCCGATGACGGATGTGCTCTTCTCACGGGCCGCCTGTTCGAGACCAGGAAGTCCCTTGTTGAGCACATGCACATGAACATCGGCGCCCTGGGCAATCGTCGCAAGGGTAGCCTCCTTCGCTTTGGCAACGTCGTCAAAGCTACCAGTGAAGACGGCGATCGTCTTAATGTCGGGCCTGACGTATTTCGCACCTTTCTCGAATTCCTTGCTGGCATTCACCACGCCGGGGATTTCCAGGCCTGCGATGAAGCTTATGGTACCGGTCTTGCTCGACATCGCCGCGACTGCGCCGGAGATGTAATTGATTTCCGCCTGACGCATGTCGTACTGCGACATGTTCGTGGCCTCAACGATCTTGGCGCCGCCGACCAAAGCAAATTTCACGTCCGGGAAGCGCTTCGACACCTTGATCATTGCCGCCTGCGAGGCGCCGCTGACCGCGACAACAAATTTGTTGTTGGTGGCAAGCTGTGTCAGGGCCTGCTCCATATCCGCATAGTTGATATTCTCGATGATCTGAATCTTGCCCTTGGTGCCGTAGGTTTCCTCGACCTTCTTGGCGCCCATGTAGGCAGACTGCATAAAGCCTTTGTCGGTCTGCGAACCTGGCACGAGGATACCGACGGTCACGTCCTGTGCAACCGCAACATTTGCGACAGAGAGAGCCACAGCTGCGACCGCCCCCAAAATTGTTCTCGTCATTGTCATGTCATGCCTCCAAGAGTTGTCTGGTTAGAATCTGTTGTTTTTTTGAGCGCCGTCTCTTCGGACGACCAGCGAGCGGAATGGGCTACGCATTCGGCAAGGAGCCGCCGGTCGGAACCAGGTGGGCCGATCAGTGACAGGCCGATTGGGGCTCCATCGAATACCGCGAGGGGCATCGTGACTTGCGGAAGCCCGGCCAGTCCCGCGATGCAGGTCAGCCTCTGGGCGTGCTGTCGGAACTGCTCCACCTCGTCACCGGAGGCCGAGCGCAAAGGCGCTGGACCGGGTGCAGTTGGAAGGCAGATGATCGTATCCGGCGGAAGCAATTCCCGGAGCCTCTCGCCAATCCTGGTCCTTAGGGCTACGTCCCGCGAGACGTCCTCTGCCGAGACCTCTTTGGCATAGGCGAAACGCTCAGCAATGGCAGGACCAAAAACCGGCCTAGCCGCCTCGATCCACTCGCCATGGACAGACCAGACCTCGGATGCCGAGAGGCGGCGGAATACCTGCCGCCATGCCTCCAGACCCGTCTGCGAGAGAGTGGCGTTTTCTACCGTCTCGTACTGATCCGAGATCCGGTTGATGGCAGGTCTAAGGGCCGACATGACCGCTGGATCAAGCTCGTTCTCGATGTCCGTCAGGTTGAGGACTCGCCGGAACTGCTGGTTGCCTTCGTTTGATTTGGGAAGCAGGATGTCACCAACTTGGGCAAAGAGCTCCGCATCGCGCGCGAACCAGCCGATGGTATCCAGGCTGGGCATGAACGGAACCACCCCTTCCATGGGAAGGATTCCGTGCGTGGTTCGGATGCCGTAAAGACCGCAATAGCTGGCCGGTATCCTGACGGAGCCGCCAGTATCCGTCCCAAGCGCGAAGTCACACAGTTCAGCCGCCACGGCTGCCGCCGACCCGCTGGAGGAGCCACCCGGCACCCGTCCGGGCGCGGCTGCATTCAGAGGCGTACCATAATGGTAATTGTCGCCGTTGATGCTGTAGGCCAGTTCATCCGTGATCGTCTTGCCGATCATGGTCGCGCCCGCGTCGAGCAGCTTTTGAACACACGGCGCTGTCGCTACCGCAGGAGCATGAGTCTCCAGCCAACGCGGGTTGCCCGCGCCAGTCACGTGCCCCTGGATATCGATGAAGTCTTTGACCGCGAAGCGCAGGCCAACCAGATTCCCAGCGCCCAGTCCGGACACCTCGAACCGGCCATGCGGGATGAACGCTCCGACCTCTTCAGCGCTGAGACCCATGAGCTACTCGGCCACTTCGCGGGCGGCTTCCCCCGCCATGATGCCACGACGCGCACCCTCCGCCCGATAACGGACAGCAAGCCAACGGTTGAACTGGCTGAGCGTCTCTTCGAGGTAACTGAACCGGCCCCGCGGCGCGAATCGGGAATACTTGGCCCTCTGCATCGCAAGATTTATCGCGGTGTCCTGTTCTCCGAGTTGACGGGAGCCCTCCATCAGTCGCGCCGCCCTTGCATGGAAATCGGGAAGCGCCGCGGTCGATTTGGGAACGCACCAGCCGCCTGCCGTAAACAGGCCGCCGCCGACCTTCAGGCTGGTCGGGCCCTGCGGGAATACCAGGCCGTAGCAAAGCATGTCGGGTGTGAAGATGATGTTCATGTTCGGCGGCACCATGCCGAAGCCGACCCGATGCCGCTGTTTTTCACTGAGCGTGGGAATGACTGGAAAGGACGCAGGTGCGGCCCATCCCTTATCGGTCAGTCCGCCATCGTTTTCGAGAAAAGGCACATACCGGACGATGACGTTATCATCGTCTCCAAGCCAGGGAGAGAACTCGACACCGGTGCTGGGCGCGAAATCATGAATGATGGGATGGACGAACTCGGTATGGTACGGCTCGATGTAGTTTTCGAGCAGCATCTTCCAGTTCCACTGGATTGGCCTTGATGTTACCTCGGGTTCGACCGTCACCATGTTGTCCAGGTCGTAGCCCTGCATGTAGGGCTCGAGCTTTTTCATGGTCGGCGCCAGCGGTTTCGCCTGAGGGTCGAAGTTGACGAAAATGAACCCGTACCAGATTTCCACCTGAAGCTGGGGCAGAACGGCCTCTTTCTTGAGGTCGGCGGCATTGCAGGTCTTCCCCATATGCGGGGCGCCCACAAACTCGCCGGCCAGGCCATATGTCCACTTGTGATACGGACAGATGAAGGTTCTCGCGTTACCGATACAGTCTTCCTTCAGCGGGTGGCCGCGGTGGCGGCACAAGGCCGACATGGCCCTGATCTGCTCGTCCTTTCCCCGCACCACCAGGATCGGCTCATCCGCGAGGGTCACTGCGATATAGTCGCCGGGATTTGGAATCTGCTGTGCCCTTCCTACGCAGAGCCAGGAATGCATGAAAACGGCCGACATCTCGAACTCGTGGAAGGCCGGTGACATATAGGCCTCCGCCGGGAGGACCCGTGCGGCCTCAACCGGCAATGCCGCGGTATCGAGCGAGTTGAGGACGGTCAGAACGTCGGGGTGCGTGTCATGGGGCATTGCGACACCTGTCATTTCGTCATGGAGAGGGCATTGATGACGTCGCCGGAACTGGCGACGAAGCCGTAGCACTTCTTCACGTTCCAGACGGTTGCCTGGGTGCAGAAGTCGGGCGATGTGGTGGCACAGCAGTCCTCAAGGAGGATACAGCCGTATCCAAGGAAGTTTGCGTCTGTCAGGGTGCAGAAGACACACTGGTCTGTGTTGACGCCTGCAAAGAGCACGGTCCGGATGCCGAGATTCTTGAGGATGCTGTCGAGCGGCGTGTCCCAGAATCCGGATATACGGTACTTGTCGACCATCACGTCGCTTGGCAGCGGCGCAAGCTCGTCGACCACGGCTGCCGCCCAGCTGTCTTTCTCGAGGACATGGGCGCCGGATCCAGGTAGCGGCTCGCCCAATCCCACGCCCTGGCCACTCGGCTTGTAGAGGTGGATCTGGTTGGGCGGCATGTTCAGCAAATCGGGCCGGTTCCCCCAATTCACCCAGATCACCGGTACATCGGCTTTCCGTAGTTCGGGCAGGAGCTTTTGGAGTGGCGCAATCGGGGCTCGGTCCGGGGTGTAGTCGCCGCCGATATGGTCGACCCAGCCGCCCTTGGCGCAGAAATCGTTCTGCATGTCGATGATGACAATCGCGGTCCGGTTCAGATCCGCGATCACCGACTGTGGCAATGACGAGATGGTCACCCGTCGAGGCGCAGGTGCCTCGACGGACATGTCGACCACCTTGTCGTCGACCATCCAATGTGTGTTGGGAGACTTGCCGAGCGGAAAACGGCGGGTCAGCTCAGCGGCGGCTGCAGTTGCTGAAGACATAGGCATGCTCCATGGGAGAACATAAGCTCAATCCCATAGAAGCATTTTCTATGCCAATTTGAATTCACCAGGCGCGGCGCTTGCCCATCACGCCTTCGCGGGCCTCACCAACCGGTTCGACCAGGTTGAAGAGCTCAGCCATCAGAGGCCGGGTAACCAACAGATCCGCAAGGGTATATTCGTCCAGAACACGGAAGAACGCGTCGAGCGCTTTCCGGAGAGTCGTCCGCAATAGACAGGCTGATTCAATTCGACAGCCGGTACTGCAGGGAGAGAAGCACCCGACGAGAGCAAAATCGTTCTCGGTATGGCGAACGACCTCACCAATCACGATATCATCCGGACGACGCGAAAGCTTCAATCCGCCGCCATTTCCGCGGCTGGAATCGATGAACCCACCGGCCGCGAGATTGGTCGCGACTTTCATTAAGTGGTTCTTTGAAATGCCATATATCTCCGCCACCTCACTGATTGTGACGACCTGATTGGGGCGAACACCGAGGTAAAGAAGGACGCGCAAGGCATAATCGGTATGGAGCGTCAGTTGCATTTTGCTTTCTTGCGACCTCGCGCGGGAGATGCTGTGAACTGGTGCTTCGGCAACCAATGCGAATAACCGAATGTGGGCGGACGATACTTCATCCTTTTGCACGCTGCCAGCGGAACTGCTCAAAAAGGTATCATTAATGCTTATTCAAACGTCAATCGGCTGATCGAGCCATCCTCGGCCACCGAAGCCGGCGACCGAGGACACTTGGAGATCCTCTTGATCAAGAAAAAATCCAAAGGCAATCAAGCAGTTGTCTTTTTAGCTGCAGCTTCCTGCATGACATTCGCGAGGGTCACATAGCACTCAGTCCATGCCTGCCTGACCTCGCCGGTAAAGCCATCGCCTAGCCCCTGCTCAAGCGTCCATAGAAGCGCCTCGGCGACAGTCTGATAGTCCTTCGGCTTGGCGCCGTAGTCATTGTGACGGCGGCCGAGCGCTTCAACAGCAGGAACGATTGAGCCAAGGTTGTTCAGGTTGGCGACTGCAGTTGCCAGCATTGCCATAAGCTTACGCCCCTGTTCCTTCATGTCTCCCTTGAAGAGGGGCTTCAAGCCCGGATCCAGGATGAACAGGCGGCCGTAGAACAGCTCTGCAGCCGTCTCGGATATTGGCGCAACCTTCGCGAAGCTGGTTTTGATGAGTTCGATCTGCTGGGGCGTCATTGCTTTGTCTCCGGTTTCTGGGTGATCCGGTGTCGACCAAGCAAGACTCAAGCCAATGCCGTGCGCGTTCTGCAGCAACCATCAGCCGATCGACCGCAACGAACATGGTCCAGCCAAATCAAGCCAAACACTGCTTGGTGTCTGAAAGTCCGATCGACAAGAGCATACATAGAGATGGGCGTGCCGGTCTAAACCCGGGGCCAATCGAACGTCGGACAACTACTCCCAATGAGGAGCCGTTCACGCAGGCAGGATCGGGCAGAAAATCGAGCGGCATTCTGAAACGACTCTATGCGGCCCTCAACGCGTTCGAATGGCCATCAGGGCATGACCACTAAGGGTCAGGAGATCCTCGTGCTGAAAAGCACGGCATCGATAAGAGGAAGTTTCATATCCGGCGTCCGAATAAGGGAGGTACACGCCTTCTAATATATGATGGTGGCCTACCACCAGCAAATCGAAGCAATGCCGGGCCACTTGCAGTGGCGTTGGCGCTGACGCTAAAGGTGCCTGCCTGAGTTGAGACAGGTATCCCCGGACGGACGGCCGGCCGAAAAAGTTTGGGACAATGCGTAGAAATCCCGCCGCTTCTGGAAGGCCGACCGGTGAGCAGGCAGAGGCAGGCCCCGCCGCAGTTGCAGCACGTACTGGACTACATCGGTGATCGATCAAAACCGTATGTTCCCCATCGGCTGCTTTAGCCGCGATACTGCGGCCGCGCGCAGGCCAGGAATTGGCCGCGGCCGGCCTGACCGACCGGCCTGCCCCGCTCGACGACGATGTCGCCGCGCGAGATCACCGTGTCCGGCCAGGCCGAAACCTCAATGCCTTCATAGGGCGTATAATCGACGTTGTGGTGCAGCATGGCATTGCCGATGGTCCGCGCTGTGCCGGTATCCCAGAGCACAATGTCGGCATCGGCGCCGATAGCAATCGAGCCCTTGCGCGGGTAAAGGCCGTAAAGCTTCGCCGCATTGGTGGCGGTAAGCGCGACAAACTGCTGCAGCGTAATACGCCCCTTCAGAACACCTTCGGACAGTAGCAGCGCCATGCGGGTCTCAAGGCCGGGAATGCCGTTTGGAATCTTCGAGAAGGATGCCCCCTCGCCGGCCACTTTCTTGCCGGTTGGCCCGTTCAGCCTGAACGGCGCATGATCTGACGAGACAATGTCGAAGGTGCCGTTGCGCAGGCCGGCCCAGATCACCTCCTGGTTCGCCTTGTCGCGCGGCGGTGGCGAACAGATGCACATGGCGCCGTCATGACCCGGCCGGTCGAGATCCTCGGCACTGAGGAAGAGATACTGCGGACAGGTTTCGGCATGGATGCGCAGGCCACGCGACTGCGCCCAGCGAATCTGCTCGACCGCCTCGCGGCCCGAGACATGCACGATCAGGATCGGCACATCGACCAGTTCGGCAAAGCTGATGGCGCGATGCGTGGCTTCGCGCTCGACCAGCAGCGGTCGGGCCACCGCGTGATACTTTGGCGCGATCCGGCCTGCCAGTTCCAGCCGTTCGGTCAGCCAGGCGATGGCATCGGTATTCTCGGCATGGATCATCGCCATGGCGCCTTCGCGGCGCGCCACATCCAGCGTCTCGAGGATCTGACGATCGTTCAGCTTCAGGTCGTCGTAGGTCATATAGATCTTGAACGACGTATAGCCCTCGCCGATCAGAGCCGGCAGTTCCTGGCCCAGTACCGAAGCCGTGGGATCGCTGACGATCAGATGGAAGGCATAGTCGATCAACGCCTTGCCCTCCGCCCGCGCGTGATAGTCGGTCACGGCCGCGCGCAGCGACTGCCCCTTCATCTGGCAGGCGAAGGGAATCACCGTCGTGGTGCCGCCGCAGGCCGCCGACAGCGTGCCGGAGGCGAAATCGTCGGCCATCACAGACCCGTCGCTCATTGGCTGGTCGAGATGGCAATGGGCATCGATGCCGCCCGGCAGTACCAGGCGGCCGGCCGCATCGATCTCGCGATGACCGGCGGAAAGGTCCTGGCCCAAAGCGGCGATGCGGCCGGCCCGGATGCCGAGATCGCAGACCATCGTATCGGCAGCAGTGGCGACACGTGCATTGCGGATGACGAGATCGAAACGGCTGCTCATGACGATGCGATATCCTTGCCGCTGATCAGGGCGGCCAGTGCCGGCGCCACGCCGGTCACCGTCTTGGGATCGGGCCGGCGGAAGCTGCCGGCGGTGGCCTTGCGCAGGTTCATGTACGCCAGCAACTCGGCCTGCTTCACCGCCGCCACCACGCCGTCGATGACGGGCACCGGAATGCGGTCGGCCACCACCTGCGCCAGGCCAGCCAATGGCGCACCGGCGAGAATGACGACGTCGGCACCGTCCTGCTCGATGGCACGGTGCGCCAGACCGACCAGCAGGGCCTCCTTCTCCGCCTGCACGTCGCCGATATCGCGAAACGGTCCATCGAGCAGGCTGATACCGGCCAGCCGTCCGGTCAGGCCGTGATACTCCACGCATTCGCGATACCAGGGCCCGAGTGCCGTGGCGAAAGACACGATGGCGAAGCGCCGGCCCAGCATGCAGGCGGTCAGCATCGCCGCCTCCGCCAGGCCGATCACCGGCACCGGCATCAATTCGCGCGCACCGCCCAGGCCCGGATCGCCGAAGGCAGCAATCACTGCGGCGTCGAACTGCCCGACTCGCTCGGCCAGCATTTCCAGCGCGACGCGGCCGCCGATCGCAGCCTCGGCCCGGGTGGCGATATAGGGCACGCCATAGGACGCCGTGGCGAAGCTCAGCGCCGTCTCGGCGCTGGCGGCGTCGCGCGCGGCGGCGGCAATGCGATCGGTCACCGATTGCGAGGTATTGGGGTTGATCAGCAATATCCGTGTCATGAGGTCACTCCGGTCCACAGGCCGCGTTCGACAAAAACAGTTTCCGCCTCGGCGGCGAAATCGAGCAGGCAATCGTCGGCAAAGCGCCGGGCGACGATCTGCAGCCCGAACGGCAGGCCAGCAGCATCGCGGCCGCAGGGAATCGAAATCGCCGGCACACCGGCATGATTGAACATCGGGGTGAAGACGGCATGGTCGCGCGGCGCGGCCGGGCGGCCGCCGATCTGCGCCGGACCGAGTTGCGTCACCGGCCAGGCCGTGCAGGGCACTGTGGGGCCGAGCAGCAGATCAAAATCGCCGAAGAACCGCGCCATGGCCTGGGCGGTCGCGTCGCGCAGCAGCAGCGCGGCTGCGACATCCCGGCCCTGCAGCGCCAAGCCGGCCTCGATCTGCCGGCCGATATCGGGATCGAACAGCTCAGGCTCCCGGCGATAGCGCGCGCCGTAAAGCCCCGCGAGCCCGGCATATTGCAGCGGCATGAAACCGGCTTCGCCGAGTCCGTCAGGCCAGGCAGGCGTTGCCACTACAATAGAGAGCCCGGCGGCACGCAGTGCATCGACAGCGGCAGCGATGCCATCGCGTACACTGTCATCCACAGCGGCATCGAGGCCGAGGTTGGGACTTAAGGCGATGCGCAGGTGTTCGCCCGCGAAAGCCGGCGGCGGCGGACAACTGGCCGGATCGCGCGGATCGAAGGCCGCCAGGACGGCGAAAGCCTGCCGCAGGGCGGCCATGTCGCGCGCCATCGGCGCGATCACGCCATTGCCGAAAACCGGCTCGGCGAAGCCCGGGCCGAGCGGGATGCGGCCGGCGGAGGGTTTGAATCCGACCAGGCCACAATGCGCCGCAGGTCGTCGAGCCGAGCCGCCGGCATCGGTGGCAAGCGCCAGATCCCCGATCCCGGCCGCCAGCGCAGCTGCGGCACCGCCGGACGATCCGCCCGGCGTAAGATCCACGTCCTGCGGATGCCGTGTCGTGCCGTGCAGCAGGTTCACGGTCACGCCCTTGCAGGCGAATTCCGAGCAGTTGGTGATGCCGAGATACAGCGCGCCGGCCTGCCGCAACCGCGCCACCGCCCAGGCGTCTTCAGGTGCGGTGAAATCGCGGAACAGTAGCGAGCCCTGGCTGATGTTCTCGCCGGCGACCCAGAGATTATCCTTCACGGTGAACGTCTGCCCATAGAGCGGCATTGGCCGTCCCGCCGCATGCACGCGCTGCAGCCGTGCGGCCTCGGCGCGCACCGCATCCGGATCGTGGCGGATCACGGCATTCAGCGCCGGGTTGCGTTGCGCGATCCGGGTGATCGCCTGCTCGGCAATGGCGGCGAGATCGGGCGGACCGACATTGCCCCGGATGGCCGCGGATGTCATGGCCACACCATCCTGCGCAGGGGCCAGGTGCCGGCGATACAGAGCAGGCCCAGGGCGATGAAGGCCGCACCGTAGCCGAGGCCGGAAGCGAGCAGACCGACCAGCAGCGGCGCAAGCAGGAGGCCGCTGTAGCTGGCCAGCAGCACGGCGCCGGTCGCAGCGGCGACTTGATCGGGCGGTGCCTGCTGCGCCACCTCGGCGAGGAAGACGCCGTTCCAGCCGCTGGCGGTCAGGCCGAAGAGGAAAACCAGAATGAACAGACTGCTGCCGTGCAGGTAAGGCGCGGCAAGGCCGACCAGGATCGCACACAGAGCCATGGCCAACCCCAGTCCCGCGATCACAACCGTGGAACCGCCGAGAAATTGCGTCATCCAGCCCCAGCCGAGACGGCCGAGCAGGCCGCCGCCCTGGGCGACCGCCAGCAGAATACCGGCGGCGACAAGATCGAGGGACAGTTCCACCGTGAGGAAGCTGATCAGGAAGGTGTTGAGACTCATCTGCATGGCGGAATAGCCGAGTGAGGCCGCTGCCAGCCGCCCCAACCCGGCATTCTGCCGCAACAGCGCTACCGCCTCCTGCCAGCGCATCGTGCGCGCCTGCGTCGCTGCGAAACGCCGCGCGAGCGGCTGGCAGGCGATGGCCAGCAGCGCCGCCGCAATGGCCACCAGCCAGGGGCCGTGACGCCAGTCGCCGGCCGCCAGTACAGGCAGGAGCAGCGAGCCGGTCATGGCGCCGATCTGATTGCCGGTCTGGCGCAGCGAGAACACCAGGCTGCGCTCCTGCGGTTGCGCGGCCTGCGCCAGCACAGCCGAGCTGGCCGGTGTTTCCGGTCCGAAGGCCAGTCCCAGCAGAATGGCCGCCAGCAGAAAGCCGATGGGCTGGCCCGCCGCCAGCAACAGCATCGCCAGCATGACGAGTCCAAGCACCGCCTGGGCCAGGCGGATCGGACCGATGCGGTTGCACAGGATGCCGCCGAACAGCGAGGTGATTGCACCAAGGCCGAAGACGATCACGCCATACAGACCGAGCACCGCTGGCGAGAGTCCGCCGCCCAGCTGCGGCGCCAGCACGGGCACGGCGAAGACAGCGAGCGCGACGCAGGCCTGCAGCGCGGTCATCGCCGCCAGCGGCGAACCAAGACGGCGCCAACGCGGCATGATACCCTGCTCAGCAGACATAAGGAGACATGCGATGTCCATGTACAAGGCCGGTGGAATTTCGATTCATGCCGTCGATGTGGCGGCGGGACGGCCGGCCGATGGCATGCGCGTCGAACTGCATCGCCTGGAGCCGCATCCGGAGAAGCTGGCGGAGGGCCGGCTCGCTGCTTCCGGCGCCTTCGACCATGCCACCGTGCGCGGCGAGGGCATTATCGCTGGCCGTTACGAAGTGCTGTTCCATGTCGGCGAATGGCTGGCCGGGCAGGATCGTGACGGCAGATTCCTCGACATCGTGCCCTTCCGTTTCGCGGTCGACGATGCGGGCCAGCATTTCCATCTCCCCTTTAAATTCACCCCCTGGGGGTTTTCGCTGTTCCGCGGCAGCTGACGCTCAGCGCATCCGGCGCGACAGGCCGGCAAAGCGTTCCATCAGCAGCATCAGCGCCAGGCTGAACAGGATTAGCACGCCGGACACCGCCGCGACGCGGACATCCAGCGTGTTTTCCATCGTCTGCCACATGCGGATCGGCAGCATCTCGTTGCGCGCATCCGACAAGAACAGCGAGACGGGCACATTGTCGAAAGACGACATGAAGGCGATGAAGCCGCCCGCCATGATGCCGCCGCCGATCAACGGCAGCACCACGCGTCGATAGGTATAGATCTTGCTGGCGCCCAGGCTGGCCGAGCATTCGAGCAGCGACGGATCGAGCTGCGACAGGCTGGCCAGGGTGGTGCGGAACACATAGGGCGCGCAGACGACGACATGGCCGATCACCACGGTGGTAAGCGACAGCGGAATGCCGACCAGGCTGAAATACATCAGCGCCGAAAGGCCGAAGGCCAGCGCCGGCAGCACCAGCGGCGACATGAACAGGCTTTCGAGCTGACGTGCGACGGTGGATTTCGAGCGCGCCACTGCGAAGGCGGCCGGCACGGTGAACAGGATCGAGACCAGCGTGGAGAGAACGGCGGCCTGCAGGCTGTTCCAGGCCGCATCCTGAATCTGCCAGGCATCGGCCAGCGCCACATACCAGCGCAGCGAATAGCCTGGCGGCGGGAATTTCAGCGAATAGCCGTCGGTGAAGGAGACGATCAGCACGATGGCGGTGGGGGCGATGATGAGCAAAACGGCAGCCGCGCTCAGAATCCCCATGACGGCATGAAAACTGATCGAATCCAGGTTCTGGCGACGCCCGACGGCCATGCTGCCCTCCTCACATCGCGGAATAGCGCCGCGTGTAGCGGCCGAGCAGGTTGAACAGCGCGATGCAGAACAGCACCGCCACCATGAAGATCACCGAGATCGTGGCGGCGAAAGGCCAGTTCTGCAGCGTGAGCGCCTGCTGGTAGATATACATCGGCATGTAGAGCTGCTGTCCGCCGCCGACCAGGCTCTGAGTGATGAAGGCGGTGACAGCGGCCGAGAAGGTCAGCACCGAGCCGGCGATGATACCGGGCAGGCTGAGCGGTAGCACGATGCGGAAAAAACTGCGCCAGCGGCCGGCACCGAGCGCCGCCGAAGCGGATTCCAGATTGGGGTCGAGCTTCTGCAACGCATCGATCAGCGGCAGAACCATCAGCGGCAGCTGCACCTGCGCCAATGCGATGACCAGACCGCCATGGCTATAGAGCAGGCGCAGCGGGGTTTCCGTAAGGCCGAGTTCGAGCAGCAGCGTGTTGGCGATGCCCTGCCGGCCCAGGATGACGATCCAGGCGAAGGTCCGCACGATGACGCTGGTGAGAAGCGGCAGAACGGTGATCAGGATGATCACGCCCTGCCAGCGCGGACCGGCACTGCGATGCAGCCAGGCCAGCGGAAAGCCGAGCAGCAGGCAGAGCAGCGTCGTCTCGACGCCGAGCCGCAGCGTGTCGAACAGGACGCCGAGGCCGAAGCCGTCGGACAGCGCCTTGGCATACTGGGTGAGACCCCAGGCGGCCATATCCTTGTCGGCATGCAGGCTGACGGCGAACAGCAGGAACAGGGGGGCGATGAAAAACAGCAGATAGAACAGCATGAGCGGGAGGGCCATGAAGCCCTCCCCTCGTTCGGAGGCACCGGTCGTCGTGCGCCCCGAGGTCATGCTCAGACCTTGATCTCGCGGTTGAAGCGGTCGATCCAGGCAGAACGGTTCTCGTTGATCTTTTTCCAGTCCTGGAAGACGAAGGTCTTCTGCAATTCGGCCTGGTCCTTGGCCAGCACCTTGGAGATCTCGCCCTCCATCTTGACCTTCTTGTTGGTCGGCACGATCAGATAGGGGCTCTTCATCAGCACAGCCTGCACCTCGGGGCTCATGGCGGCATCGATCAATGCCGCCGCCAGCTTGGCGTTGGGCGAGTTCTTCACGATATGGATGCTGGTCTTGAAGGCGATGGCGCCGGTCTCGGGCTTGACGAATTCGACCGGCACGCCACGCGCCCGCAGCAGCTGGATCGCATTGAAATTGCCCGGACCGATATCGATCTGGCCCTGCTGGAACAGGGTCGCCAGCGCGCCCGGATTGGCAGCCACCGCAGCCAGGTTCGGCTGCAGCGCCTTGAGCGCCTCGAAAGCAGGCTCGATATTCGCCTCGCCCCCGCCCTTCATCTTGGCCAGTTCGACCATGAAGCCGGTGCCCAGCGTGGAATTCAGGTTGGTGATGCCGACGCGGCCCTTGTATTCGGGCTTCCACAGGTCGTTCCAGGATTTCGGCGGCGTCTTGATCTTCTCCGGATTATAGGTGATGCCGACCACCTGGAAGAAGATCGCCGGACCGAGCGGATCCTGCGCCTCGGGCAGCAGATCGGCATAGTGCTTGCTCTGCGCCGTGGGGAAGGGTTCGACCAGATCCTGGCCGATGGCGACCAGCGCCGGGCCGGGATCGTGCAGCATCACGTCGATCGGCGGATTGCTGCGGGCGGCCGTAACCTTGGCGATCTGGTCGACCGAGAGCATCGGGTCGAGCGCGATTTCGGCGTTGCCGTTGGCCTTGCGGAAATACGGCACCAGCACATCCCGGTGCGCCTCCTCCCAGCTGCCGGTGAAGGTGGCGAAAACCAGCTTGCGGGCCTGCGCCATGCTCATGCCGGGGAAGAGCGAGATCGCGGCCGTACCCAGGGCGGTGAGCAGCGCCTCACGACGATTGAATTCCATCACATATGCCTCCTCGTTGCGTTATTTTACGGTTTCGGTGCTGGAAAAATCTGAACGGCATCAAGCGATGCCGGGACGACACGGATCGGCGTGCCACTGGCCAGAGGCTGGGCACCGGCAGATCGGGCGGACGAGACTTTCAGCGTCCGTCCGGAGGCGGTGACGATTTCATGCACGATGGTGGTGCCAAGCGGCATGCCGAGCTCAACCTGGCCGGCCAATCCTTCACCGCCATCGACAAAAACGAGATTGTCGGGCCGCACCGACACCAGGACGGCGGTTCCCGGAACGATTTTTTCTGCAGAGCGCGGCAGGACCAGCCGCAGGCCGTCATCGAGCCGGACAGCGCAGGAGGTCGCATCGCTGCTTTCCAGATGACCCGGCAGCAGGTTCGACGTGCCGACGAAGGTATTTACGAACAGCGTCTCCGGCCGGTCGTAGATCTGCGACGGCGTGCCGAACTGTTCCAGGCGGCCCTGCGACAGCACCGCAATGCGGTCCGACATCCCGAGGGCCTCCTCCTGGTCATGGGTCACCATGACGGCGGTGATGCCGGACATCTTCTGGATGCGCTTGATCTCGATCTGCATGTCGAGACGCAGGTTCTTGTCCAGCGCCGCAAAGGGTTCGTCCAGCAGCAGGATGCGCGGCTGCACGGCCAGCGCGCGCGCCAGCGCAATGCGCTGCTGCTGGCCGCCGGAGAGCTGGCGTGGATAGCGGTCGGCGAAGCGGTGCATCTGCACCAGTGCCAGCATCTCTTCGACACGCACGCGCTGCGCCGCCCTGTCAGTACCGCGGGCGGCCAGGCCATAGGCGATGTTATCGGCGACGGTGAGATGGGGGAACAGGGCGTAGTTCTGGAACACGATGCCGACGGAACGCCGGTTCGGTGGCAGGTCGTCGATGGGGGTGCCGCCGATGATGACGCGGCCCATAGTCTGGTTGATGAAGCCGGCAACGATGCGCAGCAGCGTGGTCTTGCCGCAGCCCGAAGGCCCCAGCAGCGACACCAGTTCGCCGGCCCGGATATCCAGCGTCACGTCATCCACGGCCGTCGCACTGCCGAAACGATGCGTGATCGCATCCAGGGTCAGCGACTGGCCCGCTTTTTGAAACGCAGGATCGGTGTCAGAGTCTCGAACCGACATATCGGATCATTGTATCCAATGTTTGATCTTATTGTTTACAAGCTCTAGCAAGATGCGTACCATTTCCAGAACCCTGGAACAGGCAGTTGTTTTGCCTAAAAGAATCGATTTCGCGCGGTTTTCAGAGTTTACCGAGCCCTGGATGTGGCGGTGAGTTTTTAGGCAATACACGAGAGCCGCGATGCATTTCGCGGCAGGTCGGAGAGACGATTGGATGCAATCTCCCTGTTAACCGACATCGCCGAAGGGCGGCAAAGCGCTGACATCGCCACGGCCGATAGCCTGCGCCGCGTGGCAGCCGGCAATCCGTCGCTGCATGCTTTCATCACGCTGTCGGGGTCTGCCGGCCGGGAGGCGATGCAACTGGATGCGGAAGGCCGGCGGAACCGCCCGCTGTTCGGCCTGCCCCTGGCGGTCAAGGACCTGATCGACACAGCCGGGCTGCGCACCACCTACGGCTCGCTCATCCATCGCGATCATATTCCCGAACAGGACGACATCATCGTCGCCCGCGCCCGCACCGCCGGCGCGGTCATCCTGGGCAAAACCAACACGCCGGAATTCGGCTTCGGCGCACTCTGTGCCAATGCACTCTGCCCCTCCACCGCCAATCCCTACGACCTGTCGCTCAGTTCCGGCGGGTCGAGCGGCGGCTCGGCGGCCGCCGTCGCCGCCGGTTTCGTGCCTGCGGCCCTCGGCACCGATTTCGGTGGATCGGTGCGCACGCCGGCCGCCTTCTGCGGCGTAATCGGTTTCCGGCCCAGCGCCGGCCATCTCCCCTCAACGACGCGCCGGCTGGCCTGGGATGCGATGCCGACGGTCGGCTTTCTGACCCGCAGCGTGCGCGATGCCGCCCTGCTGTATGACAGCCTGGCCGGACCGGATGCGCGCGATCCGGCCTCACTGCGCCTGCCATCAGGCACAGCGGCACCCACGCGACGTATTGCCTGTTCGAGCGATCTGGGCACAGCGCCGATATCGCAAGCGATGGCCGAGCGTTTCGCTGCCGCCGGCGCGGCGATACGACAGGCCGGCTGGGCCCCGACCCAGGCGCATCCCGACTGCACCGGCGCAATGACGAGTTTCGCCACGCTGCGCGCGGCACATATCCACAGCAACCTGTCGCCACTGCGCGAGCGCCATGGCGACCTGCTCTCGCCGACTGTGTGCTGGAATATCGGCCGCGGCGACGGCCTGACCGCCGCCGCCTATCTGCAAGCTGAAGCCGACCGCACTGTTCTCTACCGGCGCTTCATTGCCTTTTTCGATGATTGCGACATCCTGATCACACCCAGCGCCGCCATCCTGCCCTTCGCGGCCGATGGCGGCGAAGTCCGCGAGATCGACGGCCGCCCGCTCGACAGCGTGATCGACTATCTGGCCATCACCGCCATCATCACGCTGACCGGCTGCCCGGCCCTCTCCCTGCCCTACTGGCCACCGGGGGAAACGCTGCCCATCGGCCTGCAACTGGTCGCCGCACCGGGTCGCGACCGAAGCCTTCTCGCCTTCGCCGCCGAACTCGAAAGCCACGCGGCTTTCGGCTTCCGGCCACCGCCGCTTTTCATGGAGAATTTCGGATGATCCGTCTCGGCATGCTCGACCGGCTGCGGATCGACAAGACACCGCTGCACGACAGCGGTCGGCTATTCAGCCTTTAGCCACGCCGGTTTTGCGTGGCCGGATACCCAGGGCCTCGGCCAAGTCGACACTGCGTGCAACCGGCTCACTGAGATCCATCTCCGCCTCGACATGATCAAGATGCTTCAGCATCAGAGCAGCACCCTGCTTGCCCTCGCCGGCAATGATGGCGGCGACGATCTGGCTATGCTCGTCGGGCGGGCAGGCTTCGTGTTCGCCCTTGGCATACAGCAAGATCGCCAGGCAGGTCAGCGCCTGCAGCTCGGTAAGCAGCCGGGTCAGCACATTATTCTGCGTCAGTTCGGCCAGCAGCAGATGGAATTCTCCGGTCAGGCGCACCAGCGTCGGCCGGTCACCGGTCGTGCGAGCAGCGTTCTCGGCCGCCAGATGGTCTCGCAGGCGACTGACATCCTGCGCATTCAGCATACCGGCAAGCTGCATCACGATGGCAGGCTCAACCATACGACGCACGGCCAGGAACTGGCGTGTTTCCGGACGGGTCGGTGCTGCCACAGTCGCACCGTGATTGCGCCGCTGGATCACGATCCCATCTTGCGCCAGGCGGGCCAACGCATGACGCACGATCGTGCGGCTGACGCTGAACAGCTCCGCAAGCCGTTCCTCCGTCAGCTTCTCGCCAGGCGGCAGACGCCGTTCGAAGATGGCCTGCAGGATGCGGTGTCGGATCGTGGCGTCAGCTGCGGAATCGGTGGTCAACATTTGTATGCATATTATACTGAAATTGGATGCAATGTACCACCGCCGTGGATGATTTTCCACAGTGGATCGCCCGGCCGGGTATGACCCGGCAGATCGTGCTGACCGGTCACACGGTCTTCAACTGCATGTCCAGTGTGGCAAATATCTTGCCGTCCCAAGTTTCCACGGCGTCAATCGCATTCAACAAATATGCATGGCGCGCACCATGTCAGGATGTCACTACCAGATCCTTTCGCACCACTCCATTGCTGAGCCGAGGCCTCAGTTTCGGTGTGGTCTGAAGGTCTCATCCCTAGTCCAAATCGTTGGGAGTGGAGACGTATCCCCGACTGCCCCATAGCCAACTTGCCGCCACTCTATTCAGCACTCCATAATACCTTTCGGAGTGGTCCGCCTGAACAATCAGGCCGGCCATTTTCCGATATCAATCGCACTGGAAAAATATCGTGGGGCATTTTTGGACAATGCGGGAAAATACTGCACCTTCCGAACGTGCATCCTCGGCCGGCTAAGCATAGTCCGGCGTCACGATCTTCATGTCACGCCTGGATGCTCCACCTCTTTACTTGGCTGCATCCACGCCTCGCAATTCTAGTTCTTGCAAGCCCATCAGATGACAGGCATTCAAGCCGATCATCTTGCGGATTTCTGTCTCGCTATAACCCAACCCCAGGCAGAGCCGGATCACGGCCCGGAAACCAGCAACTGGATGCGGGTTCTTGGCCTGACCAAGATCGGAACCCAGGATTGTGCGATCAACACCGGCCGCTTCGATCAGCTGCTTGAGCTGTTTACCGGTGAATTTCTTGTTGTAGGTCTCATTGATGAACATGCAGAAGGAATGCTCGATATAGGCACCCATGTCGACGAGCTCTTTGATGTCGCGCAGCGTGGCGTCTATTACGAAGGTCGGATGATTAACCAGCAGGCGCTTCACGCCACGCTTCTTCGCCTCATCAAATAATGGCCAGATCTCGCTGATATGCAGATGGCCGGCCGACAGCACGGCATCGGCCTCCGCAATGATGTCGAGGATCGGCTTGACTTCTTCCTTCAGGTCGCCCTTGTCATCGACCACCGACAGGCCGGTGGGCTTCAGCATCTGCTCCTTGGTTGGCAGGATGACATGCCGGTGGCCGTGGCGTAGATGATTGGCGGCACTGAAGGTCGGCATCCAGACGATATGCCCGCCAAGCTTAAGCATGTGATCGACCGCGTAGATATTCAGCCCGCCGACCGTGTTGTTAAGTGCCACACCGGTCAGCAGGTTGATCCGCAGATCGGGCATCATCTCTTCCAGCAGCTTGGCCACCGGCGTTACAGAATAGTAGTGATCCTTGAACAGCACCGCGTGCATGCCGGCCTCCTGCGCTTCCAGGATGGCCTGCAGATGGTTGAGCGAGCGCGGCATCACGGACGGGCCGCTGTGGCAATGCAGGTCCACGGCACCGCGCAGGATATTGTCGATCACCGCATCCGGCACATCGGAATATTCCTCAACGGTCTTAGAAAACATGAGAATGGGATCGGTCATCGCCGTGTCTCCTGATGTTGATGGTTACTAGCCCCAGCTGACGGCGCTTTTCTGCGCTGTATTTTCTGAACTGGACTGTTCTGGCTGCGGTGGCATGCCGATGATCTGCCCCAGCGTCGAATAGTTCGGCCCGCCCAGCCGCGCGACAGGTCGCAGCCGTCCGGCATCGATCTTGTTGTCGATGCCGAGGCCCTTGCGGATATGGAACAGATCAACCTCGCCAACAAAAAACTGGTTATTGCCGAAATCGATCACCCTGTGCAGCCGGCATTCCATGGCAATCGGCGCCTTTGCCACACGCAATGGTTCCACCAGCTTGCTAGGAACCAGTTCGAGTCCCAGCATGTCGGCTTCGCTGACCTCAGGCGGAAACTCCGCGCCACTGCGATGCAGCAGATCAAGTAGGGTTTCATCACTGATATGGACGACGAATTCGCGCGTTTCATGGATATTGCGCGCGGTATCCTTCAGTCCATTCGGTCGCCGGCCAATGCTGATACCCAGCATCGGTGGAGTATGCGAAACGAAAGTGAAGCAGCTGAACGGTGCCAGATTTGAAACGCCAGTGACTGACCTGGTACTGACCCAGGCAACCGGCCGCGGCACGACAATGCCGCAGAGCAGCTTGTAGGCCGCCTCTCCTGTCAGATCGGCAGAGCGGATTTCCTGCATGGCTGTCAGCCGAGGGTTTCGCGCATCTCGGCAAGGCCTTTCATGGCTGCCTGGCGCAGAAAGCCCTGATCCGAATTGAAAACGAAAGCGGTCGCCCCCTGGTCCTTCAGCCATTCCGCATCGGGCCGGCTGCCTACATAGACACTGACCGGTTTGTTGGCCTTACGTGCTGCCGCTATGATTTTCTCAACGGCTACGCGCACGGCCGGTGGATTGGGTGTCTCATCACCGAAAGCCGCCGTCAGGTCACCCCGGCCAATGAACAGAGAGTCGATCCCCTCGACGGCCGCAATGGCGTCGATCTCGTCGAGCGCCGTGGGGTCTTCGATCTGGGCGACAACGGTGACGGTTTCATCGGAAGCACGGATATGTTGCCACATCGGCACGGCGGTATAGCCGCCAGCGCGTGTACTGGTAGCAAAACCACGACCGAGCTTATATCGGCACAGTGCCGCCACCTCACGCGCATAGGCTGCGCTGTGCACATGTGGGATCAACATGCCCGTGGCGCCGCAATCGAGCACCGACAGGATCGCATCCGGGCCGGAGACCCGCACCAACGCCGGGATATTGCAGCCGCGCGCTGCCAGCAAGGCGATATCAGTGGTGGTGCGGTCGAAGGGCGAATGTTCCTGGTCAATCACCACGAAATCGAAACCAAGTGCCGCGACAATCTCGGTGGCATGGCTGGTTGGCGTTTTGAGGAAAGTGCCGACCAGTTTATCGCCAGCCAGCATCCGCTGCCGGAAAAAGCGCGGTTCTGTCATTTCACTCACTCGGGCATCGGGTAATCGTCGGCGTTCAGCACCCAACCGGGCTTCAACGAGAAGTCCATGCGCGGCGGACAGAACAGGTCGACCAGCTGGTTCAGACCTTTGCCGACGGCTTCCGTGGTATGCACCGAGGGTGGCGGGATCACAGCAATAGACGGACTGCCGCACAGCTCATGCTGATCGTCGCGCCAGATATGCTTGTTTGGCGTCCACGGCCAGCGGATGTGGTGGACAAACTCGCCTTCCAGCGCAAGCGAGCCCTGCTCGAAATCGTCGTGATGGTGCGGCGACAGCGTGGTCGGGTCACGCGGACCCTGCCGCGGATCGATGTAATTCACCATCAGGGTCGTGCAACGCCAGATACGACCAAAACGGCCCTTCTCCGGTGGCACATCAAGAGAATAGACGCGCAGCTTCAGTCCGTCTTTCGGTGTTGGCCAGGGCTTGGCCAGCGTCACCGCCGGCTTTGGCTCGGCATAGGACGCACCATTGACGCATTTTGCCACCAGGTCAGCCGATTGCGTGGTGAACATGCGCACTATGCGGCCGGGCTTCAGCACCTTCACGCTCGACTTTCCGGGCGGCACGAAGGCCAGCGAGCCGCCCTTTACCGTCTGCGTGCCATCTTTCGTGGTGATCTCCACCTCGATCTTCGGATCATCCAGGATGACCGCATATTCGTCCGGCTGCGCATCACGGGCCAGCACAGCACCCGCGACTGGATCGGTGATGACGATCAAGAAATTCTGACCGCGCGCATACCAGGCCTTGCCCTCTGCCTCATCCTGCTGCGGCTCCTGATAGAAGCGTACATATTCGCAGCCGCCATAGGCCGTGACGGACGTAGACGCCCCGGCCGGCTTGGCGGCCAGACTCGCGCGCGGATCATTGGAATGGTACATGGCGCGCCTCCCTCGTCATTCGCCGGTTTGGTGAACCGGATCATAGGGAAGACACAGGGAGGCGTGACGAAGTTTCCATCCGCGTTTCGCATAGCGGAACGGAGTTTACGGGATATCCATCCCCAACCGGCTGACACTGCGTGCGATATTCTCCGCCGCAGCCCGCAAATGCGGCACGTAGAGTTCCACGGCCTGGGCACGCTTCATTGCCGAGGTGAAATAGGTCAGTCCCAATGTAGCCAGTACACGCTCGCCATCCATCACCGGCACTGCCAGCGTGGAAGAGGACTTAGGCTCGACCGCCGGATCGCGCTCGGCAAATCCCTGATTGCGGGTGGGCTGCAGGCTGCGGAGTAATGCCGCCGGCCGGCGCGCCGGTGCATCTTCGGGGTCTTTTGATGATGCCAGAATCTGCAGCAGGATATTGCGCTCGGTGGCGGGACAGAAGGCAAGATAGGCTCGGCCTAGGCTGCGCTTCACCAGACTGAGCCGCGATCCCACTGTGCCATGGAATGGCGAGATGGGACTGTCGGGGATGGTGCTGAAACGCACCGTCACGGCATCCTTGTCGAGCACTGCGATAGCCACTGGCCATTTGAACTGGCGGGTCAGATCGATCGCCCAGGCCCGCCCGGCCTCGACCACCAGCGGATCGCCATGGAAGCCACAGCTGAGCGCGCGCACCAGCGAGGTCACGGAATACCCGCCCTGTCGGGAATCATTGACGACATACCCCTTAACGGCGAGCGTCTTGAGCAGACGCACGATGGTCGGCTTGGGCAGACCGGTCGTGTCGTGCAACTGCTTGATAGAGGCGACTTTCTGACGGTTCAGCGCCTGTAAAAGATCGAGCGCGCGCGTAACCGATTGGACCTGGCCATCTTGGAGCGGGGCTGCGGCCGGGGGCATGGCGTTTCCTCAAGAACTGCTGGTTATTTCGTATTGTGAAACTCCCGCCTCGCCAAGGCAAGCGCATTCCGGATCGCGGAATGGGAGGAACTTCCTGTGCCGCTCCGCTCTCCTCGCCTGTAGCGTCTGCGACATAAAAACGGGAGGACTCAAGTCATGACATGCTGGAAACAGCTGCTTGCCGGCGTTGCAGTATTCGCCGGACTCGGTCACACGGCCTTCGCTCAGGGGAATTCGGCCAAACCGCCCATCGTCCTGGACTCCACCGGCGCCTATGAGGTGGGGGGAAAGATGATTTCCAACCCCAAGAACCCCAACGAGACGCTGTCCTGCGACCACGGCTATGTCGAATATTTCATTCCGCAGAAGCGTCGCCAGACCGGCCTGATCATGTGGCACAGCTCCAGCACCAAGGTGTGGGAGACCCGCTGGGACGGCGGCGAGGGCTTCAAGAGCATGTTCCTGCGCAAGGGCTATCCCGTCTATCTGTGGGACGGTCCGCGCGTCGGCCGCGCCAACTGGAGCTGCGAGCCGATCACCTATACGCCGGACTATTTCGACCAGCGCAATTTCGCCGCCTGGCGGTTCGGCGCCACCTATCCGAACTGGCATCCGGGCCTGCAATTCCCCACTGCTGACAAGGAAGCCTGGAACCAGGCGACGCGCGCCCGCTACGACGAATACGACACGCTGGACAATGCCCTGCTGCAGGCCGAGGCCGGCGGTCAGGCCATCGACAGAATTGGCCCGGTCGTCGCACTGACCAATTCGGCGGGCGGCTGGCGCGCGCTGCTGTCGGGGCTGAAGGCGAATACCGGCAACATGAAAGGCATCGTCGCCTATGAGACGCCGGGCTTCGTCTTCCCCATCGGCGAAGGTCCGGAGCCGCAGCCGAAAGCGCCTTACGGTCCGCATTCCGTGCCGCTGACCGAGTTCATGAAGCTGACCAAATTCCCGATCCAGATGGTGTTCGGCGACTACACCGACACGCGTCCGATCTGGAAAACCTCGGCCGAAGTAGCAAAAACATTCTGCGGCATCGTCAACAAGCATGGCGGCGACTGCGAGGTGCTGCTGCTGCCCGAGGCTGGCCTGAAGGGTAACTCGCATATCCCCTTTGCCGATCTCAACAACGTGGCGGTGGCCGACGAGTTGTCGAAATGGCTGGGTCGCAAGGGCCTGGACAAATTCGTCGACTGATAAAAAAAGACGCCGGCGTTTCCTGGAAACGCCGGCGTTAGCTGTCCGGGGGAGGAGGCAGCAGGATCAGCCGAGGATCGCCTTCACTTCCAGATATTCCTCGAAGCCGAAAACACCGAATTCGCGACCGTTGCCCGACTGCTTGTAGCCGCCGAACGGCAGGCTGCGGTCGAACGGCGCCCCATTGAGATAGACACGGCCAGCCCGGATACGGTTGGCGACCCGGCGCGCATGGTTGCGGTCCTTCGACTGCACGAAGCCCGCCAGGCCAAACGGCGTGTCATTAGCGATCTCGATCGCCTCATCCTCGCTGTCATAACTCAGGATCGACAGGACGGGGCCGAAGATTTCCTCGCGTGCGATCCTCATCTGCGGCGTCACATCGCCGAACACGGTCGGGCGCACGTAATAGCCGTGATTGACCTCTGCCGGCCGGCCGGTGCCGCCAACCACCAGCGTGGCACCCTCGTCGATACCCGACTGGATCAGGTCCTGCACCTTGTCATATTGCATCTGGCTCACCAGCGGCCCCATCGTGGTGGCCGGATCGAGCGGATCGCCCAGGCGGATGGTCTCGACTGCCTGGCACGCCGCGGCGAAAGCCGCATCGCGTTGCCCGCGCGGGATCAGCATGCGGGTCGGCGACTGGCAGTTCTGGCCCCCGTTGGTGTAGCAGGCATGCACACCTTGAATAACTGCCGCCTTCAAATCGGCATCGGGCAGGATGATGTTGGCCGACTTGCCGCCCAGTTCCTGCGCCACGCGCTTCACCGTGTCGGCCGCCAGCTTGGCCACGCGGATGCCGGCCGCGGTCGAACCGGTGAACGACACCATGTCGATCCCCGGATGCGCGGCGATGGCCTCACCCACCGTGGGACCGTCACCATTCACCAGATTGAAGACGCCGGCCGGCAACCCGGCCTTGTGCAGAATCTCGGCGAACAGCAGGGCGCTCAGCGGCGCGATCTCGCTCGGCTTCAGCACGACGGTGCAGCCGGTGGCCAGCGCCGGCGCCACTTTGGAGGCGATCTGGTTGAGCGGCCAGTTCCACGGCGTGATCAATCCGCAGACGCCGACCGGCTCGCGGCGGATCATGCCGGGCCCCATCGGTTCCTCGAATATATACTGCGCCAGCACGCGCGCCGCTTCCTCGAAATGGAACAGCGCGACGGTGGCCTGGCGTTCGGTGGCAAAAGTGATCGGCGCGCCCATCTCCAGGGTCATCGCGTGCGCCAGTTCGGGCAGGCGCGCCTTGAAGCCGGTGATGATCCTGTGCAGATACGAAAGACGTTCTTCCACGCTGGTTTCGGCGTAAGTCGCAAAGGCCCGGCGCGCCGCCGTCACGGCGCGGTCGACATCCCGCGCGGAGCCCAGGCTGATCCGCGCGAAAACCTCTTCCGTGGCGGGATTCTGCACGCCCAGCGTCTTTGGCTCGGCCGGATCGACCCAGGCGCCATCGATATAGAATTTCAGCTTTTCCATCCTGCGTCGCCTTTAAAGATGCCGGCCCTCGTCCACCGGCACCACGATGCCGGTCGAACTGGTCAGATAACTGATGCATGCCACCACGGCGCGCGCCACATCGTCCGGTGTGGTGACGCGGCCGAGCGGCAGTTTTTCGGCAACCTTTTCCAGCTGCTCGCGCGTGCGGCCGGGCACGAAATCGGTATCCACGCCGGCCGGCGAGACCGAAAAGACGCGGATTTTCGGCGCCAGCACCTTGGCCAGCGCAATGGTGAGCGCATCGACTCCCGCCTTGGCCGACAGATAGGCAAGGCTGCTGCCGACGCCCGTGCGCGCCGCGATGGAGGACACATTGACAATGGCCGCCTGGCTGCCGCGTTCCAGTAAGGGCCGGAAGGCGCGAATCACGGCGAAAGGGCCGCGCAGGTTCAGCGACACGGTGCGGTCGAAGATCTCGTCGGTCAGCCTGTCGAGATCATTGGCCGGCACCGGCGTGGTGGCCCCGCCGTTGTTGACCAGCGCATCGAGCCGGCCGAAACGCGTCTCCACAGCTTGCACCGCCACCGCGATCGACGCAGCGTCATCGATGGCGATGCGCAAGGCCACATGCCCGCTGCCCTGCAGACCCCTCACCACCTGTTCCGCCAGTTCGCCGCGGCTGTTGTAACCGACCACGACCGTGGTTCCCTGCGCGGCAAGGCGCGCAGCCGTGGCCTTGCCGATGCCGCTGCTGGCGCCGGTGACAAGCGCGACTTTCGCGACCGGTAAAGCCGGCACGTCAATACTGGTCATCAAATCCTCTTCACATTTCGATCTTGGCAGCGTCGATGACCGGCTTCCATTTCGCCATTTCTCTGGCGACGAAGGCCTTGAGGTCTGCGGGCGAGCCGCCCACGCCTTCCAGCGTGTTCTGCTGGAGCAACGCCTTGGTCTTGTCGGTCTTCAGGAAGTCGTTCACGATCTTGTTCAGCTTGGCGACGATCTCGGGCGGCGTGCCGGTCGGTGCCACCATCGCGTACCACGCGCTCACCTCGAAGCCCTTGAAGCCGACCTCCTGCACTGTCGGTACGTCCGGCAATTGCGGCGCGCGGTGGCTGGTCGTCACCGCCAGCGCGCGCAGCTTCTTCTCGGTCACCTGCGGCACGTAAGTCGGCATAAAATCCATCGCGACATCGACCTGGCCGCCCAATAAATCGGTCATCAGCGGTACCGTGCCGCGATAGGACACCGCGGTCATCGTCACGCCGGTGAACTGCTGGATCAGCTCGGCCGTGATATGGCCCAGCGTGCCGTTGCCCGGATTGCCGACCGTGACCTTGCCGGGATTCTTCTTGGCGTAGTCGATCAGCTCGGCAAAGGTCTTCGCCGGGAAATCCAGCTTGGTGGTGATCATCAGCGGCGATTTGGCAACCAGAACGACAGGCGTGAAATCCTTCTCCGAGTCGTAGGTCAGGCCCTTGTACATCAGCTTGTTCAGCGCGATCGGCGACGGCGTGCCGAACAGCAGCATGTAGCCGTCGGCTTTCGCCTTAGCCACGGCGGCGCCGCCGATATTGCCGCCCGCCCCGCTTCGGTTCTCGACGATGAAGGGCTTGCCCAGCTTGTCGCTCAGCTCGCTCGCCGTGGCGCGTGCCAGGAAATCGACGGCCGAACCGGCCGGGAAGGGCACGATCAGGGTGACCGGGCGATCCGGCCAGGCGCCTTCCGCCACGGCGGGATGACAGGGTGTGAATGCCAGTGCGAGTCCGAAAAGAGCCAGTGAGAGCAGACGCATGATTCCTCCGATTTATTGTTATGGCGCAGGTTATCCCTGCTTGTGTTGTTTCGTCGTGGTCAGACCATCGTTTTTTCGTGCACCGGCAGCGCCAGCAGATCGCGTGCCTGTCGTGCCGTCGCGATCTGCCCGCCCAGCGCTTCGACGATGCCGCACGCCTTCTCGACCATGGCGGCGTTGGACTCGGCCAGCACATCCTTGCTGAGATAGACCGCATCCTCCAGCCCGACACGGACATGGCCGCCAGCGAGGAAAGACTGTGCCACCATCGGGAAGGCCATGCGGCCGGTACCGAAAGCGGTCCAGACCGTGCCCGGCGGCAGCAGGCCGCGCGCATAGAGCACGGTTTCCGGCGCGGGCTGGAAGCCGTATTTCACGCCCATAACCACCGAACACAGAAGCGGGCCTTTCAACGTGCCATCGCGGACTAGGTCATTGCACAACGCGATGTCGCCGGAATCAAATAGCTCGATCTCAGGCTTCACGCCGGCCTTGTTGATCACCGCGGCCATGCGGCGAACATTGTCGGGCGTGTTGATCACCACCTGCTTGCCGGAATTCATGGTGTTCAGGTCCAGCGTGGCGATGTCGGGTTTCAGCCGCGCGATATGCACGACCCGGTCTTCCGGCCGCATCAGCGTGGTACCGGGGCCGGCGACTTTCGGGTCGTCCGCGCCGGGCACGAAACGGCCGCCCGGGCCGGTGGTGAGATTGATGATGAGGTCCTTGTCGCGCGCGCGGATGCGATCCATTACGTCGCGATAGTAGTCGAGTTCCATCGACGGGCGGCCGGTCTGCGGATCGCGCACATGGATATGCACGGCGGCGGCGCCGGCCTCGGCCGCACCCAGGCAGGCCTCGGCGATCTCGGCGGGCGTGATCGGCAGATGCGGCGTCATCTCCGGCGTGGTCTGGTTGCCGGTGATGGCACAAGTAACGATAACGCGTGATTGCATCATCCGGCCCCGCTCCCCTAGGCTCTTCCGCTGCCGTCTTCTGGCGGCAATCCCTAATCTCGGTTCTACATGGAAGAAGGGTTCGGAGCGCGTGCGCTGTATTGATGTTCCACAATGCGGAACGGTCGATTTGATTGGTTAGATAAAATTTTCGTGGGCCAATTTGGGACGCACCGCAGCTAAAGCAGCGTAAGAATAGCTACCCGAGCAACTATTCCATCCGCAGTTTCCCGGTATTTTACCAGCTGGTAAGAGGGCAGAAGTGAGCTTTCCAAGCTTACGATGGGGGTTCGATTCCCCTCACCCGCTCCAGCACTTAGCTGGCCAAGCAATTGGCAAAAGCTTACGACGCCGCGTTCTTGTCCCCCTAAAAGTCAAACGCTATGCAAACCAAGTCCTGCCGTTTGGGATAATTTTGGACAAAAAACACCGCCTTTGCCAGATGACCGCCTCACGAACTGACAGATGCCGGCCACCTCTGCAGTTCACACCCGCTCCTTGATCGCGATAACGGATCAGCACCGGATCGAAATGGCCGCTACAGACAGCCATCCGTCAACTGGAGGATGCATCGCGACGCGGATGATTTGAGACTGCCGGAAGTACCGAATGGGTGTCTGCACCGAGCCGCGGCGCCGGCGGTAGCGCTGGCCTTTGCCCTTCTTGCCAGCGAAATGCCGGCCCTAGTGCCACGGGCTCGCCGTTCATGCCGATCCCTGGCGTAGCCGGATAGATATCGCGCAGATACTCGGAGAGATCGCGCACCTTGGCAGCCGGTACGCCGGCAGCGTTGAGGGCAAGATCCAGTTCTGCCGCATCAGCAGACGCGAAAGCCTGTTTCAGTTCGACGCGGAGCGGCTCGTTGGCAACATTGGCCAGGAAATCACCCGACGCGAGGCCCGCGGGCACGAAGGGCGGCGCGGCAAGCTCTGGTCGCTCCAGCAGACGGCACAGCGTCACGAACTGGCCCATTGTATTGGCTGCTACCGAAATATGGCCGTCCATAGTGGCAAAGGTTTCCGCTCCGGGACTGCCGACGAATCCGCGGTTGCCCACGCGTTCAGGTGCACGACCGGTCGCCAGCGTCATGGCGGCGGGGCCTGACATCAGCGCCAGCGCGGAATCGACCATCGAGACGTCGAGCGTAATCGGGCTGGTATCACCGCGCAGGCGCCGGATAAGCGCGGCCAGGATCGCTTCCGCGGCACTGATGCCGGTGGCGATGTCGACAATCGGGAAGCCGACCTTCACCGGGGCGTCATTCGCCTGACTTCCCTGCAGCGTCATCATTCCGGTCGCGGCCTGAATCACGTGATCATAGGCTCCGTATCCACTGTTCGGCCCGCTCTGGCCCCAGCCCGAAATCGAGCAGTACACGATGTCGGGCCGAACCGCGCGGAGGTCTTCCGGGCCGAGGCCCAGGCGTCGGGCAACGCCGGGGCGGAAATTTTCAACGAAGACATCGACGCCTTCGGCGAGCCGCAAGACTGCAGCGCGGCCCTCGGGCGCAGACAGGTCGACGACGACCGATTTCTTGCCGGCGTTCAGTGCTCGGAAGCCAGGAGGCAGACCGCCGTGTTCCGGCTGCATTGTGAGCGCCCGCATTGGATCGCCGGAGCCTGGCCGCTCGATCTTGATGACCTCGGCGCCGAGACAACGCAAATGATGCGTGGCACAGGGCCCCGCCAGTACATGCGTCAGGTCAAGCACCCGAAAGCCTTCGAGCGGCTGCATCACGATTTCCTTTGCGCGTCAGCGCAGGGCATTCGCATGGCTGCATCCAGGGACAGGAGGCCGGATCTTTGAGCAGGCGCAAGCTTCATGTTCAATCTCATCTCGATTTTACATCAGCGAGGGCAGGAAGAGCGCAATCTGCGGGAAGACGATGATCAGCAAGACCAGTGCGAAATAGGCG
The DNA here is from genome assembly GCF_943371255.1 of Ferrovibrio terrae. Classification (GTDB taxonomy): domain Bacteria; phylum Pseudomonadota; class Alphaproteobacteria; order Ferrovibrionales; family Ferrovibrionaceae; genus Ferrovibrio; species Ferrovibrio terrae_B. The sequence continues at coordinate 11,719 of NZ_CALRUC010000008.1, read as the reverse complement.
ATCCAAAAGGGAAAAACCCCACGGAAGATCTCGTACATAGACACATCCGATGTCATCGACGCGATGGCAAAGACATTGACACCGATCGGTGGTGTGACGACGCCGAGCTCGACCATGATGACGACAAGGACACCGAACCAGACCGGGTCGAATCCGGCACTCATGGCCAGTGGATAAAAGAGAGGAACCGTCAGCACGAGCGCGGGCAGCGCATTCATAAACATACCGATGATGACGTAGAAGAGCAGGATGGCGCCGATCAGCTCATAGGGGGTGAGCTTGAGCCCCGCGACCAGGCCGGCGATCTGCTGAGTCAGGCCGCTGATGGCGATGAAGCGGCTGAAAGCGGTGGCGAACAGAAAGATCAGGATGATGCCTGCTGTCAGCCGCAGCGTCTGTTCAATCGATTGCCAGAAGGCACGCCAGGTAAGCCGCCGTGTCAGCACGGAAATCAGCAGCGCGCCGGCGACGCCGATTCCGCCCGCTTCATTGGGCGTGACTATGCCCGTATAGATGCCGCCAAGCACCAGCAGCATCAGTACCAGCACCGGCCAAACTCCGCTGCTGGCTTCCAGCCGCTCGCGCCAGGAGCTTACTTCGCCGCGCGGCGCCAGCGCGGGATTGAGCCAGGTCCGCACTGTGATCAGCAGAACCAGGATGACCGCAAACAGAATGCCCGGCAGTACGCCAGCCATGAACAGTTTGCCGATCGAGACTTCGGTGATCATGCCGTAAACGATGAAGGCGAGGCTGGGCGGGATCATTACCCCGATGGTCGCGGCACAGGCGATCGAAGCCGTGGCAAGCTTCATGTCGTAACCATAGCTCTTCATCTGCGGCAGGGCGATCGAACCCATGGCGTAGACGCCGGACAGCGTATCGCCGACGATCGATGACAGTCCCGCGCAGGACACTGTACTCGCAGAGGCAAGTCCTCCGGGCAGATGTCCGATCCAGCGATAGGCCGCACGATAGAGGTCCTCGGCAAATCCCGAAGCGACGACGATGAGGCCCATCCAAGTGAAGAGTGGAATGACGCTCCATGTCTGGTCGCCGACAACATCGAGGGCCGTGGTGCCGAGACTGGTCAGGCTGGCATTTGCACCGATCAGCAGGCTGATACCGATCAACGCCGTGATCGCCATCGCAGCGGCGACATGAACCCCCAGAAAGATCAGGATGAAACACAGTGCAATACACAGAGCGCCGCGCATCTCGCGGGGCATGTCGAACGGCAGGGCCTGCGGAAACAGGATGAGACAGAAGATCGCAGCCGCCGCCAGCAGCCAGGCCAGGCCGATAATCACAGCTTGCGGCTTCCGGAGTGCGCCGACGTCCTTCAGCGTAGCGATCAGGTTGACCAGCAACGTGACCGCGAACAGCAGCATGAAAATCGCCGCAATCAGCGCGAAGGGCCATTCCGGCACCTTCAACACGCCGGTGACGATCGAATCCTCGATCAAAAGCGAGGTTTCCTTCAGAATCTCAGACGCGGTGATCGTGACTGCTCCCAGGGTGAGCAACAGCCCGCCGCCAATGGTCGGCAAGCGGGCATGGGCTGGCATCAGCTGAAGCAGCATGTCGACGCGGATATGTCCGCGTGCGAGTTCGACCGCGCCAAGCGTGGACAGGGCTACGAGAGTCATCAGCAGCCCATTCATCTCCATGCTGCCGGGGACAACGATCGAAAAGAGATTGCGCAGCACGACATCCGCCACCGTCACGCCCATCATCAGGATGAGGGCACCGCCCCCGATCCACTGTGCGGCAAGGTTCGTCCAAGCGACGGCGCGCCACGGCGCCCTCGCAGGCGTTTCATGCTCGACGGGCATCTCGGTCCCGATCCTATCCAGGCCACTACTCATGCTGTTTTACCTTTTTAGCCGACAAGAGCACGCCGCAATGAGCGGCGCGCTCTCGCTGGTGCTTCGGAGCGGGCCTAGTTCTGATCGTAGAGCTTTAGCAGGCGAACAGCTTCGTCGAGAATCTTCTGGCCCGGCATGCCCTTCGCATTTGCAGCCTGTACCCATTGGTCCCAGAGCGGACGCATTCTGGTGGCAAGGGCGGCATGGTCCTCGGCCGGCAGCGCAAGAATATTTTCCGGCGGGATCGCTGCCGTCGCGGCTGCGGCGGCGTCGATTGTGTTGTTGAAGAAATAGACCGGCAGCAGGTCGGCGAGATGCTTTCTCTCCTGCTCGGTCAGCTTCTTGTGCGTGTCCCGATTCATCACGGTCGAGTAGGTGCCGGGATTGAGGTTGATCAGCGTGTGATAGGTCGTCACTTCGTTGAGCTTGAAGTTGTTCACCCAGCCCCAGGCGCACAGGACTCCGTCGACAGCGCCGCGCTGCAGGGCCAGATAGGCATCCGGCCCCACCATAACGCTGGCGCTGGCGCCGAGCGTCTCCATCACCCGTACGCCGGCCGAATCCTGGGCAGCGAGCACCTTGCCTTTCAGGTCCGCCAGCGTGCGGATCGGCGTGCGCGTATGCAGGTGTGAGCCCATGGCGACGAAGGTGGCGAGGTCGACGACATTGTCGCTGGCGCTGAACAGTTTGCCCATCTCGGGGAAGATTTCGCGCAGGCGCCAGTACACCACGCTGGCAACGGTCTGATTCTTCGAAAGGCCGGGCAGGCCGAACAGTTCGAGCTGCGTGAACTTACCCTGCAGTGCCGGGTGCCAGACGAAGCCAATATCGAGAAGGCCGGAACCGGTGGCTCGCAGCCAGTCCTTGAACGGCGTCACCGAATTGGGTGGGAAGAATGTCAGCTTGGCACGGCCGCCCATGATGGACTTGAGTTGCGCCGCGAAACGCCGGTCCATGTCGTTCCAGGGCGTGCCGTCAGCGGAGGCGAACTGCATCTTCAGTTCGATTTCCGGCATGGCCGTCTGGGCCCGGGCCTCGCTCTGGGCGCCGGCCGCCACCGAGGTGCCGGCGAGGGCCAGCAGGGAGAGGCCGCCAAAGGCCCGGCGATTGATCGATGAACGCGATACGGATTCCACGATCGGCTGATCGGATGTCATTTTTTGTCTCCTCCCGGGCCCGGCAGAGGCTGGGGCCTTATTATTGCGCGCTACAGGGCGCGCCTATTCGCTGTCGACCGTTCAGGCAGACGGCGTTCCTCCGGGAGCAAACCTAGGATCGACCATCAATTAAGAATACTTATTTCTTCTTAAGTGAATCATCAGCATAGCTTAAAGCAGAAGATGCCATGAGCCGGCTCCATTCCTCCTCGGAACGGCGGAGCTCCTGGTTGAAATAGTCATAGAGCGTCTGAGCAGGGCGCGACAGCGAATGCCGGGCAGGAATGATCAACGCGACCTCCACGGCAAGGGTGGAATCGTCAATCGGATTGACGGTCAGGCGTTCATTGCCGAGTTCCTTCTGACCGATCCAGTAAGGCAGGATCGCCGACCAATCCGTCAGGGCGAGGAATTCGAGCCCGGCCGACAGGCTGGCGTTGGAAATGATCCGCTCCACCGCAATCTCGCCATTGCGAATCGCCGCATCGATTTTCGGCCGCAGGCTGTTTTCCGCATTGGGCAAGAAAAGTTTCAGCGGCGGCATAGCAGCAAGTTTCAGCGGCTTCATCGGCATCAGTCCACGGCGGGAGCCGGAAATGAGCGTGACCGGGAACCGGCCGATGGATTGGGCCGACAGACCGATCTGCGGCTTTTCGAACTGTCCGACATAGAAATCGAGAGCGCCGCCGGCGACGTCGGCGATCAGCGTATCCGCCGTGCCACTGGCGATGTCGATATCGACCCGGGGGAACTCGCGCGTGAAGCGCGCCAGCGCCGGCGGCAGGATGGCTTTCGCCAGGCCCGGTGCGAAGCCCGCCGAGACCGCGCCGCTCAGCCCGGCGGAGAAATCCTCGATCTCGAGTTCTGCCTCCGACACGGCTTTCAGGATCGCGAGCGACCTTTCGTAGAAGCGCTGGCCAGCCGGTGTCGGCACCACACCGCGCCGCGTCCTTTCTAGCAGGCTGATCCCCAGCCGCCCCTCCAGCGCGCTCATCTGCTGGCTGACGCCGGATGCCGTGCAGTGCAGGCGATTGGCGGCCGCACTCAGCGAGCCCTCCTCGCAAGCCGCGACGAAGAATCGAATCTGCCTCAGCTCCATGAATGCCCCTGTCAGCTTTTAGTATATTGGAATATTGGCATTAGTAATTTTAACTATCTGTAATATCCAGTTCAACTCTATGATTCGCGCCGCGCGCGCCGTTCGGGGGCCAATTCCGGAGTGGTCGCGCCGGGGAGGAACAAAGAATGACGCCGCAGGAACGCGAGTACCGGGTGCGCCAGATGGGTGCGCGCCACGACTGGTGGGCTTTGCGCCGCGAACCGGTCCTCGCACCGGAGCAGGAGGTCGTCGACGCGCACTTCCATCTCTGGGGCGAACGTGATTTTCCCGATCCTGCCGTGCCGGATGCGATGCTGCGGACCAGTCGTTATCTCTTGGAAGAATTCCTCGCTGACGCCAGGGACGGCCATAGGGTCACACAAGCCGTCTATATCGAATGCGGCTCCGGATACCGCACGGATGGCCCGGAGCATCTCCGCGCCTTGGGCGAGACGGAATGGGCCACCCGCATGGCCGCTCAATCCGCCAGCGGCAGCAACACGGAAACGATCGCGGCCATCGTGGCGCATGCGGACCTGCGGCACCCTGAACTGGAAATGCTGCTCGACCGGCATGAGATGGCCGGCGCGGGACGCCTGCGAGGGGTCCGCCAGAGTGCGGCCCGCCTCGAAGACCCCTCGGCGCGGTTGCTCGCCGGAGCCGCGCCACCCGGCCTCTATGCCGATCCGGCCTTTCGCCGTGGCCTGGCCCGCGTGGCCGAACGCGGCCTCGCCTTCGATGCCTTCCTGTTTCATTTCCAGCTGAACGATCTGGCCGACCTTGCCCGTGCAGTGCCGGGCGCAACCATCATAATCGATCACCTCGGTGCCCCGGTCGGGTATGCCCGCGGCCCTACCGAGCGCGATCCGGTCTTCGCCGCCTGGTGTACTATGATCGACAGGCTGGCAGAGTTGCCGAACCTCGTTATGAAACTCGGTGGCATGGCGTCGATCGTCACCCAGTATGACGCCCATACCCGTCCGATGCCGCCGTCATCCCGGGAATTCGTGGACGAGCGCGGCGCCTATTTCCAACACGCGATCCGGCGTTTCGGTCCGGCGCGCTGCATGTTTGAGAGCAATTTTCCGGTCGACAGCGTGGCGATAAGCTACGGCAATCTCTGGAATGCGTATAAGATTATTGCAGCTGAGCATGGCTCGGCAGCCGGACAGGAGCTGCTCGCCGGCACCGCACGCCGTGTCTATCGGATGTAAGAAAAGCAGCTGACTGCAGGCTCGGCCAGGCATGCGCCCAATTAACCGCTGTCCAGTCGAACACTCGGATCGCCCTGTTTGATCTGCCACCGCTATCGATGTGCTGCCGCAATGGCCTCCATCTCGATCCGCACCGGTGCAATCAGGCCGGATATTACCGTCGACCGCGCCGGAGCCTTCTCGGTGCCAAAAATTTCCGCGTATGTCGCATTGAAGGCTGGATAATCGTCCTTATCGGTCAGCCAGACAGTGACCTTGACGATATCGGCAAGGCCGCAGCCGGCTTTTTTAAGTTCAGCCTCAATCATGCCGATGACGTACCGCGTCTGCCCGGCAATATCCGGTGCTGCCGGCTGACCGTTCAGCATCGGCACCTGTCCGGCAACGAAGACCAGTGGCGCATCGACGCGAACCACCGATGTGAGAGGTTGGGCCTGTCCTCCGCGAAGGACAGGCCCGCCGATATGCTCGATCATTCCGGCTTGATCCCGGCTGCCTGCACCACAGCCTTCCACTTCGTTACCTCAGCCGCCACATAGGCCTGCGATTCCTCTGGCTTGCGAGCCTCGACCATAAAGCCACGCTCGGTGAAGAAGGTCTTCAGATCATCCGCCGCCAGCGCCTTGGATACTTCCTGATACAGCCGGGCCAAGGTCGGTGCCGGAATGCCGGCCGGTGCGAACACGCCCTGCCAGGAGATGGCCTCATATTTCGGCAAGCCGGCTTCGGCCACCGTCGGCACATCGGGCAGCATCGGATGCCGGGTCAGAGAAGTGACGCCCAGCGCGCGCAGGCGGCCGGATTTCACATGTTCCAGCACGACCAGCAGATCGCCGAACATGCTATCGATCTGGCCACCCAGAAGATCCTGCAGCGCGGCGGCGCTGCCCTTGTAGGGCACATGCTCCAGCTTCACCTTGGCTTCCAGGCCGAACAGCTCGCCGGCCATATGCATTGAGGTGCCGATGCCGGGCGAACCGTGCGTGAAGGTGCTGGGCTTCGCCTTGGCATGGGCGATCACATCCTGCACCGACTTGAAGCTGCTGTTGGCATTGACCACCAGCACCAGCGGCGAGCTGACCACCAGGCTGACCGAGGCGAAGTCCTTCACCGGATCGTAAGGCAGATCCGTCCGCAATGCGGCACTGATCGCGTTGGATCCGGAAACGCCCATCAGCAGCGTATAGCCATCCGGCGCGGCCTTGGCGACCAGATTCGCGCCCAGTGCACCACCGGCCCCGCCGCGATTCTCGACGATCACCGGCTGGCCCAGCGGACCGGAAATCTTGGCGCCGATCTGCCGCGCCAGCAGATCGGTCGACCCGCCAGCCGCAAATGGCACGATCAGGGTCACAGGCTTGGATGGGTAGGCCTGCGCCAGTGCCGGCGTTGCAGACGCCAGCGCCATACCCGCAGCAACCATCAGGCCCGCCGCCCCCTTCAGTACATTACGATAAAATACCCCGGTCATCTCAGTCTCCTATCCTTGTCTAGTCGCAGTTGTTACTCGGGCTCTCCCCACCCTCCCGCACCGGCGGTCTCCACATGCAGCCGGTCTCCGGCTTGCCATTCGAACTGAGCCTTGGCCCCCAGCGCCTCGATGCGGCCATCGGCACGCTCGATCCAGGCACGCGACAGCGCACCGGCCGCACCACCGGCCGCACCACGGGCAGCATGACGATGCCGCTCGCCGCGATAGGACACCGTGCCCTTGCCGTCTGTGAGGCGATAAACCCTGCGCAGGCCATCGCCGCCGCGATGACGCCCGCCGCCGCCGGAACCTGTGGCAAAACCGTACTGTTCGATGCGGATCGGCGTGCGTGCCTCGACGATCTCGACCGGCGTGTTGCGCGCGTTGCTAACATCGGTGGAAATCCCCGGCGTGCCATCGCCGCCGGCATGCGCGCCGGCGCCGCTGGCCACCACTTCGGTCAGCGTAAAGTCACGGCCATCCGCGTCCTTGCCGGCAAAGGCGATCACGGCGGCAACACCGGCATTCGCGGCAGCGGCGGTGTGGGGTGCAATCCCGCTCCAGGCGCCGATGATGGCATTGCAAGCCAATTTCACCGTGCCGGTGCGCGCATTCACCGCCGCCGGCCACAGCGGATTGACCACGCTGCCCTCTGGCAGATGCAGATCGAGCGGCAACAGGCAGCCGGCATTGTTCGGCGCATCGGGTGCGAGGCTGCGCATGAAATACAGTGCCGCCGACAGCACGGCGGCCGGCGCCGCGTTGACCGGACCGCGTGTCTGCGGCGCCGAGCCGGTGAAGTCGATGCGCAGGCGGTCGCCGCGCTTTTCCAGCGTGACACGAATGGCCACTGGATCGTCGCCGACACCGTCACTGTCCAGGGCATCCTCCCAGCTGGCAATCCCATCGGGATAGGAGAGCAGCGCCTGCCGGGTCAGAGTTTCGGTCTGGTCGATCAGCGCGTCACATAGCACAAGGAAATGCTCACCCTCACGGAGCGCCAACTGCTGCAACTCGCGACCGCCCGCCGATGTTCCCGACCATTGCGAGGACAGATCGCCCAGCAGCAGGTCCGGCGTGCGGCTGTTCGCCGCCAGCAGCGCCCCTAGCAGCGCATCGAGTTGACTGTCGCGATGCGACCGCACCGGCGGCAGGCGCAACCCCTCCTGGAAGATCGAGGTGGCGTGCGGCGGAATCGATCCTGGCGTGATGCCGCCGACATCTTGGTGATGCAGGCTCGTGGCAGCCAGCCCGATAAGCGTCTGCTGCAGGAAAATCGGGCGCACCAGCGTCAAATCCGGCAGATGGGTGCCGCCCATGAAAGGATCGTTGAGCAGATAACCATCGCCATCGCGCATCGTGTCGGCGGGAAACTGCTTCAGCACTGCCTCGACGGCAGGAATCAGCGATCCCAGCAGCAACGGCAACGAGCGTGCCTGTACCAGCAGACGACCATCGGGCAGGAAGAGGGCCGCCGCACCGTCGCCGGCCTCGCGTGCGATGGCGGAATAGGCGCCGCCGATCAGGCTGTCCTGCATCCGGTCGGCCGCGGCCTGCAGCGTCAGGCGCACCGGCTCGAGCCGCGGCACAAGCGTGGCAGGCAGGCGACTGGTCATGCCGCCCCTTTCAATGCCTGCTGCCGTGTCTGCGCCTGACCGGTGCGTCGCATCTGCAGGTTACCATCGGCAGTCTGGCAGCACAGCCAGCTGGCCGGAATCCACAGGCTGGTAGTTTCGGTGAAGATGCTGGCCGGGCCGCTACAATCAGCTTCGCTGCCGGCTGCCGAAGCCGGCACAGTGGCCTGCAGCGTGGCGGGCCGCGTCATCCACTGGCCCCGCAGACGCAGCAGACGCACGCCGCGCGCGAAGGCATGGCCGCGCACCCGTTCATGCACCTGGTCGAATCGCTGCGCCAGTGCGGCGGCGTCATCGCGATCCGGTTGGAAGAAGAATTCAAGCGCTGCCGACTGTCCCTGGTAGACGGCTTCGAGTGACCATGTGATCCGCGCCTGTGATTCGGCCTGCGCCACGATGGCCTCTACCGCCGCCATCAGGGCCGGCCAGTCAGCCGTGGTCAGTGCAAGATCGAGAGCACTTTCCGCAGCTGCGGTCTCGGATGCGGCAAGACAGCCGAGCGCAGACACAACGCCGGCATCGGCCGGGATCAGCACGCAATCACTGCCCAGCAGCTCGGCGACCTCGGCGGCATGCTGCGCCCCGCCACCGCCACCGGCAATCAGCCGGGCACCGGTTGGGTCAATCCCGTGGCGATAGGCATGCGCCTTCACGCCCTCGGCGATTGCTGCTGCGGCAGTCGCGACCACGGCGGTAGCCGCCGCCTCAATATCGCAGCCCAGCGCCTCGGCAATGCCGTGCATGACCTGGCGCGCAGCGGCAACATCCAGTGCAAGTCCACCGGCAAGTGTCGCGGGCAGACGGTTCAGCACGACCAGCGCATCGGTCAATGTGGGCAGCGTGCCGCCACGCCCGTAGGCAGCGGGACCAGGCTGGCTGCCCATCGACTGCGGACCGAGGCGCAACGCGCCCGCCTGATTGACCCGAACAATGCTGCCGCCGCCAACCGGCACCGACAGGATATCCGTCGCCCGCAGGCTGATCGAAAGGCCGCCGATGTCGATCCTGCGACCGCAGACAATGTCGCCGTGTTCGATCAGGCCGATATCGGTGGTGGTACCTCCTGTCTCCACCGAAATGCAGGGCATAGATTTATCGCCCCCTGCCGCGCCCTGCAGATGGAAGCCGCTCATCGCCGCAGCCGGGCCGGCCAGCGCCAGGCTGAGCGGGTTTCCCGCAACCATGGCCGGCGACCGCAGGCCGGCATCGGAGGTCACGATCACCGGCTGCGGCAGGCCGCGTGCCAGCAGGCCAGCGCAGAAGGCATTGAGATACTGCCGGCTGGATGGCTTCACATAGGCATCCAGTGCCGTTGCCAGGAAGCGCTCGAATTCGCCGGATGCCACATCGACGGCATGTGACAGGGAAACTGCCAGATCGGGGTTCGCCGCCAGCAGCGCTTGGCCGACCGCGATCTCATGGGCGGGATTGCGCACCGCATGCAGCAGGCAAACCGCTACCGCCGATACGCCGCTCGCGGCAATCGTCCGGGCCAGAGCGGTCAGCGCGGCCGGATCAAGCGGTTCGATTTCCGCGCCATTTGCCGCGCAGCGGCCGGCAATCTCGAACCGCAGCGCATCGGGGAACAATGCCTGCGGCGTTTGCGGGGCCGGCGTCAGCGTATAGAGATCACTGCGGTTCTGCCGGCCGACCAGCAGCAGATCGGCAAAGCCGCGATTGGTGACCACCGCGACCGGCGGCGCCTTGCGCTCCAGCAGCATATTGGTGACCAGCGTCGAGCCATGCGCCACGCGACCAACTGTGGCGGGCGCAATCGCCATCGCATGCAGAGCGTCATCGAGTGCCGCGAGCACCGAGATGGCCGGATCGGCATCAATGCGCGGGACCTTGCGGCGCTGGTACCGGCCGGTGCCATCGACTGCGGCGACATCCACATAGGTGCCGCCAACATCGATGCCGATCGACCAGAACACGGCTGTGCTCACGCCCGCTCTCCTATCAGAAACGATCCGGGTTGAAGGGGGACAGTTCGATTTCCGGCATGCGGCCGGCAACCAGATTGGCGATCTCGCGGCCGGTGGTGGCGCCGCCACACATGCCGACATGACCATGGCCGAAGCCGAGCCAGGCATTCTCCGCTCGCGGCGCGCGGCCGATCACCGGCATGCTGTCGGGCAGGCAGGGTCGATGGCCCATCCACAGGCTGGTTTTGCTGGTATCGAGATGTGGAAACAGCTCCTTGCCTTTTTTCAGCAGGGCTTCGGCGCGCGCATAGCGCGGCGGCGCTTTCAGGCCGGCCAGCTCGACCGTGCCGGCCAGACGCAGGCCCATCGCCATCGGATTGACCATCATGTTGTATTCGGTGGCCATCACGGTGCGGCTCAGCTGCAGGTTCGAACTGGCAACCGTGACATGATAGCCGCGTTGGGTTTCCAGCGGGACGCGCGCGCCGACCCGGCGGGCCAGGCCCGCGGACCAGGCACCGGCAGCAACCACCACGCCATCGACATCGAGGCTGTCGCCATTGTCGAGCTGTAGTGCCTTCACCACGCCCCCTGTCATCTGCAGGTCTGTCACCGCCTGCTTCACATGCGTGGCGCCATCGCGGATCGCCTGGCCGTAGATCGCTTTCACCAGCGCAGACGGGTCCGCCGCCGATCCGTTGTCGGGCGCATAGTGGCCGAAGCGGAAGCGACCTTTGAGATCGGGCTCCATCTCGGCCAGTTCATCACTGCCAATATCACGCAATTCGACGCCGAGGCGGCGGCGCAGATCCATGCCCCATTTCCACTGATTGGCCGCCTCGCGCGAGGAGTAGACATAGAGACAGCCGGTATGGCGCACGAGGCTGGTGGCACCGGCACGCTGCAGCAATGGCTCGTAGGCTTCGAAGACCGGCTTCAGCAGGCCGCGCATGGCAGTGGCGATGCGAGAGACTTCCTCTCGGCTGGAAGCGCGCAGGAAACGGATCAGCCAGGGCAGCACTGCGGGCAAATGGGCAGGACGGATGGTCAGTGGCCCCTCGGGGTCGAGCAGCCATTTCGGCACCTTTTTCCACATACCGGGCATGCCGACAGGCAGACAGGCGCTGGGTGACAGCGAGCCGGCATTGCCGAACGAACAGGCTTCACCCGCCTCGCGGGGATCGATGAACGTCACTGTGTGACCATCGCGCTGCAACCACGCTGCCGAGCACGCCCCGACAACACCGGTACCGATAACCGCAATATGCATGCCAGTCCCCCGCAGGATGTCGTTTGGACACGACACCGCCGGATGGGATTGTCAGCGCGCGCCACTCATCATACAAATGAATTA